>NZ_JBNGDN010000022.1:0-24566 GCF_049975065.1 Hydrogenovibrio sp.
GTCCTTAGGCAATTCGTAGGAACCGTCTTTGTCGTGGGTTTCGCGCCCGGTCACTGGCGGGTTAAACACACAGACCATGCGCATTTGAGACCCTTTATTGGCCTTCAGAATATGCTGATCGTGTTCGTTCAAGGCATAAACCGTTCCCTCACGGATGGCGTGCACCTGGCCGTTTTTCTTCTCTTCAATTTCGCCTTCACCTTCAATGCAATAAACTGCTTCCAGGTGATTTTTATACCAGAGGTGCAGCTCTTCACCTTCTTTAATCAAGGTGTCGTGCAACGAAAACCCCATACCGTCTTTCGCCAACAACAGGCGACGACTGGTCCATTGCTTGGAATCGACATCCGCATCGGTGCCGATAATATCATCATATAAATTTCGTACAATCATGCTACTTCCTTATCATTTCATCGGGCTTAGACGGCTCTTTTATCCGACTTTTTCCACCGCGTTTTCCAAAATATCAAACCCTTCATGAATCAACTCTTCCGTAATGACGAGCGGCCCTAGGAACTTGATGACTTCATCACCGGCACCGGCGGTTTCAATAACCAAACCATCTTCAAAGGCTTGCGAACACACTTTTGAGGTGATTTCTGGGTTTTTGAACTCCGCGCCCCAGATCATGCCATGTCCGCGTATTTCGCGCACATGCTGCGGGAAACGCAGCGCCAGCTTTTCCATGCGGGCTTGCACAAGAGCCGAGTTCACCTTCACTTCTTTTGAAAAGCTGTCGTCCGACCAATATTTTTTCAAAGCCACGCTGGAAGACACAAACGCCAAATTATTCCCACGGAAAGTTCCCGAATGTTCACCCGGGCTCCACTGATCCAGCTCCGGCTTCAATAACACCAAAGCCATCGGCTGACCGGCACCAATCGATTTCGACAGGGTGATAATGTCCGGCTGAATGCCCGCACGTTCGAAACTGAAGAAATCGCCGGAACGACCATTACCCACCTGAATTTCATCCGCCACCATCAAAATGTCGAAATCGTCACAGATTTGACACAGATCGCGCAGCCACTGCTCACCGGAAACATTAATGCCACCTTCTGCCTGGATGGTCTCTAATACAATCGCCGCTGGCAATTCTGTGCCACTGGAGGTATCTTCCAAAATCTTGCGCAGATAAGCGATGGTATCGACCTTGTCGCCCAAATATTTATGGAACGGCACCTGAGTGGTGTAGCCCGGCACGCCATAGCTTTCATCGTGGTAATAACTGTTACCAGTGATGCTCAAGGAGCCCATGGACATCCCGTGGAAACCATTGGTAAAGGACATCACTTGCTTACGCCCTTTGACCTTACGGGCAATTTTCAAGGCCGTTTCAATGGCATTGGTTCCGGTTGGACCGACAAACTGGAGTTTATATTCCATGTTGCGCGGCTCCAGTACGTTGTACACAAAGCTTTCGATAAAGTCTTTCTTCGCAACCGTTCCCATGTCCAACGCATGACCAATGCCATCGTTCTTCAAATATTCGATTAAGGCCTCATTAATGTCCGGATTATTGTGGCCGTAGTTCAGAGCACCGGCACCGGCAAAGAAGTCGATGTAACGTTTGCCGTCCACATCCCAGATTTCGGCCATTTTAGATTTATCGAAAATCGTCGGAAACGAACGAATATAACCACGCACTTCCGATTCGTATTTGTTAAATGTGCCTAATGACATATAAATTTCCTCTCAGGTAAATTGTAAAAAATGGTTGGTTCGAGTCTGGCGATTCTCGCCGCTGACGGGACCACACCTTTGTTTGTAAGTCTGTCCTTCCGCTCAAGAGACCAATCGAATGCAATCGCCGGATTCCGGCTGCAAACGATACAACTCTTCGGCTTCATGTCCCAGGTCACCAAAATCCGCTTCGGTAATAAAGGGTTCGACCTGAAGGGTGAGGCCATGCTGTTTGGCAAAGGATTTAAACAACCCTTGCGATGCTTGGTTCGAGGGGCCGATGGTGCAGCACAACTGGCGAATGCTCTCCGGCGGCTGCTGTTGAATTAAAGCACTCAACAAGCGTTTAGCCATGCCTTGACCGCGAAGCGAATCCGAAACGGCGACCTGCCACACAAACAGGCTGCCCGGCACATCTGGCCGATAATAAGCGGAAATAAACCCGGCGATATTCCCCTCATACTCGGCCACCACACAGGTATCGGCGAAATGAGAGGCCTGTAAAAAATACAAGTAACTTGAATTCACATCCAGCGGCGGTGACGCTTGGATGAGCTGGTAAATTGACAAACCGTCTTTCAGAACCGGTTTTCTGAAAGTGACTGTTGCGTTCGATGTTTGAGTGTTCATAGTCTTGTTATCTGAGTCTCTGATTGATTGAAATCTAATGGATTAAAATTAGACGACCAAGCTCTATCGTGCTTTCTATAAAAATCGAAAGGGCGATTCAATGGTTTAGAAGCGTTGAACTCAAAGCCAATGTTTTCCGAAAAGGGAAAAGACTCGCATGAGTAAAAAGATACGATTGGGTCCTCAGGACTGATCCTTTGGATTAGACTTGACCCTTTTATGAGAGAAGGGTCCGAAAAAGTGCAGCGCCTAAACGCAAATGACAGTGTATTAAATACAACTGATAATAAAATGACTTAACCTGCTTGGGTTACTAAATTGACAATATTATAACCGGATTCTTCTGCCAAAGCAAGGCGTTGCACCATTTTAGCGCCTCAAAAAAATCACAACGCCTTGAAATTAAACCTTTTTTACAATTGTATGACGCGAACAGACATTTTGGGCTACAGCTGCCCCGAATCGGACTTGCGCACCCGATAATAATAACGCACCCGATAAGGATCCCGCTCAGTCTCACGTTCAAGCATGTCGGTCATATCTTCAAACAAACCGGGAAACAACACCTCGTAAACTTGCTCCAGCGTCTCCAGATCCGACTCATCCACCGGCACCTCGATAATGCGCAGCTTCGGGCAAGAAAACGCGGTGATGTCCAACGCTTCCAAATTCATACGATCCACTTCAAAATCGTATTCATCCTCATAATGATCTTTAATCACCCATCCCATTGCCAGCCCCTCTTATTTGATAAATGACTTTTGCGCAAGCAAATACCTGACCAAAAAGCACATCTCATCACTGCACGTTTTGGTTCGCAATGTCTTTGGCCATTTCGTCGAAACTCTGTTTCGACTGGAACTGCTGCCACAAAGCTTGGTCATTGTTCATGGAGGTGCGCACGGCTGTTTCAACCACTTTATCCTGGGTGGCTTTATCCATACCGACCAGCGAATATAAACGACCGTTTGGCCCGAGGCGTGTCTGATACACCTTCGAGCCGACCAAGCTTTGATTGGTAATGGTCTTTAGGGTCGAACTCGCGGCCGCATCCACCGTTTCACTGTCGGCCACGCCGGTGGTGCCCAAATACTGCTTCACCATTTTCTGCACTTGAACTTTGACCTGCTCGGCCAAACGTCCACGCCCATCCGCAGCCGCCATGTCTTTCATAAAGCCGATACCCGCTCGCGAAGGCTCAGCGATGCCCACTGCACTGATGGCAATGCCCGTCACCGGTTGGTCACAAATCCAGCCGGGGGCTTCATCATCCGTACCGGGATAAACACAATCCACCACTTCCAGCGGAACCGACGGCTGAACCTCCTCGCTCTTGCTGTCAAACAGACTGCAAGCACTCATTTGAGCGCTTAATAACAACACTCCTGCCATGCGTAATTTTTTCATGTGTGCCTTCCCATAGTTAAAGCGGTTTAAACGACCCAATTAGAGCATTCAAACAACGTTATTCAATAAGTAATCTCAACGATTGTATAGTTCTTGCGCGTGCCATCCGGCCGTGTCACCGTGACAGCTTCATCCAAGGTTTTACCCAGCACTGCTTGGCCTACCGGTGAGGCCACTGAAATTTCATTTTCCGCCAGGCGTGCTTCCAAGCCGCCAACAAGACGATAACGCACGCTTTCACCCAGTGCATCGGTCAACACCACGTAAGCGCCGAAATACACTTTATCCTGACGGCGTGGCTTATCGCGCACCACCTGAATGTCTTTCAAATGACGCTCCAGATAACGGATTTTGCGATCGGTTTCGCGCAATTCTTTTTTCCGGTAGATGTATTCCGCATTTTCCGAACGATCACCCTCGGCCGCAGCCGTGGCAATGGCGCGAACGATTTCGGGGCGTTTCACCTTCCAAAGCTGGCTTAATTCGGCAGACAGTCGATAAAAACCGTCTTGTGTTATGTAGTGTGAAGAGTCCACCCTAGAGGTTGCCTCTTCGATGCGCCAACCAGCCGATGCCCAGAAACAGCAACACGATGACCGGTGACAACCACACATCTGGCAACTGCGCCAGATACGTCATTAACCAGGGTGTGAGCTGTGACGTGATAAATATCAACCCGAAAGCGGCGATCACGCCAAATAAAATCAACTTCAGCATCAGGTTTAAAGCCCCAATCTGTTGACGGACAAAACTCATAATGCTCTGTCCGAAAATAATCAATAAGGTGGCTAATATCGACAAACCGATTTCCGGCAGGTGCGGACGCATCCAAATCGAAACCGAGGTCACAGCTTCCAGCAGAGTTTCCATAAATCCATCCATTACATTGACACTTGACGCCGCTTCGATAAGGCGTTCGAAACGCTCAACGCGTCTTGTACCCCGAATGCAAAACGTTTTAATTTTAAAACAATAAGCGCTGTGCGTGTTTTTGTCAAACCGCTGTTCCATCACAGCCGCTCTGGCAACAAAAAAAGCCCATCCGCATTTGACTGGATCTGGTCAAATGCGGATGGGCTATGTTACCGCCTTGAGGAACTGCAGAGGGTTTATTGCATTTTAATCGGTTTCAGTTTCCAGATATCCTGATTGTATTCCTGCATGGTGCGGTCGGTGGAGAAAATACCGCTGCGCGCCGAATTAATAATGCTCATGGTGTTCCAGCGACTGTGATTCTGGAACGCCAAAGCCACTTCCTCCTGAGCATTCACATAGCTTCGGAAGTCCGCCAAGGTCATCCAACTGTCGTTCGGGTTTTTGAGGCTGTTGATTATCCCATCGAAAATACCCGGCTCCAGCTGATTAAAGTGTCCGGCTTCCAGCAGGCGGAACACATCCTGCAAATCGCTGTCGGTATCAATAAAGCCTTGTGGATGGTAATGCGGACGCAATTCCGCCACTTCCGGCGTTTTCAAGCCAAACAAGAAGAAGTTTTCTTCCCCCACGGCTTCCAGAATTTCAACATTGGCTCCGTCTAGGGTTCCGATGGTCACGGCGCCGTTCATCATAAACTTCATGTTCCCGGTGCCGGAAGCTTCTTTACCGGCGGTGGAAATCTGCTCGGACAGATCCGTACCTGGGGCAATGATTTCCATGGCCGACACATTATAATTCGGAATAAATGCCAGCTTTAATTTGTCACCGACATCCGGGTCGCAATTGACAACTTCGGCCACACTGTTGACCAGCTTAATGATTTTTTTCGCCATGGAATAGCCAGGTGCAGCTTTACCGCCGATAATCACGCTGCGATTGGTCCAGTTTTCCGTGTCGCCTCGTTTAATGCGGGCATAAAGATGAATCACGTGCAGAATATTCAGCAGCTGACGCTTGTATTCGTGAATGCGTTTTACCTGAACGTCAAACAAGGAGGTCACATCGAATTTAACGCCGGTTTCTTTTTCCACCAGATCCGCCAATCGCTGTTTGTTTTGGCGCTTCACCGCCATCCAGGCCTGGCGAAACGGCTTATCGTCCACAAATTTTTCGATTTTGCTTAATTGCGATAAATCGGTAATCCATTCATCGCCGATTTTCTCGTTCAACAAGGCCTTTAAACTCGGGTTGGAACTGGCCATCCAACGACGCTGCGTCACCCCATTGGTTTTGTTATTAAACCGGTCCGGCCACAGCTGATAGAAGTCATTGAACAGACCTTCTTTGAGTAGGCGAGAATGCAATGCGGCCACGCCATTGATTGAGAAGCTGCCCACAATCGCCAAATACGCCATGCACACATAATTATGTTCATCGATAATCGACATCCGTCTTTGACGCTGAACATCACCCGGCCATTTCATGGCCACCTGCTTCATGAAACGGGCATTAATTTCGTAGATAATTTCCAAGACGCGCGGCAGCAACTTCTGGAACAAAGGCACCGACCAACGCTCAAGGGCTTCCGGCAAAAGGGTGTGGTTGGTATACGCCATGGATTTAGACACAATTGACCAGGCCTGATCCCAATGCATTTTATGATCGTCAATTAAAATGCGCATCAGTTCCGCCACCGCCAAACTCGGGTGGGTATCATTGAGCTGAAACACATTCTGCTCGGAAAAGTGGCTGAAATCCTCACCATTTTTCTGAACCCATTGCGCCACCACGTCTTGCAAGGAAGCCGACACCAGGAAATACTGCTGGCGCAAACGCAATTCTTTACCGTTTTCACTGCTGTCGTTCGGATAAAGCACCATGGTAATGTTTTCCGCTTCACTCTTACCGGAAACCGCTTCGAAATAAGAACCCTGGTTAAACTCGGAAAGATTAAACCCTTCGGTGGCTTCCGCCGACCACAAGCGTAGGGTGTTGACCACACCGTTCTGATAACCGGCAATCGGAACATCAAACGGCACGGCAAAGACTTCTTCCGCATCCTCCCAGTGAACGATGAGTTCACCGGTATGCGGGTCGGTGAACTGACGGCTGTGGCCGCCGAACTTAATCACCCGTGTGTACTCAGTTCGCTGAATTTCCCAAGGATAAGAGCCGAACCCAAGCCAGTGATCCGGCTCTTCCACCTGATAACCGTTTTTGATCAGCTGCTTAAACATCCCGTATTCATAACGAAGCCCATACCCCAATACCGGTAGCCCCAGCGTGGCGCAAGAGTCCATAAAACACGCGGCCAAACGCCCCAGACCACCGTTTCCAAGACCGGCATCCTTTTCCGCCTCTTCAATGGTTTCAAGGTTGGCACCCAGTTGATACATGGCTTTTTCAGCCGCGGTATCGATGCCAAGGTTGAGCAAATTATTCGACAAAGAACGCCCAACCAGAAACTCCATCGACAAGTAATAGGCTTTTTTGGTGTCACAGCAATTATAGGCTTTCCAAGTATCCTTCCAGCGCATCATCAAACGATCACGCACCGTATAAGACAAGGCTTTGAATTGATAGTATGCATCGGAATGAATATCGCGACCGAGCATATTGTACAGATAGTGCACAAAATCAATTTCAATGTCTTTTTCTTTCATCCCCATCTGTTTCAATAATTCATAGATATGGGAATCCTGTGTATTTTCCGCTTCCAACTGTTTTTTCTTAGCCATAACCACTCCAAAATTTAATCAATACGGGATAAGCATCGATGCTCTAACTTTTAAACAAATTCAGGTATTGCTTTGCACTGAGATCCCAACTGAAATTCTGCTGCATTCCGGTTTTTTGCAACTTTTGCCAAGTACGTTTTTTGCCAAACAAATAAAGTGCGTGCATCATCGTGGACTTCAACGCATGATGGCTTGGGTCATAAAAGACAAACCCAGTAGCGGTTCCATCGGATAGGTTTTCTTGAGTCGCATTCACAACCGTATCCGCCAATCCACCGGTCGCATGGACAATCGGCGGGGTACCGTACATCAAACTGTACATCTGATTCAAACCGCAAGGCTCAAATCGTGACGGCATTAAAAACAGGTCGGCACCGGCTTCCACCTTGTGCGCCAAGGATTCGGAATACCCAATGTACACCAACACCCTATGCGGATAACGCTGTGACAGCTCACTGATTAAATACTCATAATGATTATCACCACTGCCAACGATGACAAAACGTGCCTGCGTCTGTTCGATCAGCTCCGGCAGCACATCCAACACCAGATCAATGCCCTTTTGCGGCACCAAACGTCCCACCAGGCCTATCACCGGATCCTCAGATTCCAGCACCTCCGGCGGCATGTCCCAGAAATCCAGCATATTTTTCTTGTTCTGCTTTTTGGCGGCCACCCGTCCTTTTTCCGCCGAATAGTTGCGGGCAATGAAACGATCTATGGCTGGATTCCACACGTCACCGTCAATACCGTTCAAGATCCCCACTAAACGCCCTTCCGATTCACGACGAATCAAAGGATCTTGCAGACCATAAGCGTATTCTGGGTAAGTGATCTCACGCGCATAAGACGGACTGACCGTGGTGACCCAATCCGCCATCTGGATACCGGCTTTTAGCATCGACATATTGTTGTAGAATTCGATTCCCCAATGCGGCTCCCACCACTCCCAAGGAAGTTGCAGGCCATCAAACAGCCCCCGAGGGAATAAACCGGCATACGCCATATTGTGAATGGTGAATAACGTCTTAGGTCGATGTGACTCACGGGTCAATAGCGCCGGAACCAGTCCGGTTTGCCAGTCATTGGCCTGCACCACATCCGGCTGCCAATCCAAGCCGACACGGTTCATGGCAATTTCCACAACCGCTTTGGAAAAGACGCCAAAACGCTCGCCATTGTCCCACCAGTCTTTGCCGTCAGGCGCGAGATAAGGGTTGCCGGGGCGATGAAATAATTCAGGGATGTCCACCAGCCAAACCGGAACATCAATGCCTTCAGTTTTCGCTTTCAACAAGCGCACGTGCAGCTCTCGGCCACAGGCGGCGACCATAAAGTCGGCGATCTGCTCGGGCTGAGAAACCGTCTCCCAAATGTCACCGTAAGCGGGAATAACCAAACGCACCTGATGCTTCAAGCGGCGATAGGCATTCGGTAAACTGCCCGAAACGTCCGCCAATCCGCCGGTTTTGATCAGAGGGTGCGCTTCGGAAGTTGCAAACAATATTTTCATGGGGCTGTCTCTTGGTGTCCTGTCGTAAAAGGGTTAAAAAGTATTTCAGGCTTCGTCAAACGTTTTTCCGCTTCAACACCACGGCGGCCAAAGGCGGCAAGGTCAGGGAAGTGGAGTAAGGCAGATTCATCCAGGCCTGGTCGTCAGTGTGCAACGCACCGCCATTGCCCAGATTGCTGCCGCCGTAAAGCTCGGAATCGGTGTTAATCACCTCTTCGTAAAGGCCGGGCTCCGGCAGACCGATGCGATAATCCTCTCTGGGAACCGGGGTAAAATTAAACAAGCAAATCAGCTTTTCCGTTTCCGAAATGCGCATAAAACTTAACACCGACTGTTCATAATCGTGACAGTCCACCCACTGAAACCCTTCGAATTCGAAATCACGTTCGTGCAACGCCGAAGCATGCTTATAGAGGTGATTCAAGTCACGCACCAGCGTTTGCACGCCACGGTGAGCCGCCTGCTCACAGAGATACCAATCCAGTTCAGCATTATCATTCCACTCGTGCCACTGAGCAAACTCACTGCCCATAAACAGCAGCTTTTTGCCCGGATTTAACGTCTGATAAGCCATCAGCAAGCGCATATTGGCCATTTTCTGCCAATCGTCTCCCGGCATTTTACTCACCAGTGCCTTTTTCATGTGCACCACTTCATCGTGCGACAGCGGCAAAATAAAGTTTTCCGAATAGGCATACATCTGGCTGAACGTCAGCTGGTTGTGATGATAGGGACGGTAAATGGGATCTTTTTCAAAAAAGTCCAACGAATCATTCATCCAGCCCATATTCCATTTCATGGAAAAGCCCAAGCCACCCATCCAGGTTGGGCGAGAGACCATCGGCCAAGATGTCGATTCTTCCGCCATCATCACCGCGCCCGGACACTGAGAATGCACCTCGGTATTCAATACTTTCAGAAACTCAATTGCTTCTAGGTTCTCACGACCGCCGTATTCATTCGGAATCCAGTCGCCCTCATCACGCGAATAGTCCAGATACAACATCGCCGCCACCGCATCCACGCGCAAACCATCCAAATGAAACTCTTTCAACCAGTAAAGCGCATTGGCCAGCAAGAAGTTGCTGACTTCATGGCGACCAAAATTGAAGATATAAGTCCCCCAACCTCGATGTTCGCCTTTACGCGGGTCTTCATGTTCATACAAGGCCGTGCCGTCAAAACGCGCCAAGGCAAATTCATCCTTGGGAAAGTGCGCCGGCACCCAATCCAAAAACACACCAATTCCCTGCTGGTGACAGAGATCCACAAAATAACGGAAATCATCCGGTGAACCAAAGCGACTGGTGGGCGCATAATAACCCGATGTCTGATACCCCCAAGATTGATCCAATGGATGTTCGGTAATCGGCAAGAGTTCAATGTGGGTGTAGCCCATCCAGGTCACATATTCAACCAAGCGATCCGCCACTTCACGGTAATTTAAGAAATTCCCCTCGGCATCTCGCTGCCAAGACCCCAGATGAACTTCGTAAACATTAATGGGCGACTGACGCCAATTGTAATGTTCACGCTCCGTCATCCACGCCTGATCCTGCCATTGATAGTCCGACTGATTCACCACGGAACCGGTTCTAGGACGCAGCTCCATCTGGCGTGCGTAAGGGTCGGTTTTCACCAGCGAATGACCTGTGTCGGCATTGCGCACTTCAAATTTGTAAATATCGCCGGGCTGCAACCCAGGAATAAACAATTCCCAAACACCCGAAGTGCCATTGGTACGCATCGGATGGCGTAAGCCGTTCCAACCATTAAAGTCACCAATCACCGATACGCGATTCGCGCCAGGTGCCCAAACGGCAAACTGCACCCCCAAGACACCCTCAATCGTTTTGGGTTGCGCGCCCAAATGATCGTAAATATGCCAGTGACGCCCTTCTGCAAACAAGTGCAAGTCCAGTTCACCCAACTGAGGCCAAAAGGTATAAGGCGAAACGGCGCTGTGCTCAGAGCCGTCCGCTTCTGTCCAATCCACCGCATAATGCGTCGGCAACGTTTTTACCGCTTGCGCGGTCAACTCGGCGTAAAACAGATCCGAACCTTCTACCCGCTTGAGTTCAATACCGTTTACAACCGCCGTTTCGGCGGTGGGCAACCATTCGCGTAATACCCAGGTCTGGCCATTTTCATGCACCCCCAAGACCTGAAATGGGTCATGATGGGTACCGTCTTGTAAACGCTGTAAATCAATTTGCGAAACCATTAATGTTGTCATCTAATTATTTATCCTTTCCGGCTTTCGCTCTGGATTAATTCTAGTCTATCGGTGCGTCTTGTGGACGAGCTCGGCGACTTGTGCCGCGAGCGCCGACGTCAACTGCTGGGCTTTCAGCTGCCACCGCCAGTTGTGATCCATAGTGCCCGGTACATTCATGCGACTGTGATTGTCTAATCCTAAAAAATCTTGCATGGGGATGACCGCTAAATGTGCCACCGATTCAAAAGCCGCTTGAATCAGTGGCCAAGGCATGGGGGCTTGCGTGGCAGGTAACTGCTTGCGCACCCAGTGACGATACTCGTCCGTTTCCAAAGATTGCCACCAACCTAAGGAGGTATCGTTATCATGAGTGCCAGTGTAGACCACAGAGTTTTCCACCTGTTCTTTTAACGAATGCGGATTATCCGGCAAGCCGTTAAAGCCAAACTGTAGCACCGACATACCCGGCAAATCAAACTGCTCTTTCAACGCCACCACTTCCGGGGTAATGATGCCTAAATCTTCCGCCACCAGTGGCAACTTCGCAAAGGTTTCCTGCAAGGTTTTCAACAAGGCCGCACCGGGTACCTTGACCCAATGGCCGTTCATGGCGGTTTCTTCGGCGGCATCGATTTCCCAACAGGCTTCCAACCCCCGGAAATGATCGATACGGATCAAATCGAACAATTCCAGTTCACCACGAACGCGCTGCAACCACCACTGAAAGCCGTCCGCCTGCATCACTTCCCAGTCGTAATGCGGGTTCCCCCAACGCTGACCGGTTTCGGAAAAATAATCCGGCGGCACGCCGGTGACCACAGTCGGTTGGCCGGTTGCATCCAGTTTGAATTGATGCGGATTGGCCCAAACATCGGCACTGTCGTAAGCCACAAAAATCGGCATATCGCCAAAAAGGGCTATGCCTTTGGCATTGGCCGCCGTTTTCAACGCCATCCAGTTTTTACGCAACATATATTGCTGGCGTTTTAAGTGATCGACTTCGGTTGCGTGGGTTTTAGCAAAATCCGCTAAGGCTTGCTTGCCACGATTGCGATAAGCGGTCGGCCATTGCGACCAAGAGGTTTGATTAAAATGATTGCGCAACGTCATAAACAACGCATAGTTCTGCAACCAATGCGGCGGATCGGCCAGAAATTGACGATAGCCTTTTTCATCCAGCCGCGCCTCCCAGTCCTCAGGCAACAGCGCCGGATTCATGGCGAATGCCGACACACTCTGGTAAGGCGACAAGCCTTGCACGGGTTCGCTCAAAGGCAGCATCTGCCAAACCCGCAGCCCTGCCTGTTCCATCCAGTCTAAAAATTGCCAGGCCTGGTCATCTATTCGACCGGAAGGGAGCGAAGTGGGGTGTAAGAGCACACCGGCTTTTCGTTGTCGCATATCGTCATTAATCCTTTAATCCTGCAAACACCGCATCAGTTGCGGCGCATGGTACCGGCGTTTTCCATATCCCCACCGCCGTGCGAAAGCGGAATGGTCAGCGTTTCCGGTGATTTTTCACCCAATAAATTGTAGAGTTTTTGCAAGTGGCGTCGATAGAGTTGATCAAAGTCCCGCACACTGCCAGACGGATTGTAATCCCCAAACCACCAGAACCAATCGGACCCCTCGCACACCGCTAATTGTTCTGTGGCCAAGCGTGCCTCGTCTTTAGACAGTTTGCCGGAAGCCATCACATTATCGAATGTCTGTTTCGCCGCCACCAACAAATCCCAAGCGGCATTTTTATCCGCCTCCCCAATCCAAGTGGAAAAGGAACCATAGACCCAACTGCCGGCTTTGAGCATCGGCAAATGCCTTGGGCGCACACCACTGTCAAGCACCTCGGAAAAGGTGGTCATCTCCACTTGAGGGTGTTTGGTCAGAGTGTCGTAGAGTGCCGACAAAAAATGACACGCATTGTCGCGGTAATATTCCCAAGCATTCTCACCGTCCAACACCACCGTCACCACATAATCTTCGACATCATCGCCTAACGCATTGGCAATGTTTTGAAGATTATGGGCGAAATTATTGGCGGCATCCTGCGGTGCCCAGTCTTTGTATTGAAAGCCAATCAGGTCGGACATGCCATCGTCACGAAAGAACATGGCGCAGTTTTGCGTGGCATGTTGCAAAGGTTGATAGAGGGCGCGCTTAGAGACAATATCATGGTGATTCAAATGCGACGCCTCGCACGAATGACGCCACACCCCTTCGCCGGAGGCCGTCCAATCCATTTCGTAATGATCCAGCAAACCGACCGCCGCCGGACTGACCGCCCCTTCCGACAACCAAATCCCTCGCGGCTTGACTCCGAAATGCGATTTAAACACCTTAAACCCATGCTCCATATGCCACTTGGCACGATCGTAACCATCCGGATAACAGGCCGATTTGGGCATGGGCGCCTCCGGCTGCGCGTCTTTCATGCTATTAAAATCAATTAGCAAGGGTACGATCGGGTGACCATAAGGCGTCATGGAAATTTCAATCTGCCCAGCTTCCATCAATCGGCGATAACGCGGCACCACCCCTTCGATGGCATCGGCAATGACCTCAACCATGGTTCTTTGATCGCTCAACGTGAAATGCGCCTGACGCATTCCAGTTTCGATTAAACGCTTAACACGCTTATCCTCACGCCGCAGACTTTGCCCCATCCACGCGAGGTGATACCACATCAACATATCGACAAAGTACTGCTCGTTAAAGTAGGTAAGGCACTGCGCATTTTCCGCCAGCGTTTTTTCATCGCAATTGGACATGTCCAATAAACGCCGAAACGGCGGAAAGGTATCAATCATCGTGGGCGCAAAGGCTTTCTGACAGGCCTGGATAATTTCAAGTCGCTGCTCAACGTCATCGGTAATCGGCGCCTCACCCGACACCCAATTCAATAACGCATCCTGCACATGGGTGCCGTTTTTCAACCAAGCGCGCATTTGACGCGCATAGTCGGATAGCTGCTCCAGCAAAACCGGCGCAAAGTTCACCACCACCTTGGCCTGGGGCTGCCGCTCCAAGTGCGACACCATATCGGTGTAATCCTTAATCGCATGCAAATACACCCAAGGCAATCGGTATTCGCCATTCAAGCCATCCCGATAGTGCGGCTGGTGCATATGCCAACAAAGAACCAACTTAATTTTTTTTAATTCCATAACCATACTTGATTTGAGTGCTTATTGTTTAAATGAACGAACAGTGTAACGCAACTAACGCGTCACATGCACCTTCTGACCAAGCATTTCCGGTGTCACCAAGACAATGCCCGACGCTTCCTCCACATAAAACCGTCTTTCGTCTTCGGCACGATCTTCGCCGATAATGGTGCCTTCGGGAATAATGCAACCTTTGTCCACGACGGCGTTCTGAATGCGACAGTTTCGGTGAACTTCCACTCGCGGCAATAAAACCGAGTCTTTAATCAGGCTGTAACTGTGAATACGCCCGCCACTGGAAATGACCGAACGTTTAATACGCGCACCGGAAATAATGCAACCGCCCGCCACCAGAGAGTCAATCGCCTCGCCGCGACGCCCCTCGTCATCAAAAATAAACTTGGCTGGCGGCATCTGTGCCTGATACGTCCATATTGGCCAGTTTTCATCGTACAAATTCAGTTCTGGGGTAATGGAGCACAAATCCATACTGGCTTTCCAGTAAGACTCGATGGTGCCGACGTCACGCCAATAAACCGGCTCCGAATTTTCATCCTGGAACGGAAAGGCACGCACATTCCACCCTTCAATCACCGATGGGATAATATCCTTGCCGAAATCACGCGACGAGCCAATTTTGTCAGCATCCTCAATCAGCTTCTGGAACAGGAACTCCGTGGAAAACACATAAATCCCCATGGAAGCCAAGGCTTTATCCGGCTTGCCAGGCATGGCCTCTGGGTCGGCGGGTTTTTCAGTGAATTTGGTAATTTCATAATCATCATTCACCGACATCACCCCAAAACCGGTGGCGTCCATGCGCGGCACTTCGATACAACCAATGGTCACATCCGCACCCGATTCAGCGTGATCGTACAGCATCTTACTGTAATCCATTGAATAAATATGATCGCCGCCCAGCACCAACACATATTCCGGCGTATGGCGACGGAGAATGTCCAAATTCTGATACAAAGCATCCGCCGTACCTTCATACCAGCCTTTATGCACTCGCTGCTGCGCCGGCAGCAATTCAACAAACTCACCCACCTCATAACGCATGAAAGACCAAGCACGTTGGATGTGGCGAATCAAGGAATGCGATTTATATTGCGTCAAGACGCCAATTTTTCGAATGCCCGAATTCACACAGTTCGACAGAACAAAATCAATAATGCGATACTTGCCACCGAATGGCACCGCAGGCTTGGCGCGCCATTGAGTCAACTCCTTTAAGCGACTGCCCTCGCCACCGGCCAATACCAGCGCCAGCGTTTTTCGGGTTAAGTCGGTCGCGGTTTTTGTTTCGCTGTAATATTTCATCTTTGTTACCTCCTCCGGTAATGCAACCGACCCTTAATCTCTGTCGGTAAGTTGTTGTTATTTAAGCCAGCTGCAGACGCATACCCTGCCCCAGCATAGGTTCGAAATGTTTCAGGACACCAAAGATCGCGCGCGCTTCACCGCGCCCAGCAACCCGACGGACTCGTTCACCACAAGATGAATCGGAAAGGTTTCCACGATCTTTTTCATGCGCCCTTTGTTTAAAAAGGCGTGAATAAAGCGCGGCTGCGTCATCCAATCCTGAATTTTCGGTGCAATGCCGCCTGCCACATAAATACCCGCTTGGCATTCCCAGATCAGCGCGGCATTACCAATATAGGCACCGTAAATTTCCACAAACGTGTCCAGTGTCTGAATGGCAATACGCTCACCTTGCAAGGCCGCTTGGCGAATTTCCGACGCATTGATGCCGTGTTTACCGTGCCCGTGGGATTGAAGGCTGTAAAAAAAATACAGCGTTTCCAAACCTTCACCGGACAGCAACCGTTCGTACGAAACGTGCGACCATTTATTGCGCAACCAGGTTAAAATCTTATCCTGCTCAAGATTCAAAGGGGCAAAATCCACGTGCCCTCCTTCTGACGGCTGGGGAATAAACGCCCCGTTACAATTCTTCACCGGCGCCACACCCAAACCAGAACCCGCGCCAATGACCAGACGATTGCCATCCGGATTGAATTCACCTTTCTGCAGACAGACCAGATCAGCCTCTTCAAGCTCGTCCACCCCGAGCGCAGCGGCATAAAAATCGTTAATAATGTCCACACGACCAATGCCACACTCCGACTCCAACGCATCGGCATCCACCGACCAAGGCAAGTTCGTCAATTGCGCCCGGCGACCTTCCACCGGCCCGGGCAAGCCCAAGCAAGCCGCGTCCAGCGATGGCAGATCAAACGCTTTCTGAAAGGTTTGAATCATGTCGGTCAGAGAACGAAAATCCGCGCTCAAATAGCGTTTTTCCGCCAACATCACGTCGCGACCCACATCAATGGCACGCAACAGCACCTTTGTTGCACCCACATCGGCTGCTAGAATATTCGGCATTTTTCCCCCGATAAACCCATCTTAAAATTTAATCTATTAAATTCATTAATCAAACGCCGCGTCCAACCCTTCACACAAAAGATGACTGATAAAACTGTGTGCCTCCTGAATTCGCGCCGTTTCATTCGAGTTGACTTGAAAACAGAAATCCGCCAATTCCGCCAGCACTGTGGGCTGCTTACCGGTCATTGCCACGGTCAGGCAACCCAGTCGTTGCGCCGCTTCCATTCCTTTCACCACATTGACGCTTTGGCCGGACGTTGTCAAACCAATCACAATATCGCCAGGCTTGGCCAACCCTTCGATTTGACGGGAGAACACCGTTTCAAATTCGAAGTCATTGGTGTGCGCCGTCAAAATCGACGTATCCGTTGTCAGCGCAATGGACGCCAGAGGGGCGCGGTTTTTCACATAACGCACCATCAGTTCAGCGGCCATGTGCTGTGCATCGGCGGCACTGCCGCCATTTCCCATCCAAAGCACTTTATGCCCTTGTTTGAGTCCGTCCGTCATTTTAGCAACCAGCTCCGTCAGCAACTGTGACGATTCGGTTACAGATTCTATGGCCTGATAATGCGCCTGCATAGCGCGTTCTAAATTCATTTCACATTCTTTCCATGATTGACAAGTCAACAAAACGCGTGAGGTTCAAACCGAATCAGGGGTTTGAATCTTATCCACCATCCGCGTGGTGGAATAACCGTCCCAAAACGACAACACCGCCACCTCACCGCCGTTGTCCCACACACATGGCGCACCGGCAATTTCTTCGGGACGATAATCACCGCCTTTGACGAGCACATCGGGCAGCAGCTTGCAGATGAGTCGCTCGGGGGTATCCTCATAAAACGGCACCACCCAATCCACACAACTGAGTGCGGACAGCAATTCCATGCGACCTTCCAGCGGCACTATGGGGCGAGATTCCCCTTTCAAACGCTTGACCGATTCATCGGAATTGACACCGACAATCAACCGATCCCCGCGATTGGCCGCCTCGTTCAGGTAACGCACATGACCACTGTGAAGCAGATCAAAGCAACCGTTGGTAAACACCACCTTATGCCCTTGCTGCTGCGCCAAGCGAATCAGCGAAGTCACCTCGTCTTCCGACATCGACACATACGCCTTGTGACGCATGGCGGCATTGAGCTGCGCTTCCAACTCGACACGAGTGACGATGGAGGTGCCGACTTTGCGAACCACAATTCCGGCGGCTTCATTGGCAATGCGCATCGCCTCCGGCCAATGCATGCCGCTGCCGAACGCCGTGGCCAGCGCCGCAATGACCGTATCGCCTGCACCGGTCACATCAAACACTTCTTGCGCACGGGAGGTCATTAAAGTAGGCGGGCGGTTTTTTTCCACCAACGCCATGCCATGCTCGCTGCGCGTCACCAAAAGCGCTTCAAACCCCAGCCGTTCAATCAGGGATTGAGCCTGTGCCACCAGAGCTTCTTCCGTGGCGCATGCGCCGACAATCTGCTCGAACTCACCCTGATTCGGCTTCACCAGCGTCGCACCTCGGTAACGGCTGAAATCGTCGCCTTTCGGATCAACCAACACCGGCACCGAGTGGCGTTTCGCCGCGGCAATCATCGCTGCCACCGACTGCAAAGCGCCCTTGGCGTAATCCGACACCACCACCACATCAAAATCCGCAACCGCATCGGCAAACTTTTTCGCCAACGCCTCCGAATCCGCAACCGGCACGGCGTTTTCAAAATCCATTCGAATTAACTGTTGATGATGGCTCAACACTCGAAGCTTACAAATCGTGCCCGCCTCGGAAATCACCCAATCGTAGGGCACCTGCGCCGCATCCAATACCTGGGACAACTGAGTACCGAAAGGGTCATGCCCCACCACGCCCAGCAACCGAACCTGCGCGCCGAGGGCGGCTATGTTCAAGGCCACATTCGCCGCCCCGCCAGCGCGGACATCTTCATCCGCCACTTTCACCACCGGCACCGGCGCTTCAGGTGAAATGCGCCCCGCACGACCGGACCAGTACTGATCCAGCATCACATCCCCGACGACTAAAACGCGGGTTTTGGAAAAATCGTTCATTTTCATTATTTGATTGGTCTAGAATATTGCAATATTTTTTAATATTTTTTGAAACAAAGTTCCAACATAGTTTGAACGTTACTTCAAACCGAATTGAAATCAAAACTGGGAAATCGAACTTGTCAGCGATTTCAACCGTCGCTTTGAGTTTTCGTACAACCCCATCCGCAAGGCTTCCACTGAGGCCTAGTTAAAGTCTAACAGGATTCTAATTAAATGTTCGCATTTCAAACAAGTCGCACCCCACTTTTTTACCGTTTGATCGGCCTGAGCCTGGTGTTATTAACCCTAAGCTCAAAACCCCAAGCCGACACCTCAAACGATTGGCTGATGAACGCCGCCATTATCGGAGCCATTGGCTCACTCGGTTATGCCTGCTACGAGGGTCAAGCACCCTGCTCATTCAACCCCAGCCTCAACACCGACAAGCTGACGCTCAGTTACGACATCGGCGCAGACGACACCATTCAAAACAACCGTTTGGCACTCGGTGCCGACTGGCAGGAACCGCTGTTCGACAACGCCCGTTTTCGCATTGGCGGACGCTGGGAAATCAATGCCAACTACTGGTATTCCACCCGCAAAGACCCGGACGAGTCCAATGGCTACATTGTCGGCCTGACCCCTGTTTTTCATTACCTGTGGAAAGCCGGCCGCTACAACCCTTACTTGGAGCTGGGCGGCGGCCCGCAATACCTTTCCAGCGCCACCATCGAGAACGAATTCAAGTCCACTCAATTTCAGTTCGGCAGCCTTCTCGGCTTAGGGGTGGAAAGCGATCGGTTTGAAATCGGCTATCGCTATTTGCACATTTCCAATGCCAATATCGAGTTGCCCAACCCCGGCACCGATTTCCACAACCTGCATTTGGGCTACAAATTTTAACCCGATTGCTCGCCCGGACGGATACCCATTGCAGCGCCATTCGGGTTAGAATGCTTTTAAATTGATCACAAATACAGTTACAAGGATTTCCATGAGCGCCATTGACATTGCTTGCCGTGTTTTCGACATTGAAGCCGAAGCGCTTCACTCCGTCAAACAACTGCTGAACAGCGACTTTGAAAAAAGTGTTGCGGCCATTCTCAACACCAGCGGACGCTTGGTGATTTGCGGCATGGGCAAATCCGGTCTCATCGGTAAAAAAATCATGGCCACCCTCGCCAGCACTGGCACCCCCTGTTTTTTCATGCACCCGGGCGAAGCCTTTCATGGCGATTTGGGGATGGTTTCCCCTGAAGATGTGTTTTTGGCGATTTCCAACTCCGGCGAAACCGACGAAGTGATCAAGCTGATTCCGTTTTTAAAAGACAACGGCAACATCATCATTGCCATGACCGGACGCCCCGAATCCACTCTGGCGAAAAACGCCGAATGCCATTTGAACATTGCCGTACCGCAAGAAGCCTGCCCGCACCAACTGGCTCCAACGTCCTCCACCACCGCCACCCTGGTGATGGGCGATGCACTCGCGGTGGCGCTGATGGAAGCGCGTCATTTCCAACCGCAAGATTTTGCCCGTTTTCACCCAGGCGGCAGCTTGGGACGCAAACTCTTGACCCGTGTCAAACATGAAATGAAAACCGAGAACCTGCCTTTTGTCTCCGCCGAGTCCAATATGAAAGACGTGATACACACCATGACCGACGGACGTCTTGGACTGTGCATTGTCAATAACGGCGAAGGCATTATTACCGACGGTGACCTGCGCCGACAAATGGAAGAAAGCCCTGAAACCTTTATGCAAAAAACCGCTGCCGACATTATGAAACGAGCCCCCAAAACCATTGATGCGGAAGCGCGCTTATCCGATGCCGAAGACATGATGACGCAACAAAAAATCACCTCGTTACTGGTATCGGAACAAAACCGCATTGTCGGCGTTATTCAAATTTACGACCTCAACCGATAACGACGGCTGACGATGGGACTTTGGCTTTACCGACTTCTATTATTTTTGGCGTTTCCACTGATTGCCTATTCCGGCTGGAAGCGCTGCCGGAAAGCCGATAGACTCGCTCGTCAGGAAAACGATTATGCGCCGATTCCGCAATGCTTTCGCGCCCGGTTCGGCTGGAACACGCCATCATTTCAAAAAGGCGGCATTTGGATACACGCCGTTTCCGTCGGCGAAACCCGCTCAATCTTCCCCCTTCTGACGGAGCTGAAAGCACAATATCCAAACCTGCCCATCACTGTGACCAGCGGTTCAACGCAAGGGGCGCAGCAAGCCCTACGCTTCGCACCGGTGCCGGTTCAGCATCAAATGATTCCATACGATTATCCCGGAGCGGTACAACGTTTTCTGGATAACATCGCTCCCAAACTGGTGATTATGGTGGAAACCGAAATCTGGCCGAATTTATACCAGGCCTGCCACGCGCGTCAAATACCGCTGGTGCTGGCCAATGCTCGCCTGAAAGAAAAATCCTTTGATGCTTACCGAAAATGGGGCGGCGCTTTGATTCGCCGTGCGCTGAATCAAACACAACTGATTGCCAGCCAGTTCGACATGGACACGGCGCACCTGCTGGCACTGGGCGCCGAACCGCAACGCATTCAACAACTGGGCAATTTAAAATCGGATATCGACATTCCGCCAGGCCTGGCGGAAAATGCCCAGGCCTGGCGAAACACGGCCGATTCTAAAAATCGCTTTATCTGGGTGGCGGCCAGCACCCACGGTGCCGTCCCGCCCGAACAAACCCCGGAAGAAGACTTAGCCGTCAGCGCCCATCGAACCTTGCTTAACGAACAGCCGGACGCACTGCTGATCATCGCTCCGCGTCACACCGACCGTTTTGACGATGTCGCGGAACGGCTGTCTCAATCTCAGTTAAAAATCGCCATACGTTCACGCGGCGATACCGTCACCGCCGACACCCAGGTTTATCTGGCCGACACCATTGGCGAAATGATGCTTTGGTACCAAGTCGCCAATGTGGCCTTTGTCGGCGGCAGCTTGGTGCCCTTCGGCGGGCACAATCCGCTGGAACCGGCGGCGCTGAAAAAACCGATTGTATCCGGCATTCATGTCCAGAATCTCAAAGCCCTCTACCAAACTTTTCAGCAAGACCAGGCGGTCACCTTGGTGGACAATGCCGCAGCCCTTGCACAACAGCTGATTCGCCTTGCGCAGAACACCGTTTTGCAATTTGAGGCCGGACAAAGCGCCTATCAATGTTTTCAAAACCAGTCCGGTGCTCTGGCGCGCTTTTTAACCGCCATCGAACCCTTTTTAATTGCCAACACTCAAACACCCAACGGAAATTCACACCATGTCTCTTAAAAACCAAGTTGATGTCGCCCGCCAGCTGCTACGAAACCACCCTGTGGCCACCGTTCCGAAAGAAGTGATGGAGCTGCGTAATTTACTGGATTTGTACGATTTTCCGGAACCGGCTAAAATCAAAGAATTGGTGTCTCACAGCCCCAGTCTGGCGGGCGATCTGGTGCGTCTGGCGAATAAACTCAGTCAAAAAAGTTCGCACCCCAAAAGCATCCAGTCCATCGACAACGCCATTGATTTTCTCGGACTGAAAAACATCAAACATTATGTATTCTGCGTGCAGATTCAAAAAATGCTCGACGCCAGTCTGGTGAATGGCCTGTCCTACCACAGCATCGTCATTGCCGACACCCTGGTGGTGTTGTCGAAACAACTCAAACTGCTCAACAGTGCCGAAGCCTATATGTTTGGGCTGGTGCACGACATCGGCACCTTTTTGTTTGCCGAACTGGATCAACTCCACCCCACCACCTTTGTCTCCAGCTTGGTGAACTACTATCGCCTGCACCAAAACGAGTATGATCACTTTGGCACCACCCACAGTGCGGTGGGGTATGTCATGACCAAGGAATGGGGGCTGCGGGATGAAGTCTGTAAAGCGATTTTGCTGCACCATGAAGATGGGCTTTGCCGAATCAAAGACCCGCTGATTCGCCAACTGACGGCGATGCTGGAACTGGCGCACTTCCTCACGCTGGAGCACAAAAAAGACCTGCACAACACCGAATTGGAAGCCGTCGAAATGGATGCCGTCAAAGCACTGGAGATGACCGAAGACGACCTGAATCAGGCACGGCACACCCTATCCAAACGCCTTTCGCATTAAATCACTTTGGAAAAGCGGTTTTGCGCATCCGGTTTTAAATAGGCGTCGAACACCATGCAGATATTGCGAATCAGCAAGCGCCCGGCGGCGGTGACGTATAAATCCGTTTCCGTCAACTCAATCAAACCGTCGTCCACCATCGGTGCCAACCTCGGCAAAGCCTGTTCAAAATACTCATTGAACACAATCCCCCAGGCCTGCTCGACCTTGGCAAAATTCAAGTGAAAGTGGCTGATCAAACGCGTAATCACATCCCGTCTCAATTCATCGTCTTCGGTCAAGGTCACGCCGCGAAACACCGCCAAATGCCCGGCATCAATCGCCGCATAATAGTCGTTTAGCGATTTATAGTTTTGCGCATAGGTATTGTTGATCAACGAAATCGAGGTCGCCCCCATGCCGATCAAGTCGCATTCGGCGTGGGTGGAATAGCCTTGGAAATTGCGATACAGGGTTTCGTTGCGTTGCGCCACCGCCAGTTCGTCGTCCGGTTTGGCAAAATGATCCATCCCGATGTACACATAACCCGCCTCCAACAACCGGTTGGTGGTGGCATGCAAAATCGCCAGCTTTTCATCCGGCGACGGCATATCGGCTTCGTTCATTTTCTTTTGGGTCGGGAACATACTCGGCATGTGCGCGTAGTTGAACACCGAAAAACGATCCGGTTCCACCGCCAACACCTTATCCAAGGTCGCCATAAACCCGGCTTCGGTCTGATGCGGCAAGCCATAAATCAAATCCACGTTGACCGACATAAACCCGGCTTCCCGCGCGCCTTCCAACACGTCAAAGGTTTGGGCTTCGGTCTGAATGCGGTTCACCGCTTTCTGCACTTTCGGGTCAAAATCCTGCACCCCAAGGCTCATACGGTTAAAGCCCAGGTCTCGCAACAGTTTGACGGATTCTTTATTCGCTTCGCGTGGGTCGATTTCAATCGAATACTCGCCGGAATCATCGTCGTGGAGATTAAAGTGTTGGCGCGTCACCGTCATCAATTCGCGCATTTCATCCATATTGATGAAGGTCGGTGTGCCGCCACCCCAATGCAACTGATCCACTTTACGGTTGGGGTCGAACAGTTTGGATTGCATTTCGATTTCGCGATACAAACGTTGCAGGTAAGGCGTGGTTTTGCTGCGGTCCCGCGTCCAAACCTTGTTACAGGCACAGAAAAAACACACTGTATCGCAAAACGGGATATGGAAATACAGCGACAGATTACGGTTCGAGGCATTACTACGCTCGGCCGCCGCCTGATACTCGGGAAGGCCGAAGGATTCGTCAAACTGCACCGCCGTCGGATAGGACGTATACCTCGGTCCGGACTGGTTATAGCGTTTAATCAAATCTTCGTCGAATCGAATACTCTGTTCCATACGGGTTTCCTATCGCTTAATCATTAATGGTTTGAAGGCGGCTTCATTTCGCCGAAAACACCCAGGCCTGGTGGATTTTTGGATTGCGGGCAAAGTCCTTCGGCAAGGTGCGCTGGGTGATGTTTTCAATGGCCCAATCGTCAGCAAAAGCCGCCGCATCCAGCTTGAACTTGCGCAAATTGTTCGAGAACACCAAATGCCCACCGGGTGCCAATAATCTTAACGTTTTAGCGATCAAGTCCACATGATCCCGCTGAATATCCAAGGTGCCTTCCATCCGTTTGGAGGTCGAAAAGGACGGCGGGTCGAGGAAAATCACATCAAAGGTCTCGGACGGGCTTTTAGACGAACCATCGGTTTCCTTGTCCAACCACTCCAAGAC
>NZ_JBNGDN010000023.1:0-23965 GCF_049975065.1 Hydrogenovibrio sp.
ATCGAAAAAGAGCTGGATTTGGATTTGCGTTTGTTGATTCAATTCAGCTTGGATTTGCATGCCGACATCCCGGTTTCCGAGACCTTGGTGGATGACATTTACGATTTCATCGTCAGCCGTCTGAAAGCCTACTACGCGGCGAAAGGCGTGTCCGCCGAACAATTTGAAGCGGTACGCGTTTGTGCGCCGGCCCATCCGTTGGATTTCGGCAAGCGCATTGATGCGGTCTGCCAGTTCAGCGATATGGAAGGCGCTGACAGCTTGAGTGCGGCCAACAAACGTATCGCCAACATTCTGAAGAAATACGACGGCGATTTGCCGGAGGAAGTCGATACGACGCTGTTTGAAGAGGCGGCCGAAAAGGATTTGTTTGAAGCCTTGGATGCCCTGCGCGAAACCGTGAGCAATCAAATTGCCGGGCGTGATTATGCGGCGGCCATGGCGTTGTTGGCGACGATTCGTCAACCGGTGGATGCGTTCTTCGATCAGGTGATGGTGATGGCCGATTCGCAAGCCGTCAAGCAGAACCGTTTGGCGCTGTTGAATCAGATTTATCAACTCTTCTTGCAGGTGGCGGATATCTCGCGTCTGTAAGCCCTTGTGTGTATTGAAAAACGGGCTCGCAGTCTCTGGCTGTTGAGTCCGTTTTGCTTTTAGGCGTTTGTTAAAAAATAACCAGGCCTGGTTATTTCTCACGCACTGGGTACTTTAGGACTATCAGTATGAAATTGATTGTATTGGATCGTGATGGCGTGGTGAACGAAGATTCGGATGCTTATATCAAGCATCCGGATGAATGGCACCCGGTGCCGGGCAGTTTGGAAGCCATCGCAAAACTGAAACAAGCGGGCTGGACGGTGGCGGTGGCCACCAATCAGTCGGGGGTTCGGCGCGGTTATTATTCGCGCGAAACGTTGCACGCCATGCACATGAAATTTATGGCGTTGCTGGCGGAACAGGGCGCACGGGTGGATTGGATCAGTTATTCGCCCTATGTGGCGCAAGACGACTCGCCATGTCGTAAACCGGGAAGGGGCATGTTGCAGGCCATTGAAAACCGTTTTGGTGTGTCCTTGGCGGGGCAACCGATGGTGGGCGATACTCTGGCGGATATAGCAGTGGCCAAAGCGAAAGGAATGTTGCCCTATCTGGTGAGAACAGGAAAGGGGGAGCGAACCCTGGCGACGAATGACCCAGTTTTAACCGGGGTACCGGTGGGCGACAATTTATTGACAGTTGTGGAGTGGTTGATATGAATTCGGTGAAAACAGCGTTCCAAAGCGTTTTTTATGCCATCCGATCCGTTTTGTTTCTTGTCGGAATGATGGTGTCCGCGGTGTTTTTTTCGGTGTTTGGACAGCTTTTGCGGCCGTTTTCCCTTCAAGTACGCTATTGCTTCATTCATTATTGGGCGCGATTTTGCGTGTGGTGGCTAAAACTGACCTGTGGCATCTCTTATCGCGTGCAGGGTCAGGATAATTTGGATCTTTCTCAAACTGGTTTGCTTCTTGCTAGACATGAGTCAACTTGGGAAACGATGGCGTTCCAAAAAATCTTTCCAAGACAAACGTATGTCTTGAAAAAAGAGCTGTTGCGCATCCCTTTCTTTGGCTGGGGCTTGGCAATGTTGAACCCGATTTCGATTGATCGGAACGCGGGGCGACAGGCGATCAAACAGGTGGTGAACGAAGGACTGGAACGCTTACAGAAAGGGGTTTGGGTGATTATTTTCCCGGAGGGCACGCGCATGGCGTCGGGAACGCCTGGAAAAATCAAGCCGGGCGGCGCTTTATTAGCACAAAAGGCGAAAGTGCCCGTTTATCTGGTGGCGCATAATGCGGGACGTTTTTGGCCGAAGAGTGGTTTTATCAAAACGCCTGGCGTCGTGGATATTTACATCAGCCCACCGTTGGATGTCGAAAACATGACGGTGGCCGAGATTAATCAAAAAACAGAGGAATGGTTTTCAGCGCATCTGGACACAGGGAGCCCAATGGCTCTTGAAGCAGAAGCAAAGACAGAAGGAGGCGCTGAAGCCATGAAATGACATGAGCAAACTGGCAACCATCATAGGGGTCTTTATCGGGAGTCTGATTGTACTCCTGAGTATGATCGACTTTGAAAAAGGTCGGTTGCTGTCGGCTTTCTTTAATTGGCAGGGATTGCTGGTTGTTCTCGGGGGCACCTTTGCCGCCACGCTCATCAACTATCCGCTCTCGCAAATGGGTTGCTTCTTTCGCGGCATCGGCAAGGTGTTTGCGACCGAGCCGGAGTCGGAAAACGAAGCCATCGAGCAAATCATTTACCTGAGCCACATTGCCCAAAGCAAAGGGGTGTTGGCGCTGGAAAAAGAAATTGAACTGATTTCCGACTCGTTTTTACGCTTTGCGCTTTCCGAAATGATGGTCTATCGGGATAAAGAGCATTTGGCCGTCAGTCTGCAGAATCACATCAATGCCACACGCATCCGTCACATCAATTGTCAGGACGTGTTTAACAACATGGCCTCCTATGCACCAGCGTTTGGCATGATGGGGACGGTCATGGGGTTGATTATGATGATGACATCGCAGTTTTCTGGCGATACGGGCGGTTCCTATGTTCCGGGGCAATCGGATGACATGTTAAACAGTTTGTTGCAAGGCATGGGCTTGGCGTTGGTGACGACGTTTTACGGCGTTTTGTTTGCGAATTTTGTGTTTATTCCCATTGCGGGCAAGTTAAAAGTGCTCTCGGATGCTGAGGCGTTGAAAAATGAGATATTGATGTACGGTGTGCTGGGGTTAAAAAATGAGCAGCCGCCATTAATGCTGCGTGAAAGCATGACCGCCTTTGTGAATGAAAAGAACAAAGAGCGGCTTGAAGCCACCTTGAGGTAGTCGCGATGAAAACCGAAGCCATTACGGAGGCACTGGAAGCTCGCGGCAACCAACGCATGAAACGCAACCAGGCCTGGCAAATCATCTACATTGCCCTGTTCACTTCCTTATTGGCCTTTTTCGTATTGATTATTACGCTGGTGGAGCTGGAGGGGTCAAAACCCAAGCGGGATTACCAGCGTCTCGTCAATAATTTATATCAGGATTCGATTCACCTGAAAAAGGAACTGGGCCTGGAGTGGTTGCGCATTGAAAACACCTTATCCAAAGGCGTGCGGTTTACGCTGGACGAACAAGCCTTGTCCAGTCAGGATTTGTTTGCCTCGGCGCGAGCCAAGGTGAATCCACGCTATTTGCCTTATATCAATCGGTTTGTGGCGTTTCTGACAGAGCTGGATGTGCCAACCTATGGTGACCGCCATCAGAAGTTGGTGAACAGTATTTTGCTGCCGGGTGAACGTTTTCAAGTGACGATCCGGGTCGAGGGGCATACGGATGCGAATCCTTTAGCGAAAACGGCGTTGTATCGCAGTAACTTTGAGCTGAGCACCTTTCGCGCTTATGCCATTATGGATTTACTGAAACTTTACAGCGGCTTGCCCAGCCATTATTTTGCCATTGCCGGTTACGGCAGTTTTCTGCCAGTGACTTCGAACCCGCTGGACTCTGAAAATCGCCGAGTGGAGATTTATTTACTGCCCCAGTTGGTGCCGATTCAGGAGGCGTCATGAGTGCTCAAGCTTTGAAAGCCCGGAGTTCTTGGCTGTTTTCATTCGGCGATGTCATTACCCTGCTGATCACCTTCTTTATTATGATGATCGTACTGAATAAAGGAGAAATTACCCGCATTCAGAAATGGACAGAAGAGCAGTTGGATTTGGCTTACCTTTCCATTGAGCAGCAAATGGCCGAGGTACCTTCCATAGAGGTGAGTCGCAAGACACACGGAATCGTGATTCTTATTGACCAATCGGATGCCTATGTCCGGGGTGGTTTCGAGCCTTCGGAGACCTTAGCGGCCTCTTTGATTCGGCTTAGCGAGGTTTTGGGTAGGTTGCCCTTGTTTGCACTGGATTTAGACACCATGCCGGACTATGTTGTCCGTTATGCGGAAGCGGATGATTTAAAATGGCGGGCGGAGATTTCGGTGGAAGGGCATTCGGATGACGACCGCATCGATCCGAATTCGGTTTTGCGCAACAACTGGTTTTTAAGCACCATGCGTGCCCAGACGGTGATGCGGCTTCTGTTTGAAAACAGTGGGTTGTCTCCCCAGTTGTTCGGTGTGGCCGGTTATGGTCAGTTCCGTCCCTTGGCATCGAATGCTACGCCTGAGGGCAAGGCGATGAACCGGCGAGTGCAGATTTTGATTTCAGCGAGTTTTGAAAAAGATGACTGGCAAGAGTGAAGCCCGTTTCAGTCGTTTGGCGGCAACTGCCAGTTGATCGGTGTTTGATGGTGTTGTATCAAATACTGGTTGCAGCGCGAAAAAGGGCGGCTGCCGAAAAAGCCGCGATAGGCCGAAAGTGGAGACGGGTGTGTGCTTTTGATGATCAGGTGCCGTTGCGGGTCGATGAAACGGCCCTTCTTCTGGGCGTAAGCGCCCCACAAAATAAACACCAAATGTTCGCGTTGCGTGGCCAACGCATGAATGATGGCATCGGTAAAGTGTTCCCAGCCTCGGTTCTGGTGGGCATTGGGTTGACCGGCTTCGACGGTGAGAACAGCATTCAGCAATAGAACGCCTTGATCGGCCCAGGGTTGCAAATAGCCGCTGTGCTGGTTGTTTACATTGAGGTCGTCTTGCAATTCTTTATTAATGTTCAGCAATGATTTTGGCAAGGGTTTCACGTCCGGCAGGACTGAAAAGCACAAGCCATGGGCATGCCCCACCGTTGGGTAAGGGTCTTGACCGATAATCACCACTTTGACGTGATCGAAAGGGGTGCTGTTCAAGGCATTAAACCATTGGGAGCCTTTCGGTAGAATGCGCTTGCCTTGTGTTTTTTCCGCCGTCAGAAACGTTTTGAGTTTCTGCATATACGGCTGCTGAAATTCCGAGCCGATAACATTCAGCCACGAGGCGTCAAGCGCGGGTTCCGTTGGCGAAGTTGAGTGGGCGGGTGTCGGCATGGTCAAATCGGGTGGCGAGTGCGGGTTATGGCGACAAGCGGTCAATTCGCCAGGCCTGGTCATTTCGCGGTGACAGGGTGAAACGGAAGCGGTCGTGCAGGCGGCTGGGGCGACCTTGCCAGAACTCAAAATAGTTTGGCACCAGTCGATAACCGCCCCAGTGTTCTGGACAGGTTATTTCGCCCAGCTGTTCTTCCGCTGCAATTTCCATATTCTGTTCCAATGTTTTACGCCCTGGCACCACTTGGCTTTGCTGTGAAATCAAGGCCGCGATCTGACTGTCTCTGGGGCGAGATTGGAAATAACGCTCGGAGACGTCGCGAGGTGTTTTTTCCAGCAGACCCTCAATACGCACTTGGCGATCGAGTTCCGGCCAAAAAAACAAAAGCGCCCCTTTGGGAGAGTAGTCAATTTGTTGACCTTTGTCGCTGATATAATGGGTGTAGAAAACAAAGCCCTTATCATCAATCGCTTTGAGTAACACGATGCGACTGTGTGGCTGACCCGTGGCATCAACGGTGGATAGGCTCATGGCGGTTGGGTCTTGCACCGTGCGTTCCTGGGCAAAATCCATCCATTCCGAAAACTGCTGAAACGGATCCAGGTGAAGGTCAGCGTGTTCCAGTTTGGCAAAGTCGTATTGTCTTCTGTCGGCATGGTAGTCTCGATTTGGCATTCGCTGTCCCCTGTTTGAATCCATAGAATATTGGGGTTAATATAACCCAACTCAAATTGACTTACCACTTAGGAGTTCCCTGACGTGAGCGAAAATTACAGTGCATCCGAAATTGAGGTGTTAACCGGACTGGATCCGGTACGGAAACGACCGGGGATGTATACCGATACCACGCGCCCTAATCACTTGGCGCAAGAGGTGATTGACAACAGTGTGGATGAAGCCATTGCCGGTCACGCCTCTGAAATCATGGTGACGCATTTTGCAGACGGTTCCATTCGGGTGGAAGACAATGGCCGGGGCATGCCGGTGGACATTCATCCCGAAGAAGGAGTTCCGGGCGTGGAAGTCATTTTGACTAAATTGCACGCTGGGGGGAAATTCTCCAATAAGGCGTACCAATTCGCTGGCGGTCTGCACGGAGTAGGGGTTTCAGTGGTCAACGCCTTGTCGAAACGGGTGGAAATTGAAATCAAACGGGGTGGTCAGCAACACCGAATTGCATTTGAAAACGGTGATTTGGTTGAACCGTTGGAAGTGATCGGTAAGGTCGGTAAGAAAAATACCGGTACGGCTTTACGTTTCTGGCCGGACGCCGTATTTTTCGACACGCCGAAGTATGCCCTGACGAAATTAAAACATTTATTGCGTGCTAAGGCGGTTCTGAGTCCGGGATTGAAAGTCACCTATAACGACGAACTGAGCCAAGAAAAAATCGAATGGCAGTACGATGCCGGTTTGCGCGACTACCTGAATCAAGCGTTGGACGGTATCGAACGTTTGCCACTGGAAGGGTTTGTCGGCGAGTCACATAATGAAAACGAAGGGGTTTCCTGGGCGATTACCTGGTTGGCCGAGCCGTCTGAAAACTTGTTGGAAAGTTATGTGAATTTGATCCCGACGCCGCAGGGTGGAACCCATGTGAACGGTTTGCGCGCAGGGGCAACGGATGCGATTCGGGAGTTTTGTGAATTCCGAAATTTGTTGCCGCGCGGGGTGAAGCTGACGCCGGAAGACGTTTGGCAGAATGTGGCGTTTGTACTGTCAGCCAAAGTGCGCGAACCGCAGTTTGCCGGACAGACCAAAGAGCGTTTGTCGTCGCGTGAATGCGTGCCGTTTATTTCCGGGGTGGTGAAAGACAGCTTGAGTTTATGGCTGAACCAGCACACCGATGTGGCGGAAAAGATTGCCGAGATTGTCATCAATAATGCCAATAACCGCAATAAGAAAGCCAAGAAAATCACCCGTAAAAAAATCACTTCCGGCCCGGCGTTGCCGGGTAAATTGGCCGATTGTACCGAATCGGACTTGAACCGCACGGAATTGTTCCTGGTGGAAGGGGATTCTGCCGGCGGGTCGGCCAAGCAGGCGCGTGATAAAAACTTCCAGGCCATTATGCCGCTACGCGGCAAGATTTTGAACACATGGGAGGTGGATCCGGGACAGGTGTTGGCCTCGGCGGAAATTCATGACATCAGTGTCGCCATCGGCGTGGATCCAGGCACGGAAGATTTGACCAGTCTGCGTTACGGAAAAATTTGCATTCTGGCGGATGCCGACTCGGATGGGGCTCATATTGCGACCCTGATTTGCGCACTGTTTGTCAAACATTTCCCGAAGCTGGTGGAGAATGGGCATGTCTATGTGGCCATGCCGCCGCTGTATCGGGTGGATGTCGGCAAGCAGGTGTTTTATGCGTTGGATGAAGCCGAGAAAACCGGCATTCTGGATCGTGTCGAATCGGAAAAAATGCCGGGAAAAGTGCAGGTAACACGCTTTAAAGGGCTGGGCGAAATGAACCCGAAGCAGTTGCGGGAAACCACCATGATGCCGGAGACGCGCCGCTTGATTCAGTTGAGTCTGGAAGCGGAAACCACGGAAAGAGTCATGGATATGCTACTGGCGAAAAAGCGCTCGTCCGACCGTAAAGTCTGGCTGGAGGAGAAAGGCGACCTGGCAGAAGTGATTTAACCCGAGTGTTTACCCTGTTCGAGCCCGCTTTGATTCGAGGGGTTATCTTATGGAGTTCAATAGGATGTCTTATTCACCCTTATCGCTGACGCCCTTGATCTTGAGCGTTGCGATTTTAATCGGTCACTTCGTTGTGAAGTGGTTTTTAAAGCGCATCATTACCTCATTGGGGGAAATGAAACATGTGCCTCAAGCCCGTTATGCACAAGTTTACAAGTATTTTCGGGTGATTTTGGTTGTATTGACCACGGTTGCGCTGCTGATGGCTTGGGGAATCGACTATCGAGGCCTGGTGGTTTTGGCATCCTCCATCTTGGCGATGTTGGCGGTGGCCTTAGTCGCGCAATGGTCGATTTTGAGTAATATCACCGCTGGAGTATTAATTTTCTTTAACTTTCCGGTGCGCATCGGTGACAAGATGGAAATTATCGATGGCGCTTCGTCCGTCGTGGGAGAGATTGTTGAGATTAATCTTTTTCAGATGATTCTGCGTGATGATGAGGGGCGCACAGTGTCCTATCCGAATAACTTGTTGTTGCAAAAAGCAGTTCGCAAGTTACCGAAAGAGGCACCGATTTCCAAGACGCGTCCGCTCGGGATGAAAGAAAGGCTTTCAGGCAAGTAGATTCCATCTAACCCGAAAAATTCATAAATTAGACACCATCTCGCTTGCCCCTTGATTCCACAAGCCATATTTTCTCAGTCGGTCGTAATCGTGGATACGACGCTTCTTCGAAAATTTCCTTGTGAAAACAAGGTTTTGAGCGATTTTGGCGCAAATTTATGAAATTTCCGGTTTAAGTATTGTTGGCTTTGTGATGCAATTGCTTACCGAGTTCTTTGAGTCGTTTTTTGTAATCCAGAAAGTCTTCGATAATATCGGTTTCGTGTTGGTTTAAAGTCTCAAACTCGATGGTGAGAAAGAAACCGTTTTCGGTGTTGTGGCTGTTTCTGACGTGGCCGAAGAGTGCTAGGTCGTTAAACTCCCCCAGAGCCGGCAGTTCAAACAGGACTTCCAAACGCGTGCCGATCGAGGCGTTTTTCGCGGACTCAACGGCAACACCTCGGGCAGAAATTTCTTTTAAACGACCGTGAACCGTAACCGTCTGTCCCTTAATAATGGCGTTGCGATCTGTTGTGGTGGCGGGCGCATGAAATAATTGCATGGCGGTCGAGTCAATCTAACCGGTGATGGTATTGAATGTATTCCGTTATCACCGATTGCATGTATTTTGAAATGCCGGTGAATTCGATACCAATTAGATATTGATGGTCGCGGATATGTGAACTGTGCGCGGTGACTCCGTCCAAGTGTATTTCGGAGCGTCCGACACTGGGGAGCTTAAACGTCACAGCGACCTTTTCGCCCTGTTCAACTTTCTGGCTTGACAGGATGCCCGTGCCCAAGATGGATAAATCCAGCATTTTGGCATCAGTTTGGCCTTGATCGGTCGCCAGTTTAACCGGTCTTTCGGTTGAAACGCGTTCAGCACGCCGTTTTTCGGAGTTGTATAGCATTTTACGGTACCGCCATCTTATAATTTGAATTGCATGACATTGTGTTGCCCTGAGTTTTCACAAACCAACCCTGACCTTAATTGCTTTGGTTCACAAACCATATATTTTCTGTTGATCGTAATCATCGAGGCAAGGTTGCGTTGAGTAGGCTCTTGTGAAATTCAATCGCTGCGCAATTTCAGTACAAATTTATGAAACACTCTTGTTATATGATAAATTAAGTTTTATCGAATGGAAATGGTGGCGCCTGAAATAGTCGCGCTCACCGGAATTTGGAGTGAGTATGTTTTTTTCTTTGGAAGTTGAAAATATTAAGTGTGGTGGATGTGCGCATACCATTGAGACGAAGCTTGCGGCGCTGGCTGGCGTGACGCAGGTGACGGTGGATGTTGCGGCAGGCCTGGTGACATTTGAGTCTGAGGCGGCCTCATCGGGTGAAACGGTGGCTTCGACACTGGCTTCAATCGGATATCCGCAAAAAGGGTCGGTGAAGGGCTTGGAAGCCGTGGGGGCTAAAGCGAAGTCGTTTGTGTCCTGCGCCATTGGCAAAGTGTCTCAGGAATGAGGCGCTCTTGACGGAATCGTCTGAATTTTCAACCGGTCATATATCCGATAACAACATAACGATTAGAAGAGGCGTGAATGAGTCAGCAGACCATTAATTACGAGGGCATCGAGCAGCAGTCGGTTGCTCAGTTTGCGGAAAAAGCCTATCTGGATTACGCCATGTATGTGATTCTAGATCGGGCTTTGCCGCACTTGGGCGATGGCTTAAAGCCAGTGCAGCGTCGGATTATTTATGCAATGTCCGAGTTGGGCTTGAAAGCATCGGCGAAATATAAAAAATCGGCGAGAACCGTAGGTGATGTGCTGGGGAAATTTCACCCGCATGGTGATTCTGCGTGTTATGAAGCCATGGTGTTAATGGCGCAGAATTTCTCTTTTCGTTATCCGCTGGTGGACGGTCAGGGCAATTGGGGGTCGGTGGACGACCCAAAATCTTTTGCGGCGATGCGCTACACAGAAGCGAAGCTGTCTAAGTTCAGTCAATTACTACTCGAAGAGGTTGGGCAGGGCACCGTTGACTGGGTGCCGAACTTTGATGGCAGCTTGGATGAGCCAAGCGTGTTGCCGTCGCGAGTCCCGCACATCTTGCTCAATGGCACTTCGGGTATTGCGGTGGGGATGGCAACCGATATTCCGCCGCACAACTTGCGCGAAGTGGTCAATGCCTGCGTTGCCATGCTGGAAAATAAAGCGATTTCGCATGAACAGTTAGGTGAAATTTTGCCGGGACCGGATTATCCGAATGAAGCCTTGATCATTACCCCGAAATCCGAGCGATTGCGGCTTTATGAAACCGGCAGTGGTTCGATACGCCAACGGGCGCACTATCGTGTCGAAGAAGGCGTTAATGTGGTGGTGGATGCATTGCCGTTTCAGGTGTCCGGCGCTAAGGTGCTGGAGCAGATTGCGTCGCAGATGCGTGCCAAAAAACTCCCCATGGTGGTGGATTTACGCGATGAGTCGGATCATGAAAATCCGATTCGTCTAGTCATTGAGCTGCGTTCCAAGCGAGTGGATGTCGAGGCAGCGATGTTGCATTTGTTTGCCACGACGGATTTGGAAAGAAGTTATCGGGTCAACTTGAATGTCATTGGCCTGAACGGTCGTCCTCAGGTGAAGAGTTTGCGAGACCTGTTATCGGAATGGCTGATGTTCCGCACAGAAACGGTTCGTCGTCGTTTGCAACATCGTTTGGATAAGGTGTTGGCGCGGTTGCACATTCTGGATGGGTTATTGATTGCTTTTCTGAATATTGATGAAGTCATCGCCATTATCCGCGAAGAAGACAAGCCCAAGCCGGTGTTGATGGCGCGGTTTGGCCTGACCGACTTGCAAGCGGAAGCGGTGCTGGAGCTCAAACTCCGTCATTTAGCACGCCTGGAAGAAATGAAGATTCGCGGGGAACAGGCCGATTTGGAAGCCGAACGGGATCGTATTGAAAAAATATTGGGCAGTGCGACACGCATGAAGACGTTAGTCAAAAAAGAATTGCTGGCGGATGCCGAAGCCTATGGGGATGATCGCCGTTCGCCGTTGTTGGAAGCGCCACCGGCTCAGGCCATGAGTGAACAGGACTTGCTGCCGTCAGAGCCGATTACCATTGTGCTGTCGGAAAATGGTTGGGTGCGTGCAGCGAAAGGCCATGATGTCGATGGGCGGTCGCTGGTCTATAAATCCGGTGATGCCTTTTGTGCCCAGGCCACGGGTCACAGTCGTCAGCTGGCGGTGTTTCTGGATTCAGAAGGTCGCAGTTACAGTTTGCCCGCCCACAGTTTGCCATCGGCCAGAAGCCATGGCGAGCCACTCACTGGACGACTGAATCCCGCTTCCGGTGCCAGTTTCCGGCAAGTACTGCTGGGTGCGGCGTCAGACTTGTACTTGCTCGCCAGTTCCAGCGGTTATGGGTTCATTACCCAGTTAGAAAATCTTTACTCTAAGAATAAAACCGGTAAATCAACCATTACGTTGCCGAAAGGCAGTGGATTGGTGAGGCCGGTGAAGCTGGTGCCAACGGATCTTGTGGTGGTGGTCACGGATGAGCCGCGAATGTTGGTGTTTGCCGCTTCCGAATTGCCCACTTTGGCAAAAGGCAAGGGCAATAAACTGATTCAGATGCCGGACGGAGTAGCGGTTCGCGCTGTTTTTGGCTTTGCGATGGGGCAAAAGTTGGATTTAGTGGCGGGGGATTATGTCAAAACATTCGGCCCAACAGCACTGGAAGAGGCGCTTTCAACCCGAGCGAAACGCGGGGTAACCTTGCCGCGTACTTTGAAGCGGGTAACGGACATTCGTGTGGCAGACTGAGGAGAATGCGGTTGGATTGGCACTTTTGGTATTCTTGTTGCTTGGTTGAGCTTAGATTCATTTACACAGTCAAAAAGTAGCCAATATGATTTCAAAACCTTTATCAATATTAGTCGTTCTGGGAAGTATGATCGGCGGTTTTCTGATGGCCGGCGGTTCACTTATCTCATTGTGGCATCCGGCGGAGTTGGTGGTGATTCTGGGGCTGGGGCTGGGCGTGTTTTTGGGATCGACACCGGTTTACGTCTGGTTAAAAACCTTGACGTTTATTGGGCGGTTTTTTTCCGGTGGACGGGTCAATAAAAAAATCTATGTTGAAGTCTTGGCGTTGATGGACGAATTATCGCGTTTGGCCAGGTCTCAGGGCTTGTTGGCGCTGGAAAATCATGTGGTGTCGCCTGAGAACAGTTCGATTTTTGCGAAGTATCCGTTGGTGTTGAAGCACCGTGAGTTGAAAAAATTCATCGTGGATAATTTCAGTTATCTGTTGTTAAACCCGCCGCAGTCCTTAAATTTTGAAAATTATTTGCACGACCAGATTGAAGACATTATTCAATCGATGATGGAGGTGCCAAAAGCCACCGGAAAAATTGCGAATCTAATGCCGGGGTTCGGGATCATTGCCGCCGTTATGGGAGTGATTTTAACGATGAACCTGCTGGGCGGTGATATGGATGTGGCGAAAGTGGGTAATTCGATCGGTGCGGCCTTGGTGGGCACCTTAACGGGTATTTTTGTGTCTTTCGGTGCCATTGCGCCTTTTACGCATTCCGTGGAGGTGATGATTCGTCAGGATCGCGCCATTTTTACGGTGGTGGCGTCGTATCTGACGGCGTTTGCACACGGGGTTTCACCGAGTATGGCCATGGAAATTGGGCGTCAGCGTGTTCCTGCCGAGTTTGAAGTGCCGCGTGAAGGGTAAAGCCCTTGAAAAACGAATGTAAAGGATCCTAACCATGGCAAAGCGTAAGCCTCATGAAGAGTGTGCAGAAGAAGGCGGTGCTTGGGAAATCGCCCTGGCCGACTTGATGACGGTGTTGATGGTGTTTTTTCTGGTGATGTGGTTGACGTCCATTGTGGATCCAACCAAGCGCAAAGCCTTTGTGGATGCCTTGATTGGTGAAGGAGCCGGTGGGGAAAACATTTCGGCGGATGAAACGAGTGTCCCGAAAATTACGCCAATTGAGAGCTTGAAAGAACCCATTAGTACGGCGGAAATACAGCAGGCGATGTCGAAAGTGGATCCGAAGGATATCGAGGTGGAGGACACACCTGAGTACACCAAGATTACCCTTCGCTCCGATAGTTTTTTTGAAAGTGGTCGGGCAACGATCAATGATCGAACGCGGGCGCAATTGGAGCAGTTGGGCGAGACGTTGGCTGGGCGTGATCAGACGCTGACCATTACCGGTTACACCGATAGTTTGCCCATTCAGAACCTTCAATTCCCGTCCAACTGGGAGCTTTCGGCAGCGCGAGCCGGTACGGTGGCGAGAACCTTTATTTATATGGGCGTGGATCAGGCGCTGATCACCATCGAAGGTAAAGCGGATAATGATCCGGTGGCACCCAACTCAACGCCTTACGGTCGTTCACTGAACCGTCGAGTCATCATTTTGGTGAATAAACACCAACAAAAGCCGCCTGCAAAATCGGGCGCGGCGCAAACCCAAGGCGTACCCGCAAAAAGGCCGTGAGGGCAAGCGGATGTTAATCGGATATTAATCCTATTGGCGGCAAGTTTTGCAGTCTGGGTCTTTGGGTAAGTTAAGGGTTCGGAACTGCATGGTGCGCGCGTCCATAATCATCAGCTTGCCCACTAAGGTGGGCAAATTCAGCAGCACCTTAATGGCTTCGATGGCCTGCATGGAACCAATCATCCCGACCACGGGCGCTAAGACGCCGTTCTGACGACAGGTTAATTCCTGCCCTTGTTCTTCCTTATACAAACACTGATAACAGGGGCTATTGGGCTGGCGAAAGTCGTAGGTGGTGAGCTGGCCTTCCCAGCGAATGGCGGCGGCGGAAACCAACGGAATTCTGTTGCGACGGCATTGTCGATTGAGTGCATAGCGGGTTTCGAAATTGTCGGTGCAGTCGAGTACGATGTCCGCTTGAGTGATCAGGCTTGCCATGGCGTCTTCAGAGAGTTTTTCCGACACAGTGTGAATTTCGGTAAAGTGATTCAGGGCTTGCAGAGAGGCTTTAGCGGAGGCAACTTTGTCTTGCCCAATTCGGCTTTCGCAATGGATGACTTGGCGTTGCAGATTGGAGTCGTCCACTTGATCAAAATCCACCAACGTCAGGGTGCCGATGCCGGCCGCCGCCAGATAGAGTGCCGCCGGCGAGCCGAGTCCGCCTAAACCGAAAATAACCGCGTGGGACTGGGTGAGTCGTTGCTGCCCTTCCAGGCCGATGTCGGTGAGTTGTATCTGTCGGCTGTAGCGCGATTGTTGTGCTTCGCTGAGTCCCATCGTTTGCTCCTTGTCTGTGGTTAATCCCCGTTTATTTTACACGAATCGTATGATTCCACTGCCCACAGGTGATTCGGGGGTGGCCGTGCAGGTCTTGTCGCGTTTCAATGCCTGAGAATCCTTGGATTTGCAAGAGGCTTTGTACCGCATCGGCTTGATCATAGCCGTGTTCAAGCAGTAACCAGCCATTGTCATACAGATGTTTTGGTGCTTGCTGGATGATTTCGGTGAGATCGTCCAAGCCGGTTCGGCCGGACGTCAGTGCCATGGTCGGCTCGAATCGCACATCGCCTTGGCATAGGTGCGGGTCTTCTTCAGCAATGTAAGGCGGGTTGGAGACGATGAGGTCAAATGTCTGGCCTTGAAGCGGTGCAAACCATCGACCGAGCTGAAAGTCGATGTTGAGGTGATGACGCTGGGCATTCCATCGAGCGACCTCCAAGGCTTGCGGGCTAAGGTCTACCGCTGTTACCAGTGCCGGTGGGTTTCTCGGTAGGCTGGCGGCCAGCGCACAGGCAATGGCACCGCTTCCGGTTCCGAGATCGAGAATTGACCAGGCCTGGCGGGAATGCGGTTTGGCGTATTCGAGCTTTTCCAGCGCCGCCTCAACGAGGGTTTCGGTATCCGGGCGCGGGATCAGGGTGTGTTCCGTGACTTTGAATGGCAACCCCCAAAACTCACGTTCTTGCAGTAGATGTGCCACCGGAAGGCCTTTTTGGCGCTGCTCGATCAGCTGGAAAAATGTCTGAGCTTGCGATTGAGATAGGTGCTTTTCTGGCCAAGTATAGAGATAGGTGCGGCTCTGATCCAGTGTCCGTGCAAGCAAAAGTTCCGCATCCAGTGCGCTGGCGTCGGATTCGCTGGTTGCTAGGGTTTCTTTGGCCTGCTTTAAGGCGTGTTCGATGGTGAGGCTGCAGGACTTGATTGGCGGATTCAAGGTTATTGCGACTCGCGGCTCAAGGCCGCCAGTTGCTCCGCCTGATATTCATGGATCAGTGGGTCGATGACTTGTGCCAAACCGCCTTGCATCACTTCATCCAACTTGTAGAGGGTGAGGTTGATGCGGTGGTCGGTTACTCGTCCCTGCGGGTAGTTGTAGGTGCGAATGCGCTCCGAACGGTCTCCGCTGCCGACCAGGCTTTTACGCTCCTGCGCAATTTCTTTATCGTGGACGCGCTGGCGTTCGTCCATAATGCGTGCCGCCAGTAGTGACATGGCGCGGGCGCGGTTTTTATGTTGTGAACGTTCGTCCTGACATTCCACCACCGTGCCTGTCGGTAAGTGAGTGATGCGGATGGCAGAGTCGGTTTTGTTGACGTGCTGGCCGCCAGCACCGGAGGCGCGAAAGGTATCCACTTTTAAATCGGCCGGATTGAGTTCGATTTGTTCCACATCCGGCGCTTCAGCCATGATGACCACGGTGGCGGCGGAGGTGTGGACGCGGCCTTGGGTTTCGGTGGCGGGCACGCGCTGCACTCGGTGAGCACCGGACTCGAACTTCAGGCTTGAATAGGCGCCATCTCCGATGATGCGGGCGATGATTTCTTTATAACCGCCATGTTCGCCTTCTTGAGCGTTAATAATTTCCACCTGCCAGCGCATGGTTTCGGCATAGCGACTGTACATGCGAAAGAGGTCTCCGGCGAAAATCGCCGCTTCGTCACCGCCGGTGCCGGCACGGATTTCCAAAAAAATATTGGCGTCGTCGTTCGGGTCTTTCGGCAGCAGCATTTTTTGCAGCTCGGTTTCCAGTGTTTCTTGGGTTTTCTCCAGGCCTGGCAGTTCTTCCTGCCCCATTTCTTTCAGGTCGGGATCGCCGGACTTGATCATGTCCTTGGCTTCATTGAGGTCCGCCTCGTTATGCAGGAAGCGGTTAAAGGTTTCCACCACGGGCGTCAATTGGGCGTGTTCTTTGGTTAAAGCACGGTATTTGTCTTGTTGGTTGATGACTTCTGGGTCGGATAACAGGTGGCCGACTTCGTCCAGTCGTTCAACCAAGTGTTCAAGTTTGTGTTGGATTGACTCTTTCATAGGGCTTATTTCTCGGTATTGGGTTGCTCTGGCTGAGTGGTGGTTGCGTAAAACTTGGGGCGCTAACCACAGGTGGTGGTGTTGGGTTGCGATGTAGACTCAGCTTCTTTGTCGTCGGTCAGTAAAATGTGCGCGGCGGACGCCACCAGTTCTTTTTGGCCGCTTAAACCGGCTTTATGCAGATTTTGAGTGGGGGTGTGTAAAATTTTATTGGTGAGCTGATTGGCCAGCTTTGTGATCAATTCTTTTGGGTCGGCACCCTGTTCCAGATGGCGTATGGCATCGGTTAAGGCTTGTTCTTTAAGCTGGTAGGCATGGGTGCGGAAAGACTGAATGATTGGGCTTATTTGTTGGGTGGCCTGATATTGAAGCATGAAGTTTTCAGCTTGCAGCTCAATAATTTCTTCGGCTTCAAGTGCGGCATCTTTGCGAGAACGTTTGTTTTCTTCGATGATCTCCTGAAGGTCATCCACTGTGTATAAATAGGTGTCGCTGAAATCGCCCACCGAGGGTTCAATGTCGCGCGGAACAGCAATGTCCACCATGAAAATGGGCTTATTGCGTCGTTTTTTGAGCGCCGCGCCCACCATGGTTTTGGTGAGAATGGGGTCGGGGCTGGCCGTGGAGCTGATAATCATGTCGGCCTCGTGAAGGTGGGCGGTAATTTCGTTGAGACTGATGGCATAACCCTCAAGCGCTTCAGCCAGGTGGTGGGCTTTGTTGAGGGTGCGGTTTGCGATAATCAGTTTGCCGATGTGGTTTTCACTGAGGTGGCGTGCGACCAGCTCGGTGGTTTCACCGGCGCCGATGAGTAAGGCCGTCTGTCGAGAAAGGTTGCCGAAGAACTGTTTGGAGAGTGCAACGGCGGAAAAGGCGACGGAAACGGGGCTTGAACCGATAGCGGTATCCGTTCGAACTTGTTTGGCCGTTTTGAATATGTGCTGAAACAGGCAGTTCAATGTTTGGTGGATGGTTCCTGATTTGTGCGCTAGGCTGTAGGCGTCTTTGATTTGTCCCAAGATTTGGGGTTCGCCCAGCACTAAGGAATTGAGGCCGCTGGAGACACGCATAATATGCTTAATGGCTTCTAAGTCTTTGTATTGATACAGGAAGGCCTCGATACTGTTGGCCGGCAGCTCAAAGTAGCGGTGTAGCCAGTCGCGTAAATCTTCTGTGGATTCGGATTTTAGGGTGGCGTAGATTTCCGTGCGGTTGCAAGTGGATAAAATCACGCCTTCATTGACCAGCCCGTGCGACTTTATCTCAGTCAGAGCGCCCTGAAGTTGGTTGGGTGAAAAAGCCACTTTTTCACGAATGGTGACAGGCGCGGTTTCATGGTTTACGCCTAGAACAAGTAGTTTCATAGGGACTCGAAATAAGGACTGAAGACAGTCAATAAAAAATCGCAATCAAAGAGGCTAATTTTGCTAAATTACACCCGTAATTGCAAGTTTTGGGGACTACTTTCGGCGCGGGCATTCATAATTGACACTTGTTCCATTGTTATTTGGCGTGTGATAAAACTGGTTTGTGTTATAAAATAGAAATCTGGTTTTTATCCCGAAAATTTCAAAAAACATTGCATTTACCATAATAATCGACCGAAGATGGGCTGAAGCCCTAGGGAAATGTCAAAATAAGCTGAAAAGCGATCAATCGGAGAGTCTGTGTCAGGTTTGTCAAATCAAAATATTATTGTCGCCCTTGGAAAAATCGGTTTGCTGGGGGTGCTTCTTTCATTAGCGGCTTGCGGGCAGTTTCCGAAAAGTCCTTCGGTTGAAACGACCGAAGCGGATAGCACGTCTGTGGCGCCGGTTGTGCAGCAACCACAGCCGCTTGCGGCACCGGAAGTGATCGAGTCGCAAAAGGCAAGCCTTGCCTCAGCTAAAATGCCGCCGGATGTGATGTACAAAATCATGGTCGGAGAGATGTTGGTGCAAAAGGGGCAGAGTGCCAATGCCTTTGGTGTGCTGTATCCGGTCGCGGCTGAGACGAAAGACCCAGGCCTGGCAGAAAGGGTCTTTAAGTTGTCGATGACAACCTATGATTTAAACGCCATACAGGCTTCTGCCAAACTGTGGCGTGACGTGTCCCCGCAGGAAGCGATGGCCTGGAAGGCCTCCTACCTGATTTCAGTGCGGGAGGGGAAGGTGTCGGAGGCGCTGACTTTCTGGAAGCGTTATCAAGCCTTGTCAAAGGTGACCTTGGAACAGGATTTGATTGCCACTGGGATACGTGTAGCGCAAGCCGCTCCGGAAAAAGATGGTTTGCGCTTTTTGGCTGAGTTGAAAGCGCAGTACCCTGAAATACCCGCGGCCTCGTTTGCTCTGGGCGCAGCGGCGGAAAGTTACCGTGCCTATGAAACGGCGATCCCGGCACTTGAAGCGGCGGCACAGATGTATCAGGCGCGCATGAAAGCCAAGCCCGATGATTATGACGCTCAGAAGTTGTATCGTGAATCGAATCAATTGTTGGCCAATGCGTTTTTGAAATCGGGTCAGGCGGATCTGGGGTTGCAGCGATTGACGTCTTATATTAATCAGAACCCAGATGATTGGTTGATGCAGGAACGCTTCGCTCGCCTTGAGGTTAAAGCGGGTTATTTTGACGCAGCAGAGAAGCGTTATCAGCGTATTGTAGAGAATGAACCTAAGGCCTATACGTCCAGGTTGTCTTTAGCGTTGTTGCGTTTGGAGCGTGGTGCCTTTGCAAAAGCCGATGCGTCTTTGAAATCGTTGCAGAAGGTGCCGCAATATCGTTCCACGGCAAATTATTATTTAGGGGTGTCGGCACAGAAGCAGGGGGAGCCCGAGCAGGCGATCACCTATTTTAAAATGATTGACAGTGCCGATTACTTAGTGGATGCCAGGTTGCACATCGCAGAAATGGAATATCCTAAAATCGGTTTGGATCGAACCATTGAAAACTTAGAAGCGATTCCAACGAGTGAGTTGAATGATCAGATCAAGGTGCTGCGCGGAAAGGCTATTTTTTACAATATCGCGGGTAATAAAGAAAAGGCCATTGGGGAATATCAGCAAGCCATTGAGTTGGACGACCAAAAGGCGGATCTGTATTTAATGCAAGCCATGTTGTTTTATGACTTGCAGCAGTACGACGCTTATGAGCAGAATTTAGAAAAAGCGTTGGCGTTAGACTCTGAAAACGTGGATGCTTTGAATGCGCTGGGGTATTTCTTGGTGGAGCAGGGGCGTGATTTAGAACGTGCTGAGCAGTTGTTGGATAAAGCCTTGTCGATTGCACCGAATCGGTACTATGTGTTGGACAGTCGCGGCTGGTTGGCTTATCAGCTTGGGGATTACGAGCAAGCAAAGCAGTATCTTGAACGTGCGCTGGCGATTCAAATGGATGACGAAGTTTTGTTGCACTTGATACAGGCAAAGTGGCGATTGGGTGAAAAGGCACAAGCGGTTGAATTGTGGCAAGCGCATCATCGCAAGTTTCCAGATAACGAGCCGTTACAACAGATCATAGAGACGTTAGAGTCGCCGTAGTTTCACGCGAAAAGTGCGAAAAATGATTGGTTTTTTTTGAAAAAGGCTTGATTTGGCATGCGGAACGTGGATAATACGCTCCTGTCTTCAAGACGACAGTGATTTCAGTTGGGCTATCGCCAAGCGGTAAGGCAACGGGTTTTGATCCCGTCATGCGCAGGTTCGAATCCTGCTAGCCCAGCCATTTCCATTCTCGAATTCTTCAAATCATTTTTTTCCTGGCGCACGCCTTAGGAGTTGCCTTTAATGGCTTACAAAAATGTCCGATTGTTTGCCGGTAACGCAAATGTCAGCCTGGCTGAAAATATTTCCACCTCAATTGATATTCCTCTTGGTAAAGCCGATGTTGGTCGTTTTAGTGACGGCGAAATTATGGTGCAGATCAATGAATCTGTGCGCGGTAAGGATGTTTATGTCTTGCAACCGACCTGCACACCGGAACCAGCGGTCAACCTAATGGAATTGCTGGTGATGATCGATGCCTTGAAACGCGCCTCCGCCAAACGCATTACCGCAGTCGTGCCTTACTACGGGTTTGCGCGTCAGGATCGGCGGCCACATTCAGCCAGGGTGCCGATTACAGCGCGTTTGGCGGCCGACATGATTACGGTCGCAGGTGCGGATCGTTTGATTACAGTCGATTTGCACGCTGATCAGATTCAGGGTTTTTTCGATATTCCGGTGGACAATATTTATGCGTCGCCCACATTGGTCGATGACATGCGTGCGTCAGGGCATATTGCCGATGATAATATGATGGTGGTGTCACCCGATATGGGGGGTGTTGTCAGAGCTCGCGCCGTAGCAAAAGCACTGGGGTGCGACATGGCGATTATTGATAAGCGTCGCCCAAAAGCGAATGTCGCACAAATTATGAATATCATTGGTGATGTTGATGGGCGCGATTGTATATTGGTGGATGATATGGTCGATACCGCCGGAACCTTGTGTAAGGCGGCCGAGGCGCTTAAAGATCACGGAGCAAAAAGCGTGACCGCCTATGTGGTGCATGCGGTTTTGTCTGGGTCGGCGGTTGAGAATATCAATAACTCTTGTCTTACCGAATTGGTGGTGACCGATACAATTCCGCTGTCTGCGGCGGGTATTGCGTCCTACAAAATTCGTCAGGTCAGCATTGCCCCTGTTCTTGGCGAGACCATTCGCCGAGTCCATCAAGAAGAGTCTGTCTCCGAATTGATGCCGATTCGTTAAAACCACCAGGCCTGGTGGTTTTTGTCTAGTACTTTGTTTTTTCTCAGTTTCCGCTTTAAGTTTTAATAAATTTCAGTATAATACCGCTCTTTGTTTCTGTGCTTGGTCGCGAGCATGGAGTGTTTGAGGCGTTTGCCCTCTCAAATCACAGGCTACGCCTGTTTGAATGGAGTAATAAAAATGAGTCATGTATGGACTGCAGAACTTCGTACTGAAGAAGGGAAAGGTGCGAGCCGCCGCCTTCGTCATGCGGGGATGGTTCCCGCCATTATTTATGGTGGTGAACAGGAAGCGAAATCAATTGCGATTGAGAGTCGTATTGTTGAGCATGCTTTGAACGATGTTGATTTGTATAACACAGTGCTGACGATCGAAGGTGCAGGCGAGGCTGAGAGCTGCGTTATTAAAGATCTTCAACGTCATCCGGCGACAGGGTTTGTCTCTCATATCGACTTTCAGCGTGCATCGGATTCTTCACGTATTGTGAAGCGTGTACCTTTGAAGTTTGTTGGTCAATCTTCTGCACCGGGTGTGAAAATGGGTGGTTTGATGTCATTCATGCAATCCAGTGTCGAAGTGTCTTGTTTAACGCAGGATCTGCCAACCGCCATCAAAGTGGACGTGTCCGGTCTTGAAGCTGGAGAAAGTTTGCGCTTGTCTCAATTGGCTCTGCCAGAAGGTGTGAAGTTAACGGCTTTGACACACGGTAACAGCGATTACGATCAAGCGGTTGTTGGTATTGGAAAAGTAAAACGTTAATTTTAACGTTCTTTGTTCGAAAGCCCGCATATGTCATCTGTAAAGCTCATTGTTGGTCTTGGTAATCCAGGGCAACAGTACGTACAGACTCGGCATAATGCGGGTTTTTGGTTTGTGGAGGAAATTGCTCGTCAATACGGTGTGCAATTTCGTCCAGAAACCAAATTTTTCGGTGAAGCGGCTCGTGTGCAGTCGTCCGGGTTGGATGTCTGGTTGTTGAAACCGATGACCTACATGAATCGCAGCGGCCAATCCATTCAGGCGCTGGCCAAATTCTATAAAATCGCGCCCGAAGAAATTTTGGTGGTGCATGACGAGCTGGACTTGGAGTCGGGTGTAGCGCGCCTGAAAAAAGGCGGTGGACACGGCGGGCATAACGGTTTACGCGACACCATTGCTGCATTGGGCACAAAAGAATTCCAGCGCCTGCGCTTAGGCATTGGGCATCCCGGCAACAGCAAACAAGTCGTGGATTACGTGCTCAAAGCACCGTCGAAAAACGAATTGGTTGCCATTGAAATGGCCATTGATGAAGCCGGTCGTGTCTTGCCGGACGTCTTGAGTGGTGCGATGGAAAAAGCGATGAATCGGTTGCACAGCGACACCTGATTCAACGCGCAACAACATTCAAATCATATTAATTAAAGTTAACTTTGGGTTCAGGAGACAAACATGGGAATTAAGTGCGGAATTGTGGGGTTACCGAATGTCGGAAAATCAACCTTATTTAATGCGCTGACCAACGCTGGCATCGAATCGGCCAATTATCCGTTTTGTACGATTGAACCCAATGTCGGTGTGGTGCCGGTACCGGATGAGCGTGAGCAGGCGTTGGCTGACATCGTCAAGCCGGAGAGGGTGATGTCGGCGACGGTTGATTTTATGGATATTGCCGGTTTGGTCGAGGGCGCCTCTAAGGGTGAGGGCTTGGGGAACAAGTTTCTGGCCAATATCCGTGAAACCGATGCCATCGTTCAGGTGGTGCGCTGTTTTGAAAACGACGACATTGTGCATGTGGCCGGTAAGGTGAATCCATTGGCTGATATTGAAATCATCAATATGGAGTTGACCTTGGCCGATATGGAGTCCTTGGAAAAAGCCGCTGAAAAGCAGCGCAAGCTCGGCAAAAGTGGCAATAAGGAGGCTCAAGTCAAACAAGCGTTGTTTGAGCGAGTATTGACGGAAATCGAAGATGGAAAGTTGGTGCGTTTGGTGGAGTTGACCGATGACGAGAAATTAATGCTGCGCGATTTACACCTGCTGACGATTAAACCGATGATGTACATTGCCAATGTTAATGAAGATGGTTTTGAAAATAACACTCTGCTTGAAGAGGTCAGAGTGCTGGCGGAAGAGCAGGGTGCCATCGTCGTGCCGGTTTGTGCTGAGATTGAAGCGGAAATTGCCGAGCTGGACGCGGATGAAAAAAACGATTTTCTACAGGAAATGGGGCTGGAAGAGCCTGGGTTGAATCGAGTAATACGTGCCGCTTACCAGTTACTTGGGTTGCAAACCTATTTTACGGCTGGTGTGAAAGAAGTTCGGGCCTGGACGGTTAAGAGGGGCGCCACGGCTCCTCAGGCCGCCGGCGTCATTCACACAGACTTTGAAAAAGGCTTTATTCGCGCAGAAGTGACAGCCTACGATGACTTTGTGGAACATAAAGGGGATTCGGGTGCAAAAGCCGCCGGAAAACAGCGCCTTGAAGGTAAGGAATACATTGTTCAGGACGGCGATGTCATGCACTTTCGCTTTAATGTGTAAGGCTGCAGTTGAGATTGCTTGGACTTGTCATTAAGGTGGCGTCAGTCTAAGTTAATGATAATTCGATTGAAAATGGTATGTGCGTGAAGGCGATTTTCTCTAAGATGAAAAAAACCTCAAAAAAACGCAAAAAAGGGATTGCAAAGTCCGCCAGAAACTATA
>NZ_JBNGDN010000024.1:0-1814 GCF_049975065.1 Hydrogenovibrio sp.
GGGCGCCGCAGTTTCGATTCGATGTCGTGAATCTCGTCAATCAAACGGCGGTTATGCGCCAGAAACGCCACCCGACTGTGCATCTCCCCTTCCACCAGTGCGTGGCGCAGGAAAATCTTATGGGCTTCTTTGGGGTTGATCGGCCCGTAATTGCAACGTCGTCGATTCACAATCGGCAGCCCGTATAAGGTCACCGACTCAAACGCACCGACTTGCCCGGCCTTTTTCTGCCAGTGCGGGTCGGTGTAACTGCGTTTGACCAAATGCGGTGCCAGCGCTTCCACCCAGTGAATGTCGATAACCGCATTGTTGCGGGCATAGAGCTTCGAGGTTTCCACCAGTTCGCCAGACAGCATCCACTTCGGTTTACGTTTGAACAGCACCGAACTCGGGTGGATAAACAATTTGGTGTTACGCGCGCCCAAATAGGACTTTTCGTCGTCCCGCATGGCGATATTCCCCAACAGCCCCGCCATCAAGGAACGGTGCACCGCCATCGAATGCATGTCCGATAAACGTTCGGTGACCGTCTTGCCCTGCTTCACTTCTTCATACAGATGCAGGTCACCGACTTTGACACCGATGCGCTTCAAGCTCATTTCCAATTGGAAAAACAAGTCGTGCCACTCTTTCATCCGTAGATAGGACAGGAAATTGGTTTTACAGAGTTTGCGCAGTTTGTTTTGGCTCAAATGACGGCGTTTGTCTTCGTAAAAACGCCACAGATTGAGAAAGAACAGAAAATCGGAACGCGGGTCTTCAAAGGGTTTATGCGCCTGGTTGGCCGCCTGGCGATTGGCTTCGTTCATATCACGCGGGTCTTGAATGCTGATGGCGGAGGCAATCACCAGCACTTCGGCCAAGACACCGTTCTTCTGCCCCTCCAGTACCATCTTCGCCATCCGGGGGTCCAACGGCAGTTTCGCGAGTTGGCGACCGCTATCCGTCAAACGGCGATGTTCATCCAACGCGCCGATTTCGTGCAATTGACGATAACCGTCATTCACCGCCTTGTCTTCCGGCGGTTCGATAAACGGGAAATGTTTCACCGCCCCCAGTTTCATTTGCGTCATCTGCAAAATCACCGTGGCGAGTGACGTGCGGTGAATTTCCGGCGGGGTAAAGGCCGGACGACTGTTGAAATCGTCTTCGTCGTACAAACGGATGCACACCCCGGAGCTGACACGCCCACAGCGCCCGGCTCGTTGATTGGCCGAGGCCTGGGAGATTTTCTCAATCGGCAAACGCTGCACCTTGGAGCGCACCGAATAACGGCTGATTCTGACCAGGCCTGGGTCAATCACGAACTTAATGCCCGGCACCGTCAAAGAGGTTTCCGCCACATTGGTCGATAAAATCACCCGTCGCTTTGGCGACAGCTGGAACACCTTGTTCTGCTCCGCCATGCTCAAACGCGCATACAAAGGCACGATTTCGGTGTTTTTCAAATGCTGTTTGCGCAAGTATTCCGCGGTTTCCTTGATGTCGCGTTCACCGACTTGAAACACCAGCACATCGCCGAACGGGTCGATTTCCGCCAGCTCTTCCAAGGCATAACCGATGGCGGTGGGAATGTCCTGCTCGAATTCATTGCCGTCGTCGTCTTCGATTTTCACCAAGGGGTTGTAGCGGACTTCCACCGGATAGGTCCGTCCGCTGACTTCAATAATCGGCGCCCCTTCAAAGAATTGCGCAAAGCGTTCGGTGTCGATGGTGGCGGAGGTGATGATGAGTTTCAAATCCGGGCGCTTCGGCAGCAGTTTTTTCAAAATGCCGAGCAAGAAATCGATGTTGATGGAGCGCTCATGCGCTTC
>NZ_JBNGDN010000024.1:1914-9310 GCF_049975065.1 Hydrogenovibrio sp.
CCGCGCCCCGCTTCCAGACAAATTTTCGGAATCTGGGTGGTTTTGCCCGAGCCGGTTTCCCCGGCAATCACCACCACTTGGTGGTTTTGAATGAGCGCCAAAATCTCATCACGGCGTTCCGCGACCGGCAGTTTATCGTATGAAATCTTCGGCACGGCCTGCTGATTGCGCTCAACCTGCTTGAGCGAATGTTGCAGTTTATCGATGAATTTTTGCCAGGCCTGGTCGTTTTGCAATGACGCTAAATCCACCTGTGAATCCAACCGAAAACGCTTAAATTGCTGCATTAAGGCAAAACGGTCTTTCACCAGACACTGGTCAATGGCTGTTTTTAGGCGCTTTGGAGAATTGAGTTCGGTCAAAGACATGGCGGCTGGGCATCGCGGTTATGAAAGAGCGCCTATTTTAGTGGTTTCCGACACAGATTGCCAAAAGGCTTAACGCTGCATCATTTTCATTAAATCCGCCAAACGGTAGATCTGCCCCGCACCGCCCCAGTGGCCGTCCGGCACCTCGTGAAACAACACCCAGACCCGCGCGGCATTCAAGCGGTTATCATCGGTACCCTCAAGCTGCAACACCAATTGCGTCAAGGCTTGGGTCAGACGTTCTTTGTGACTGTCGGGCAGGGTATTTTCAAACACAGTCACATCAAAACGATAATGCGCCTTGTGCGCAGCGTGACCGCCAATATAAAGATCCGCGTTTGGATGATGATGAAAATACACCCAGCTGAGCATCCGCGCTTTCGGGTTGGTGTCCACCCCTTCCAGCCGGAGCAGTGCATCGGTGACATCTTCGGCCAGACGTGCTTCCTGCTCCTTGGTAAAGGTGGCTTCTGGCAAGGTAATTTCAATCATGGGCATGAGGATTCTCCACTGAATAAATAGAGCAACTATTTAGAGCCACTATTAAAGCAATAATCAGGGAAACAATCTGCATAAACGCCGATTCGGCGCTTCGCGGTTGACATTGCCGTTGTGTTTAAGGTTTACTGTTTAGGAATGACTGTTAAAGTCGAGGTCACCTCGAACCGTTCACTTCCATCCACTTTAAGGAGATAACTTGGGGTTTTATCACTTCGTAACCGCCTACAATCGGCCACTTTGGTCGCGGCACTTTCCATCAGCAGTTTAGCCGCTGCAGGCTACATTGGTCCTTCCGATGAAAACCAACCCCAAAACGCAAAAGCGGTGCTGGACAAACCGAAAGACGACCAGTTTGTGGTGTTGAAAGGCTACCTGATTAAACAGGTCTCCAGTGACAAATACCAATTCGGCGACGACAGCGGTGAAATCCGTGTGGAAATCGACCACAACCTGTTTACGTCCGATCCGATTGACGAAAACACTTTGGTTGAGATTCGCGGCGAAGTGGAAAAAGACTTTATGGATTCACCCGAAATCGACGTCAATCATCTCGCCATTATCCAACCCGCCCAACCCTAAGCATTCGCGTCCGCATGTTCCCATAGCCTTTTGACCAGACCTGGTCAAAAGGCGGCTATCCGGCTTTGGTTTCGGCGGGATCGGGAATGCCCGCGGCACGATCGGGATCCATGCCAAACAGTTTGGTTTTGACGGTTTCTCGCAGGCTCTGGAAAAAGACATACAGCACCGGAATAAAGAACACGGCGATCGCCGCCGCAAATAGCATCCCGCCAATCACCGTCACCCCAACGTAATGACGACTCACGGCACCCGCGCCCGTGGCGAACAGCAGCGGCAAGACCCCCAGCAAAAAGGCCAGTGCGGTCATCATCAAAGGCCGGAAACGCAGGTGCGCGGCTTCCCTGGCGGCGTCAACCGTCGAAAGCCCCTCTTCGCGACGGGTTTTGGCAAATTCCACCATCAGAATGGCGTTTTTACTGGCCAGACCAATCATCAGAACAATACTGATCTGAGTGTAGAGGTTATTGTCCAGGCTTGGCAATAAATACAAGGGCAACAGCGAACCGAATACCGCAATCGCCACCGAGGCAATGACCGACATCGGCACTGACCAGCTTTCGTACTGCGCCACCAAAAACAGGTAGGCGAACAATATGGCCAGCGCAAAAATCACCACCACCAGACTGCCCGCTTCCAATTCCTGCAGGGTCATCCCCGTCCAGGCAATTTCATACGTCTTGGGCATATTCTCGTCGGCCAAGGTTTCAAAGGCTTGAATCGCCTCACCGGAGCTGGTATTGGCCGACTGATGCGCGGAAAACGAAGCCGTGCGATACATATTGTATCGCGGAATCGACAAGGGCCCGAGAATCGGCTTGTAGTCCACCACGGAGCTCAACGGCACCATGCCACCATTTCGGTTGCGCACTTTGATCAGATCCAGGTCGTTCATGTTCATGCGTTCACTGGCTTCCGCCTGAATAATGACCCGATAGGTTTTGCCGTACAAATTGAAGTCGTTAATGTACAAAGACCCCAAGTTCGATTGCAGAGTACTGAAAATATCGGAAATTTCCACGCCCAGCACACGCGCTTTTTCGCGGTGAATATCCAGATAATACTGGGGCACATCGGCTGAGAAGGTTGAAAACGCCTGGGTAATGCCCGGCTCCTGATTGGCTTTATACATCAGACCACGGGTGACCGAAGCCAATTCAGTTGAAGGTCCGCTGGACAGATCCAGAATCTGCCCTTGCAAGCCATCCGCCACCCCCAAACCGTTAATGGCCGGTGGCGAGAAAGCAAAGGATTCGGCTTCGGGGTAGGTGCTGAGAATCTGATTGGCTTTCACCAAAATTTGACTGGCCGGATGGTCGGGACGTTTAGCCCAATCCTCCAGTGACAACACCACAAAGCCGGCATTGGAAGCGGCACCGGACATAACACTGTAACCATTGACCACAATAATGTCGCGCACGCCGGGAATTTTTTTCAAATCCGCCGACACCTTACGGGTAAACTCGGTGGTTCTTTCAAGAGACGCGCCGTCCGGCAGCTGAATGTTCGCCATCAAGGCGCCACGATCTTCCGTGGGTAGGAAACCGGACGGCACATTTTGAAACAGATACCCAGCGCCGAACACAAACCCGAGGAAAACCAACATACTCATTTTGTAGCGCGAAATCATTTTCTTGGCGATGACCACATAGCCATCACGCGCCTTATCAACGCCCTTGGCAAAAACGCCCAGCACCCCTTTCGGTGCTTTCTCTTCCGCCTTGAGCAACAAGCGGCAGAGCGCCGGTGAAAGGGTTAAAGCATTAATCGAAGAGATCACCACCGCCATGGCAATGGTTAACGCAAATTGACGGTAAAACTCACCGGTAATCCCCGGCATAAACGACACCGGCAAAAACACCGACAACAACACCAGCGTGGTGGCAATGATCGGCCCGGTGACCTGTTTCATGGCTTCTTGAGTGGCACGGCGCACATTGGTTTCGCCTTCTGCCAACAGGCGTTTAACGTTTTCAACCACAATAATGCCATCGTCCACCACCACCCCGATGGCCAGAATCAGGGCGAATAAGGTGATGGTATTGATTGAAAATCCGAATGCATACAGTAGGGCAATCACCCCAATCAGAGAAACAGGTACCGCAATGGCCGGAATCAGGGTAGCGCGCCAGTCGGCGAGAAACAGGAAGGTAATAATGACCACCAGCGTAAAGGTGATAAACAGCGTCTTGACAACTTCTTCCACCGACTCGCGCACCGATTCAGTGGTGTCGTAAAGTACACCGTATTCCAGGCCTTCGGGAAAGCGTTTTTCCAGCACCTTTAACTGTTCATACACTTCATCGGCCACCGCGATGGAGTTGGCACCGGGCGATTGATAAATGGCAATGGAAGCAGTGGGGCGATTGTTCAAGAAAGACGAACCATCATAAGATTGAGTGCCCAGTTCCACTCGAGCCACGTCTTTCATATACACCACGGAACCGTTTTCATTGGCACGGACAATAATGTTTTCAAATTCCGACACCTCTGACAAACGCCCCTTGGCCTGCAAGGTGTATTGAAACGCCGGTTTGGTGTCATCGTAAGGCGGTGAGCCGATCTGACCGACCGAGGCCTGGATATTTTGCGATTCAATCGCCGCCGAAATATCCTGCGGGGTAATGCCGAGGGCTTGCATTTTCAAAGAATCCAACCAGATACGCATACCGTAATCCAGTGAAATAAACTGGGCGACATTGCCGACGCCGGACAAACGCGCCAGCGAATCCTGCATGTGAATGGAGGCGTAGTTACTGAGCCAGATGCCGTCTTTATCGTTATTTTGGGTGTAAAGGCTGATGATCATCAGCATACTGCTGGACTGCTTCTTGACGGACACCCCTTGTCGGGTCACGTCGGCCGGCAAATCCGGTTGTGCCAGTGCCACTCGGTTCTGCACATTGACGGCCGCCATATCAGGATCGGTGCCGACGTCAAAAGATACGTTCAGGGAATAGGAACCACTGTTGCTGCTGTTGGAGGACATATACAGCATATTGTCCACGCCATTGACCTGAGTCTCGATGGGAATCGCCACCGATTCCTCCACCACCTCGGCACTGGCTCCGGGGTAATTGGTGGTCACACTGACAACCGGCGGGGTAATGTCGGGAAACTCCGCCACCGGAATGATTTTCATGGCAATAAAGCCGATTAAGGTGATGACGATCGAAATCACCAACGCAAATTTAGGTCTGTCTATAAAAAACGCCGGTATCATTTATTGCGCCGCACCCTGATGATCAACCACATTGACTTTCATATTCGGCTTCACTTTTTGCAAGCCTTGTACGATGACTTTTTCACCCTGTTTGAGACCGGATTTCACCACCCAGTTTTCACCCAGTTGACGCCCGAGATCCACCCGTCGATTTTGCACAGCATTCTGGTCATCCACCACCAGCACAAAATAACCGTCTTTGTCTTTTTGCACCGATTCCTGCGGCACCACCACTTTGATATCGGGCGTACTGGAGGTAATGGAAACGGTTACATACTGCCCCGGACGCAGAAGGTAATCTGGGTTTGGAAAAGAGGCTCTCAAGGTAACGGTATTGGAAGTCATATCCACTTCCGGCGCTAAATAATTAAATTCACCCGAATGCGTGTATTTAGAACCATCCGACAAGATCAAAGTGGGGATGGCTTTCAACTGCCCCTCTGATGATTTGTTTTTTAATTTGAGGCTTTGCGCTTCCAAAAGCTTCTTTTCACCGATTTCCACCGTGACATAAACCGGGTCAATCGACGTAATCGTAGCCAAAGGCTGACTGGCGGCATTCACCAGGTTTCCAGTGCTGTAAGTGGCGATGCCAACCACCCCTGCCTGCGGTGCCACCACATCGGTGTAGCTCAGGTTGAGCCTCGCCTGTTCCACAGCGGCTTCCGACAGCATGACTTGCGCTCTGGCGGTATCACGAGCGGCTTCCGCTTGATCCACATCGGACTGTGAAATGAGATGCTTGGGCAACATGTCTTTTTTTCGCACCAGATCGGCTTCCGCGTTTTTAAGCGTCGCCTTGGCACTGAGCAAGTCTGCCTGACGTTCTTTTAACGCAATCTGATAGGTATCTTTTTCGATATTAAACAGCACGTCGCCTTTGGAAACGCGCGCGCCTTCAACAAAATTACGTCGGGTCAGAAAGCCTTCCACCCTTGCACGAAGCTGAACCGTGTCAATCGCCACCACCCGCCCGGACTGCTTTATAACAGGCGCGACATTTTCAGTCGTAACCGCCTGCACCACAACGCTCGGTAAGGGGCGTTGGGGCTTAGCGGTGTTTTTTGCGGTGGTTTTGGATTGCGATTCCTTAGAGGCCGTATCCGCCGCCAAAACCCCAGCGGAACAGACGGACAGACAGCCAAAGAGCAAAAAAGTCGTTTTTGTTAACGCCATCAACAGTTATCCCAAGTTAATCACCAGTTTGCCCTCAGGCCTGGTCAGTTTTTAAGCAGCGCATTCGCTTTAACACGCAAGACTTCCAATTGTTCGATTTGTTTTTGCAAGTCCGCCAGTAAGGCTTTGCCTTCCGAACCGGAGGCTTCAATTTTCGCCTTCAGACTTTCTTGCAACGTTTTGGCTTTTGCCTGAATGCTTGGATCCTGCAAAGCCTGCTGTTCACGCATTTGAAACGCCTGCTGACGCTTCTGGAAATCCTGAATCACTTCTTGGGTGGGCTTCTGCTTGCCGTCGCTGTATTGGTTCGCAATGGACTGCAATTGTTCCAATTCCTTGTCGGCATCGTATCCGCCAGAAGACATTTTTTTGGAAACCGCATCCTGCAAAGACTGCTTTTGTTTTTCCAATTCCGGATTATCCTGATACACCTTTTGCTGCAAAACCTGCAACTTTTGCTGCGTCTGCTGCAACGCCTGCTGAGTCTGTTGCACTTGCATCATCAGCTGCTGTTGTTCCGGCGTCATTTGCGGCATGCCACCCTGGCCCTGCGCCATATTCGGTTGAGCCTGAACAGGCGCGCTCAACAAAAACAGCGACGCAACTGCCACTAAGGCGGCTGATAGCCTATTCAAAGAATCAAAACGGAATGTCAATTTTGAAAATAACATAAAAAACCTTTTGTTTAGTGACTATATTCGGCTCGACTTCACTGGCCGACTCACTGAAAAAACACGTTTACACACCTAACCCGAATTTATCAAGAAATCCGTCAAAAAGATGAATACGTTCGGAAGCGTTACCAAACCTGCTGCGATTATCAGTCTAGCCTATGCTAACCGCAAGCTTACGTTTACTCAACCAAATAGGGATAAAATTCAACTATATTTATCCGCGTTGCCAAACCCAAACATTATTTCGGCAATTTCATTTCAATCTCAATCGAATTCAAATCGGTACGCTTATCGTCAGGCAAAACACCGACACCGAATTTTACCTTTACCTCCTCATCTTTATCCTGCACACCGACATTCACGTCATAACGCCCAGCTTCTTTGTCTCGGCCTTCATAGCCATAATCAAAATTTTTACGTTCAATCGGCTTATCCGGCAAAAGTTGATTAATGCTTTTCGGCGTTGAATTCGTCCCACTCATGCCAGAAGGGTCGGGCTCTGGCGTTGGGAAAGGCCCCATCGAATCTTCTTTTTTAGACGATGCCTGGGGAAGCGTCAGATTCAACGGTGATTTCAAACTGGCTGCCGCCGCTTTTTCATTGGCATTTGTATCGGCAGGTTCAGGTGTCAGCACCTCCCTTTTCGGCGTCTCGTTTGCCACCGCCGTTTCCAAGGCACTCGGTTTCGGCACATTCGTAAGCGGCAACGAACGCTCGGGCGCTTCATTAAGGCGGGCCTCACCCGAGCCTATTGTAGCGGTTTGAAAGCTAAACCAGACCGCCCAAACAAGCACCGAAATCAGCACGGTAACGCCACTGACCAGTCGCCACCCACCCCATCGTTTTTTCATAACCCTCCCATTTTCAATCAGGCC
>NZ_JBNGDN010000024.1:9410-23558 GCF_049975065.1 Hydrogenovibrio sp.
CCAGTCGCCACCCACCCCATCGTTTTTTCATAACCCTCCCATTTTCAATCAGGCCAATGCTTCACAAGCAAAAGACAGTCAATTTTAAAATGTTCAAAACCACCTGACAATCTACCACCCAGCAAAAAACTCAATTATCATAATTCCGTCATCTGAACCGGCCAAATAATGTATAAGATAATAGGTTCGATAAACAACACACTCCCTATCACTTCATGCCCAACCAGACCCACAGCACTGGTAATCACAATAGTTGTCAAATCGGCTTATTGAATGCCTTTCTTCTCAATGGACGTGGCGGTGCCGAAAGGCTAAGTTGGTCAGGCGTTCAAGACTGGCACCCGTCTCATGGTCGGCTTTGGGTGCACATGGATTATTCGGCCGCCAAAACAGCGAACTGGTTGTTGGAACACAGCGACCTGGAGCCGATTGTCATCGAAGCCTTAATCAGCGAAGAAAGTCGTCCGCGTGCACTCAGCGTCGGTGACGGTCTTTTCCTGTCATTGCGTGGCGTAAACAGCCCCCCCCGAAGCCACCCCGGTAGACATGATTTCTTTGCGCATCTAGGCCGATCAACACCGCATTATCACCACACTCAAACACCCGCTTGGCTCGGTCAACGACTTAATACAACATTTGCATGACGGTATCGGCCCGACCGACAGTGCAGCCTTGCTGATCCGACTCGCCGATGAGCTGATTATGATGATGGGCGATACCGTGGATGAATTGGAAGATAAAATCGGCGAACTGGAGTCACTGACGCTGACGGCGGACGCCACGGAACTGAAATCGGAACTCGCCGCCCTCCGACGCCAGACCATCACCATCAAACGCTACCTGGCACCCAAGCGGGAAGCCATGGGACGCCTGCTGATTGAGCGAGTCAGTTGGCTCACACCGCAACATCGAATGCATCTTCGGGAGGTCAAAGACCGCCTCATCCGCCACATCGAAGACATCGATGCCGTGCGTGAACGCACCGCCGTCGCACACGAAGAATTATTGAGCCGCGCCTCGGAACAACTGAGCGAACGAATGTACATTCTCGCCATTGTGACGGCGGTTTTTCTACCACTCGGGTTTTTCACCGGGCTTCTTGGGGTCAACCTGAACGGCATTCCCGGCAGTGACAGCCCTTACGCCTTCCCGGCTTTTGCCTTGTCATTACTCTGCGTGCTCGGCATGCAATTTTTATATTTCAAAAAACGCAAATGGATTTAACCCGAAAATTTACCTTCGGTTCTTCGATTCATAAATTTGCGCCAAGATCGCGCAGAAATTTGTTTTCACAAGGAAATTTCTGCAGGCGTGTCGACTCCACGATTACGACCGACTGAAGAAACGAAGAACTCGACGCCCGAAGGGGTCAGTCGAGCAATATGGCTTGTGGAATCAAAGGGCAAGCGAGATGGTGCCTAATTTTTGAATTTTTCGGATTAGTCCGCATAAAGCGCTTTTCAAGCAACGCCGGAGTCGGTATCCTAAAGTTCTGACGAAGACGTTGAAACAGCGAGCGCCCCCCTTCTATGGAACTACCCGCTTTTGAAATGACACCCTTCTGGGTACTCTATTACTTTATTTACATTTTTCTGGTGCTCACAGCGGTTCTGCATATGCTGTATCAGAAACGCTCGCCTCAGAACCTGACGGTCTGGCTGCTGACCTTGTTGCTCTTACCCTATATCGGCATTTTGCTGTACCTGATTTTCGGTTCACGGAAAGTGCTTTACAAGCACAACAAGCCCAATATTATTATCCCGTCTCAACCACAAAGCACAGCCAAGGAAAATACACCGGAAAACGACCTCGCTGATCGCATCGGTCGGCTGCTGATTTCCGACCAGATTGCCAACTTGTCTTTAGACAACCGCATTGCCCTTTACAATGCGCCGGAAGAAACATTCAATGAGTTTATGCAGGCGGTGCAACACGCCCAGACCTGCATTCACATCGAAACCTATATATTGGAACTCGATGTCACCGGTAACGCCATTCTCAATGCGTTGATCGACAAAGCCAGACAGGGCGTCGAAGTCCGACTTCTAATGGACGCCATCGGCTCTTTCGGCCTTTACCGTCAGCCGAAACCACTGCGTGCGCTGGTGGAAGCGGGGGGGCAATACGCTTTTTTTCACCCACTTTTCAAAAACTTTTTTAACAGTCAAATCAACCTTCGAAACCATCGTAAACTTTACCTGTTCGACCACCAAACGGGGTTTACTGGCGGCATGAATCTATCAAACGACTATTTCGGCACCCTTGAAAACACCCCAAAACAAGGTCGTTGGCAAGATTTAATGTTCAAAATACAAGGACCGGTTCTAGCGCACTATCACATCATCTTCAATGAAGACTGGCGTTACACCACCAACGAAAAACTCAACAACCACCAGGCCTGGCCGTTTTGCCAAGGTTCCGGTGCACGGGTGCAGGCCGTGCCTTCCGGCCCGGACATTCATAAAGACGCTTTATTCGAGTCGCTGTTACAAGCACTTTACGCCGCTGAAAACGACATCTGTATCCTATCGCCCTACTTTATTCCCGACAGTTCCATTATGAATGCGTTGATGATTGCCATTAAGCGCGGCGTCACCGTCACACTGGTCACGCCGGAAAAATCCGATCACATTATTTTCGATCTGGGACGCAGCTCCTATATGCACGAACTCAGCGACGCGGGAGGGCGGATACACTTATACAAAGGCGGGATGCTGCACGCCAAGCTGGTGCTCATCGACCGGCAAGCGATGATGTTCGGCACCGCCAACCTCGATTACCGCTCTTTATTCATCAACCACGAATTGGCCAACTGGGTGTACAACCGGCCACTGATTGACCAATGCTGGCTGTGGGCAGAGCGCCTGATTAAGCACAGCTTCAGCTATCAAACGCCAAATAGCCGTGGCCGCCGCCTGTTTGAAAACTTTACCCGAATTTTTGCCCCGATTCTTTAACCAAACAAAGATGCCGCGAAGTCAATGCACCAACTGGGCGGTTTTGCGCGCCGCATCGGCGATTTCTTGCGCGGTGACCACCCCTTGAATATCCGCCAGGCCTGGTGATTTCAGCTCACTAACCACCGCCACCGACACATCCGACTGATTCATTCGGTAAAGTGTTTCCACCAGACTTAACTGAGGCGGGACAATGACGACTTTCTGCAACCCCTCCTGACTGGCGGACGCCTTCAACGCTTCGTCAAAAAGTCGCCCCTTCGGCAGAACCCCCACCAATTGATCGTGCGCATCAAAACACAAGCGCGTAACGTTATTCTCTGCGTCAACGGTCTCGTTTTGCAACACATTCCGAGCCACTTCATCGTTGATAATCACAGATCGGAACCGCTGCGACATCACCTCCCGAATCTGGCGAGCGCGATCAATCGAGGACTGCAAGCCTTCCGGCACCGGTTCGCCGCGCCGCACCAACTTCAAAGTGTAAATGCTTTCCGGCGACAAGCGTTTACGCACCCAATAAGCGGCGGCAGCCGTTAAAATCACCGGTAAAATCACATTGTAGTCTCGCGTCATTTCAAACATCATAACGATGGCGGTAATCACCGCACCGGTCGCACTGCCGACCACCGCCACCATTCCAGCGAGCGCAAACACCACCGGCTCAATGGCCAGGCCTGGGTAAATGCCTTGCAACACCTGACCGAAGGCCGCGCCCAAAGTTGCCCCCAAAAACATAGCCGGTGAAAAAACCCCGCCGGACGCCCCCGACCCTAATGTCAGAAATGTCGCCAACATTTTGGCCGCAAACAGCAGCAACAAAAACCATGGATTGCCCAAGGTGCCGTTTAAAATATCGGTAATGGTCGCATACCCCACGCCCTGTACATAATAGTGACCGCTGAAATGCTGAAACAGATAAAAAATCACCCCAACGAAAAACATTCCGGTGACATGGCGGGTGTAATAATTGCCCGGCATGCTGTCAAAACGGTCTTCTGCCCAGTAAATACCCCGCACAAAAAACGCCGACACCACGCCCAGAAACACTCCAAACGGCACAAAAATCAACAAATCCGCAAACGGCATCAAGTGCGTGCTGGGCAGCTGCAGCACCGGAATATCAAAGGCCGGAGCCATCCCCAGCAACAGACGCCCAGTATAAGTGGCCACCACCACCGCAACCGCCACTGGCAACAGGGTTGAAGCGGTAATGGTCAAAAGCAACAACTCCACCGCAAAGACGATGCCGCCCAAAGGGGCATTAAAGGTGGCTGCAATCCCCCCGGCCGCACCAGCCGCCACCAGTGTCATGCGGTATTCGCTGGGCAAACGCCCCCACTGTGCAATGGCCGAGGCAAAAGCGGCACCGATCTGAATAATCGGTCCTTCGCGCCCAACCGAACCCCCACTGCCAATGGAAATGGACGATGCCAGAGACTTGACAACCGCCACCACCGGACGAATGCGTCCGCCTTGATAGTGAATGCTGTAAATCACTTCCGGCACTCCGTGACCCTTGGCTTCCGGTGCAAAATTTTTCACCAGCCAGGCCACAACCAAAGCGCCTAGCATTGGCACAAGAATAACGCCCATTCCCCACGGACTGGCGGCGGTGTGCACAGTCGCATCGTAATGAAACGACCATTGCCCCAAAAACAGCAAATTGTGGATTAAGCCGATCATCATCCGAAACAACCAAGAGGCAACGCCACCGACAATGCCAATCAAAACCGCCAGAACCATTAATCTTACAAAGAGTACCCAACCCGTCGCCTCTTGTACGCTTGCTGTTTTCATAAATTCACCGCTGACTTGTTTTTTGGACACATCGGATGTCATCGAGGTGCCTGTGTGTGGATACAAACTCAACCACACATTCTACCCGGCTTTGATAACAAATAAATTACCCTGCAACCTTGTCAAAAAATCGTCACAAAAATTTATACTCAACGCGTTTTAGAGCGCGTAAGATTTTCCCTCTTTGATTAAGATCTTTTACTCATAACGAATGACTGGAGAACGTGATGACCGCCCCCACCCCCATGACGCCGCAACAGTACATAGACGAAACCCCAACATGGAAAGACGGCACCCAGGTTTCCGGCGCCCCCATGACCGCCATGCAGTGGCGCATCTGGACACTCGCCACGGCCGGTAAATTTTTTGAAGGCATGGTGGTCTTTATGACCGGTGTCGCGCTACCGCTGATCGTGGCGGAGTTTCAACTGGGCGCCATGGAAAAAGGGGTGATCGGTGCGGCCATTCTATTTGGTATTCTCATCGGAGCCACGACCTTAGGCGGGTTGGCAGATAAATACGGTCGTAAGCGCCTCTTTATTGCCGAATTGATTTTATTTGTCTTTTTCCTGGCCGCATTAACCATCAGTCCCAGCTTTATCTTTCTGGCACTGGCACTGTTCGGGGCGGGCCTCGCTTTAGGCTGTGACTACCCGACGGCACATCTGGTGATTTCCGAAAGCATCCCCAGCCGCTCACGCGGCAAGCTGGTTCTTGGCGCTTTCGGCTTCCAAGCGGTGGGCGCACTGGTCGGAACCATGATTGGTTTTCTGGTACTCTATCTCAGCCCGGAAGTCGGCTCTTGGCGCTATATGTATGCCGTTGCCATTATTCCGGCTTTACTGGTCATTGCTGGGCGCTTCTTCATTAACGAATCCCCGCACTGGCTGATGGACAAAGGGCACACGGCTCAGGCCGAACATGAACTGGGGCGCTTATTGGAACGTGACCCTAAATACCCGAGTCAAATTGCGCTGGTCAAGCCGCCTGAAGAAGCCGAACCGGAGCATGAAAGAAAACAGCCTGGCATTAAAAAACTGTTTAAAAAGAAACATCGTCGTGCCACGATTTTCGCCTCGGTTCCCTGGTTTCTGCAGGATTTAGGTACCTACGGCATCGGCATCTTCACCCCAATCATTCTGGTCGCTACCTTCGGGCACGACACCATTGGCGATGACCGCAACATCGCCGACTTAGTGGAAAACACTCTGCAAAGCGCCAAACACGCTGCGTTCCTGGACGTATTGCTGATTGTCGGCATGTTGTTTGCCATTTTCCTCACCGACAAGATTGGGCGTATCAAACTGCAGATCTTCGGCTTTATCGGTTGCGCCATCGGGTTAATGCTGGTGGCCTTCTCCGAAAGCCTGACGGGCGACATGAAACTGTATTTGATTTTTATCGGCTTCATGCTGTTTAACTTTATGACCAACCTCGGCCCCAATGCGCAAACCTACCTGATTGCCGGTGAAGTCTTCCCCACCAAAATCCGTGGCGTGGGCGCAGGCTTTGCCGCCTCTTTCGCCAAAATCGGTGCGGTTGGAACCGCCTTTCTGTTCCCGATACTGCTCACGGACATCGGCACGGCCGCCTTGCTGTACATTCTGGCCGGCACTTCAATATTGGGCGCTTGGGTCACCTGGCATTACCGCATTGAAACCCGCGGCATCAGCCTGGAAAGCATTCACCACCCGCAGACTGAAAACGTCACGGTTGAAACCAAACCCATAAGCTGATTCCTAAAGGGTCACGTTTTAGCCCGGAAATTTATGAAATTTCCGGGCTAAATATTCAAAACAACAGCGGTAACGATTCAGGCTATAATGATATCTTGATGCAACTCAATACAATCAAGTGATCATCGGACACTAAAAGCCAGCCAGACACGCAATGTACAAACCCAAATCCACGCCTGTTTCACTCGTTGATGGCTCGGACACCTTAACCGAAAACTTGCCCAACCCCTTTCGATTGCTGACGTGGAATCTACACAAAACCGATTTTTCGCACTTTATTCACCGCCCTATCGAGGCTCTGTTACCCATTGACCCGCCCGACTTACTGTCGTTTCAAGAAGCGGCCACGCATAACCAGCAAAGCCTTTTTTTCAATCAGCCCTTTGTCATGGCACCCAATATCGAAACTCGGCACAACTACTATGGCGTTCTCACGGCCAGCCATGCCGTGATGTGGGGGCGCAATCAATGCCTCACCCGCCACCGCGAGCTGGGTTACACCACCCATAAAACCGCCCTGATTACCGAACACCCGTTAAGCAACGGCCAGCGTCTGACGCACATTAACATCCACGCCATTAACTTTGTCCCCAATCGGTGGTTTCAGCAAGAGTTGTCCCAGCTCTGGCAGTGGATTCGTCACACGCCCGGGCCGATGATTATCAGCGGCGACTTCAACACCTGGAACCGCAAACGGGTCACCATGCTGGAAAAAGCCGTGGCAGAATTGGGATTGACCCAAGTAACCTATCCCGACAAGTCGCCGATTCGCACCCTGAATCGCCAGCTACTCGACTATGTGTTTTATCGTGGGCTAAGGGTGGTTTCCGCGCGCGCCTTTCACGTGACCGACATTTCCGACCATAACCCGCTGGAAGTGGTGTTTCAGACACAGGAACAAACGGACTCAGACTGACTCAAACGAATTCAGGCCGTCCGAACGCTAACCGCTTGACCCGATGAAACCGCTCGCAACGATTTTCACCAGGCCTGGGCATTTCTGGCCAACGTCGCTCAATGCTCAGCGGTGCAGATTTTATGATGCCATACGGCCTGAAGGGTTTTCCAGGCAAACAGCGCAATCAATCCACTTAACAACACCAGCACGACCCAACCGATCACACTGTAAACCGCTGTGCCCGACAGTGTCGCCATTCGGAACGAAGCAATGCTCATGGCCGCCAGCGGAAAGGTATACGCCCAGAAAGAAATGGCAAAACTCAGCTTCAGAAACTTACCGGCCGACACCAGCATCACCAGTGTCATAAACAGCGCAAACCCATACAGCACTCTGGAAAATCCATCCAGAACCCCGCCATTCAACGCTTCATAGGAAATAAACCCCACCGCAGGCGGGGCAATGAAAATAAACAGCGTTGGAATCAACTTCTCCACTATCGGCGGATGAAAAATAATCCGGTTAAACAGAATGGCGGTAAACACTGGCCAGAACACAATGCCAATGGCAAAAAAGAACCAACTGATGTCCACAGGGGCATGATGCACACCGGCAATCGGCACGAGGATATTCCCCACAATCGGAATAAACCAAGCCGGATTGGAGTGCTCAATCAGGAAAAAATCATGGTGAATCCACTGCGACAAAACCCAGAGTGTCAAACTCAAATGCATGGCCGCGCCCAGCGCCCACAACCAGAAAGACACCTCAGGCAAACCAACATGCCAATACGCAATACTCAATAAAATAGCGCTGATACTGATGGCGGGCACAAAGTTCATTTTCACCGGATGCATCCACTCGGCCTTCACCGCAGAAAATTCGCGCACAATCTTGAGAAGATACACTAATAAAAGCACGGCAAACAGCATTGAGACAATCCCCAGCACACCCGAGCCGACCCAACGCCACAGCTCACCGTCACCCTGCGCCGAACCGGGCTGGCTTAAAAACGCAATGGACAGACCGGTAATCCCCATGATCATTCCAAAAAAACTGGCTGGAAAATACGCCAGCCGCTGCTTTGCATCAAACATATTAATACCCCCATAAGTTAAAAACGATTCTATTTTATACGAATTGCTTCCGGTTAAGTCTGACAAAATACTTGACGAAAATCTATTTCTCCCACGCCTGGCCGACTCCCCCGTTTAACCGCCTATTCAAGCGAAAAACTCTGGGACGCGAGCCATTGACTATAACCTCAATAAATAATTTCAATAGGCACATCAAGCCATCTCGTGGCATAATGCCCGCAAAGCGTTAAGGTGTGCGCCGCAATATTTCAAGTGCCCCCACACCTTGCGTTGTACCATTCCACGGTGATCCACCTTGGGCATCGGCCTTTTTTCCGGTTTGATTTGACAATGCCGCCAACCGTTTGCCCGTGACCACCGAAAGCACCCTCAAAAGGAGACTTTAATGAACATTCGACAACTTTTTGATTACGACACCTGGACTTATACCTACCTTATCTGGGATGAAAAAACCAAAGAGGCGGCCGTTATTGATTCGGTACTGGAACAAGTGGATCGTGACGAACAACACATTAAAGAACTGGACTTGAAGGTCAAATACTTGTTAGAAACCCATATTCACGCCGACCACATCACCGGTGCCGGCCCCTTGCGCAAACGCATGGGAGGGCAACTGGTAGTGCACAAAAACTCCGGTTCGGAATGCGCCGATATTCTCGCAGTGGATGGCGATGTCTTCAAACTAGGCGATCAGGAAATCCATGTTTTGCACACGCCAGGCCACACCAATAATGACATCACTTACAAAATTGATGGCGCGGTTTTCACTGGTGACACCCTTTTGGTGCGTGACTGCGGTCGCACCGACTTCCAACTCGGCGACAATGAATCCATGTACCGTTCGCTGACCGAGGTGCTGTTCAAACTACCGGAAGACACTATGGTGTTCCCAGCGCATGACTACAAAGGCTTCAGCCAGTCCACCATCGGCGAAGAAAAAACCTACAATGTCCGTGCCGGAAGCAACAAATCATTTGAAGACTTTTCCACCATTATGGACAACCTGAATCTGCCTAACCCAAAACGCATTGACATTGCGGTGCCGGGCAACCTGAAATGCGGCAATCTAGACGATTGAACCGGCCTTAACGGTTTGAATGTCATCATGGTCTGACACACAAAAAAAGCGCTCTAGGAGCGCTTTTTTAATAACCGTAGTAAATTCAGCGTTTACCAGGCCTGGCAAAATCCATTCTCTTACCATCAGGCCACTTCCAGCACCTCGACGCGATAGTGAAGTGTTTGGTTGGCCAAAGGGTGATTGCCGTCGAGATACACTTTATCCTCATCAATCTCCACGATGCGGAACTGCACCGTATGGCCGTCGGGATCTTCGGTTTCCACCACTTCTCCCACTTCAAGCGCCACCTGATCGTCAAAGTTTTCCGGTGCCGCCTGCACAATCAAATCTTCGCGCGTCACCCCATAAGCCTTTTCCGGTGGAATGGTCACTTTCGCTTCAAACCCGGGTTCCTCACCTTCCAGAAATTCCTCCAACCCTTCAACGATTTCACCGTCGCCATGCACATAATGCACCGGCTCTTCACCAAAGGTACTGTCGAGCAAGTCGCCTTTCTCGTTGCGCAACTCATAATGAAACGTGACTTCACTGCCTTTTTTAATTCTCATATCCTGACTCTCAAATTTGCTTTAAAATACGAAGCTATTCTACCCGAAGAACCACAAAAGATTCATAAGAGATTGACAAGAAATCCCCCAAGAGAAAGAGATAGCCTTTATGCGACAAATATTACTGGATACGGAAACCACCGGTTTCGATCCGAAAAACGGTGACCGCATCATTGAGATCGGTGCGGTTGAACTGGTCAAACGCAAACTGACGCACAACAATTACCACCAATACATTCATCCAGAACGCGACGTGCCGCAGGATGCCATTGAGGTTCATGGCATTACCAATGAATTCCTTGCCGACAAGCCGGTCTTTGCCGACATAGTGGACGCCTTTATGCAGTTTGTGACCGGAGCGGAACTGATTATTCACAATGCGCCCTTTGACGTCGGATTCATCAACCATGAGCTGGCGCAACTGCCGGAGAATCGCTGGGGGATGATTGAAGATCACTGCACCATCACCGACTCACTGAAATTGGCCCGCAAAACCTACCCGGGACAACGAAACTCTCTGGATGCGCTTTGTAAACGTCTGGGCATTGACAATTCAAACCGCACCCTTCACGGCGCTCTGCTCGACTCGGAAATTCTGGCCGACGTTTATCTGGCCATGACAGGGGGGCAAACCGATTTAACCTTATCCGAAAGCGATAACAGCGGCGCAGCCCAGTCCAATCGGCTGGTCAGCCGAAAAGGTACGCCCTTAAAGATCGTTCGTGCTTCGGCGGCGGAACTGGAGGCGCATCGACAAAAACTGGCCGACATCAGTGAAAACGCCAAGCGTTCGATCGAATGGTAGACAGAAAATACAACCTCATCCAGCTTGCAACGCATCCATGGCTTCATTGGCCAACGCATCCACCCGCTCATTTTCAGCATGACCGGCATGACCTTTCACCCACCGCCACTCGACATCATGCGGCTGCAAAGCCGCTTCTAACGCCTGCCACAGTTCCTGATTTTTAACCGGTTTTTTGGCTGCAGTGCGCCAGTTATTGCGCTTCCAATTCGCCATCCATTGGGTAATGCCGTTCTTAACATACTGAGAATCCGTGGTCAAAATGACCTTGCACGGGCGTTTTAAAGCCTTCAGCCCCTCAATCGCCGCCGTCAACTCCATACGGTTATTGGTGGTGTCCGGTTCAGCGCCTTTAAGGGTTTTCTCAAATTCGCCAAAACGTAGTAAAGCACCCCAGCCACCCGGGCCAGGGTTGCCACGACAGCCGCCATCGGTAAAAATTTCAACTTCCTGCATCATTGCCTCAGCTCATAATTAACGCCCGCAGCAAGCTTCTGCGGCACAATCAAGATGGTCACTTATTCCGATTCGCTTGAGGGATTTTTACGTTGCACCGTCGTCACAGTCGAACGCGCATTCTGACGATTAGAGACCACCGTTGGCCGACCTTTGACGGCCGTCAGCCAATTGGACAAGCGCCAGTTCAAACCAACGGGCGTAGGAGACGCCACACGTTTTCTGGCCAGAATGCAATACACATTACCAAAATCCAACCCCAAAGCCTCCAAGCCTTTTTCCATGCCCTCAACCCAACGCCAGCGATGCGGATGATCCTGTCCTGTCAAGCAGCTGATGGAACTGTAGCTAACCTGCTCAATATCGTATCCCAACAGGCTTAACCAATCCACGACCCGGTGCGCACGAATCAGGTTCGCCTGTTTAAACGGCTGACGATGTTCGCCAAAACGGTTACGCATAATCCGACAGCCAAGCGGGTTGTAACCTGTAATCAGAATATGGCCTTCAGGAATCAGTGCCGCATCGACCTGGCGCAATAAGTGGTAAGGATCCACCACCGACTCCAGCGTATGCGGCAGCACAAAGGCATCCACCGAGTCCGTTCGAATGGGTAAATACTCCATATCGGCCTGCAGACAAACGCCTTGAAATGACGAAGCCGATTTCAACGCCGAATCAATCAAAACCTTGCAATTCACACGACTGTTGTCCAGCAACGGTTGCTTCGAAACATCGCCCAACTGCACAAGATAAAAACCAAACACCTGCTGCAAAGCATGATCCAACAACGCCTGCTCTTGAAGCCGCAGTGAACGGCCTTTTGGGGTTTCATAAAACTGCCGCAAAAACGATTGAAAAGCCGGATTCGCCATCACATTTCACCGCGGATTTGTTAGAATAGTGCCATTATAGCAATTAAAGAGTCTGGCATGAAAATCGTTGGTTTACCCACACTATCCGACAACTACACTTGGGTGCTGCTTGACGACAACCCCGAACACCACCAGGCCTGGGTTGTGGATCCCGGGCAAGCGAAACCAGTGATTGACTACCTACACGCACACCGTAAGACATTAGCCGGCATACTGCTAACGCATCATCACTGGGATCACACCAACGGCATCAGCGAATTGCGCCATCAATACGGAGACGTATCGATTGTCAGTCAGGCTCAAGGGCCCTTTAAACCCGTCACCTTCCCGGTGACCGAAGGCGACGAGATTCGCATTCACGACAAAACATTCACCGTGCTGGCGACCCCAGGGCACACCCACGAACACCTGAGTTTTTACCACCCGGAAATATTGTTCTGTGGCGATGTACTCTTTACCGGCGGCTGCGGAAAAACCTGGACGCAACCGGCATCGGTCATGGCACAGTCCCTGCTGAAGCTGCGCGACTTGCCGGACGACTGTGCCGTTTATTGCGGTCACGAATACACCTATGCCAACCTGAACTTCGCACGAATCGCCGAACCGGACAATCCTGAGATTGCCGAACGGCTCGCCCAAGTCAAACTCGCCACTCAAAAGGGTAACCCCTGTGTGCCCGCACCGCTCGGCTTAGAAAAGCGAACCAACCCCTTTCTGAGATTCGATCGTTCACCGCTCAAACACATTTTGATCGCACGCAGTGGCCAACCAACCTTGAGTGATGCCGAAGCTTACGCACACCTGAGAGCCTGGAAGGACACGCTTGACGCAACCGGAACACTGGAAGCGGGCCTGTATGATTAACCCTTTAACCTCAACTCAAACAGGTTTTAATTTTATGCCTTTTTTCTCCAAACGCCTCTTGCCATGGCTGGTTATCGGCAGCGCGTTTCTATCCAGTGGCTGCAGCCAACTCACTCAAAATGCCGTCAAATCGGATCTTGCCGACGCCCATTCGACCACGCCGAGTAAACTGCCGCTGTCCGAACCTGTGATCACCGAAACGCAGGAAACCGACGCGTTCGAAAATACCATACAGAGCGCCACGCAGCGCTTCAATGGCTTGCAATCCAACCCCAGCCTTTCCAATCATCTGGATCAGGCGCTGGTGTTTTCAACCGAGCAACCCACCTATCAAAATCTCTGGGATGAGATCGGCGGCCACTTATTTCTAACCCCCGCCAACACGGACAAGTACGAAGACTACATGACCTACTACCTTCGCAAGAAGCAGTATTTAAAGCGCGTTTCCGTTCGCGCCAAACCCTATATGTACTTCATTCTCCAAGAAGTGAAAAAACGTCAAATGCCTTATGAAATCGCACTTCTACCGGTAGTGGAAAGTGGCTTCTACCCTTACGCACGCTCCCATATGAGCGCCGCAGGGCTCTGGCAATTCATGCCGGCCACGGGACGCATGTACGGCCTGCATCAGAACTGGTGGTTTGATGGCCGCCAAGATGTTTATCTCAGCACCCTGGCCGCGCTCGATTACCTCCAAGCCTTGTATATCCAGAACAACCACGACTGGCTGTTAGCACTGGCCTCCTACAACAGCGGTTACGGCAACGTCCTCAAAGCTCAGCGCAAATATCTGAGTCGCCATCCTGACGGAGTGGCCGATTTTTGGAACATTCGACCGTATTTGCCAAGAGAAACCCAAAATTATGTGCCACAGTTACTGGCGATCTCCAACCTGGTCAGCCATAAAAACAGCTACCAACTCGAATTGGAACCGATCCCCAACCAACCCTATTTTAAAAAAATTCAAGTGAACGAACAAATCAGCCTGCCAAAAGTGGCACAAGCCACGCAAACGCCGCAGGATATCCTGA
>NZ_JBNGDN010000025.1:0-23316 GCF_049975065.1 Hydrogenovibrio sp.
CTTCCAGTGTGCCGTAAATCACCAAACTGTGTGCCGACAAGTTATAGCCTTTCTCTTTGGCAATTTGCTGGATACGCTCCTCAATGACCGGATCCACAAATTCTTTGACCTTACCGGTTTTCAGACAAACCAAATGATCATGGTTATCGCCCGTATCCAGCTCAAACACCGAAATATTATTCTCAAAGTTCAAACGACGCACGATGCCCGCCTGCTCAAACTGAGTCAAAACCCGATAAACCGTTGCCAAACCGACTTCTTCGCCCTGTTCGATTAACATTTTATAGACATCTTCGGCCGTTAGATGATGCTCATCCCCTTCCTGCTCCAGAATTTCCAACACTTTAAGACGCGGCAAAGTGACCTTCAAGCCCACTTTTTTTAATTCAGCACTGCTCATTGAATTCAAGATTCCCTATTAAAAATCACTAGTGTGTATAATAAACCAAAAATTGATTTAAGTTAAAACGAATCGACGGAATCCATGAATAAAACCCGCCAAACCTATTTCAAAACCTTAACCACCCTGATAAGCGTTTCACTGCTATCAGGCTGTTCATTTTTCACCCCCTACAAGGCGACGATAACCCAAGGCACCGTTATCGACCAAGAAGCCCTGGACACCTTGCAAACCGGCTTGGTGGTCGGGCAAGTCAAAGAGCTGCTCGGCCCACCCTTCGGTCAAGACCCCTACAACCCCTATCACTGGGAATACATTTTCTATACCACCGACCCCAACTTTCATCCAGACGCGGTTCGCCATCTTTACGTCAATTTCGACGAGGAAGGCTATTTGGTAGACTGGAAAGTGCTGGAGCGTGAACCCCACCCTGGCGACTGATAAGGGCTTCAAAATACTCAAAAACCGTCTCAATCGCAAAAAGCGAAGCAAACCAGGCTTAGTCACTCTGATCAATAAAAGAGCGGTAGCCTCCACACGATTTTGGGTACAAAAAAACCGGCTCTGAGCCGGCTTTCTTGTAATGCTGTTTGGTGGAGATGGGCGGAGTCGAACCGCCGTCCGAGAAGCCTCCACTTAAAACTCTACATGCTTATTTGATCTATTGTTTTAACCAAAATACTGCCCGATCAACAGGGATCGTATCCGGCGAGTTTGTAACGTTTAATCAGACTTCATCCAAACACATAAAGCTGACGATTCCGTGTAAGTCGACACAGAGCTGGGCGCCACGAACAACGGCCCCAGTCTGCGCTAGCGGGATTAAGCCGCTAGAGCGTAGTTATCGTCGTTTGCAACTATAACAAAGTGAAATAAAGATTTACGTGCATCATTCAGGCACGGCATGCATCCTAAACTTCGTACCCCCCGTCGAAACCAGTGCATCCCCGTAATTTGGATTTTGGAATGATTCGTCAACGATTGGTTAGTCCCCCGATAACCTCAGGAACGAAAACTGCATTATACGTGATTCACGTGACGTTTGCGCCATAAAATTGACTCCTAAACGCACAAAACGTTTGAGTCAATTAAGCTGTAGCACTCTATGACAGAAAGTGGCATGTCCCCATCGGTAACACATCAATCTCAGCTCAATTGACTATGTAATAAATAGTGGAGATGGCGATGTATTTTTCAAACCCCGCCTTGACGTTCTTTCTCAACTTTTTGTCGTCTTCGGTCACGCGGATCCGCTCTTAAAGGGCGGTAAACCTCAATGCGGTCGCCTTCTCGCAATCGCTGATCCAATGAAACCAGTTGTGACCAGATGCCCACTTTCTCTATCGCCAGGCCTGGGAATTCCTTTAATAACGGGGACGCTTTTAAGGCCTGTTCAACGGTTGTCCCCACTGGCACATCCACTGAAAATAAATACTGTGCCTCCGGTAAGGCATAAGCCACTTCGACGTTCATCCATACACCTGTTTGGCACGTTCACAAAATGACTGCACCAGGGTGGTGACAATCTGTTCAAAAATCGGACCGATCGCAACATTCAGTAAACGGTTGCTGATTTCGAACTCGATATCAAACGCAATTTTACAGGCCTCGTCCGTCAAAGGGGTAAACTGCCAAATGCCGTGCAGTTGCTTGAAAGGCCCATCCACCAATTGCATTTCGATTCGGCTTGGCCTGTGCAGCGCATTTCGGGTGGTGAAGGTTTGACGAACCCCCGCCTTAGCGATCACCACACTGGCAACCATATGCGTTTCCGAGGCTTCCAGCACCTGTGCGCCACCGCACCACGGCAGAAACTCCGGATAAGCGCCCACATCGTTGACCAAATCAAATACCGCTTCGGCCGAATAAGGTAAGAGCGCGGAGCGCGAGATTTTTTTCATACTGACCCAGTAAATTCGCTATAATCCGGCTATTATGGCAAAGAAAAAAAAACAACACAATCCAAACACCATCGCCCAAAACAAAAAGGCACGATTTGATTTTTTCATCGAAGATACCTTTGAAGCCGGTTTGGCTTTGGAGGGATGGGAAGTCAAAAGCTTGCGCCAGGGCAAGATACAGCTTAACGAAAGCTACGTTCTGCTTAAAAACAACCAGGCCTGGCTGTTCGGAGCCTTAATCACCCCCTTGATCACCGCCTCATCTCATACCGAACAGGATCCTTTGCGTCTACGCAAACTGCTGATGCACCGCCGTGAAATTGACCGCCTAATCGGTTTGGTGGATCAAAAAGGCTATACGGTGATACCGCTGGATTTGCATTGGAGCAAAGGCAAAGTGAAGCTCAATATTGGTCTAGCGAAAGGGAAAAAGTTGCACGACAAACGTGCCACCGAAAAGGAACGTGACTGGAACCGCGACAAGCAGCGCATTCTGAAATACCACGCTTAATCACGCTTAATGTGAATTCGGACACTTAATGTCCGCTGGCCACACGGCTTAACCCCCGACGCCACAATCGAAGGCCTGTTTAGCTAGGCCTGGCAGATTCATCCTTACTTCAATTTCTTGATCCGCTCCTGAGGGCTGATCACATCCGTTAGCCGCACCCCGAATTTATCGTTAATCACCACGACTTCACCGTGCGCGATTAGGGTGCCATTCACCAGCAAATCCAAAGGCTCACCCGCCAGACGATCCATTTCAATTACCGAGCCCTGAGTGTAGGAGAGCAGATTTCGAATCGAGACTTTCGCGCGTCCAATTTCAAGCTGCAAGGTAACAGGGATATCCAACAGCACGTCCAGATCGACTTTTTCACTGCTGTCGCCACGGCCTTTTTCCAAAGCGGAAAACGAAGCGGCATCGATCTCATCGGCATTATTTGGTGAACTGGCCTGTTCCGATAAGGCGGCACCCCATGGATCATCGTCTTCGGGGGCGGAAGACGAATCTTTTTCAGCCTCCGCCTGCTCGTTCAGAGCATCACCCCATGCGCTCATATCATCTTCGTCACTCATCGTACCATTCCTTTACGTTTTCGATCACTCTTTCCTGATAAGCCGGATGGTGCAGTATCTGCTCGATTCGAACGGCTTTTCGGTCATTACTTTCACCAACCTTACCTTTGACCAAACTGATCCCTTCGGCTTTGACCGTGACCAATTCGGGCATTTCAATCGGAATAATGTCACCCTTTTCCATTTTCATCAAATCGTCCATATACATCTGCAACTCCGCCAGATTCACAGACAAGTCAATCTCAATATTCTTAGCTTCCTCTTTCAGGGTGCGAGACCAACGATTATCGGATTCACCTTGAAGGTTGGACATGCCTTCTTCCAGCTTATCGCGCACCGGCTCCAGCATGGCGTAAGGCATGACAATATCGACTCGGCCTTCAACCCCTTCAAAACGCACGTTGATCGGGCTGACCACGATCATATCGGTGGCATCGACAATGCTGGCAAATTTCGGATTCATTTCCGAGTGCATATAGTCGATTTCAATGTCCATCACCGGCCCCCAAGCTTTGCGCAAATTCTCGGAGGAAATATCTAAGATACTGCGCACCATGCTCATCTCGACCGGCGTGTACTCTCGACCTTCGATTTTGAACGGCAACAAGCCTGTGCCGCCGAAGTACATATCCACTGCGGTGAAGATCAGCTTCGAATCCAGCGTAAAAAGAGACACGCCGTTTAAAGGGTTAATGCGGTATATATTCAAACTCGTCGGCACAAACAGATTTCGAAGATAATCGATCATTTTTATGATCTTGACTTCACCTGCCGTCACTTCAACACTGGACATGATCATTTCATTGAAATGTCGCTGAAACCCGCGTGCAAAACGCTCATTGATAATATCCAGCGCTGGAAGCCGCCCACGCACAATGCGTTCTTGGTTGGTGAAATCGTATACCTTCGCGCTTTGCCCGTCACTCGGATCATCGCTTTCGGTATCGACATCGCCCCCACCCATCCCTTTCAGGAGAGCATCGACTTCGTCTTGGCTTAAGATATCTTCCATGAAATGCTACTCGACTCGCCTTACTGCATTACAAAACGTTCGAAATAAACGTCTTCCAGCAGGTCTGGGTAAATATTGTGTTTTTCCAGCACACTGCGGGCAGTCGCCAAGACTTTTTCGCGCAGGATTTCCGGCCCGTTGTCTTGATTCATTTCCGTGTAAGTTTGCACGCGCAACAGAGCGGTAATATCGTTACGCAAGATGGGGCGGTAATTTTCCATATCGGTTATCAACTGCGGATAATGCGACATAAACTTCATATTCACCGCCAGAAACTTGGCTTTACCCTCCCCCTTAAAATTCACCACAAACGGCTCCATGGCAAAATACTGAGGTGCCGCGCCCGGCTCCGGTGGCTCATACTGCTTGAATTTGGGTGAATAATTTCGCACCACCCCATCTTCAGACGGCGCGCCTTCGCCGTGTTCGGCCGAAGCTTCTTGGGCGGGTGCAGACGCTTTATCCGAATCACCACCGTCACTGCTTAACAACAGAAACGTCATCACTCCAATGCCGACAATCAATAAAATGACCACCACCAACAAGGCAATAACCAATCCTTTGCCACCGCCACTGCTTTTTTTCTCTTCTTCGACTTCTTCTGCCATGCTTCTGATCCTTTATTCAAAAATTAAACACTCGAAATGTCATCGCTGAAAGCGACTTCGGCGCCGAGATTCAGTTCTGAGAAATCGGCGGATTGATCATCTCCTTTGATAAATCTTCCACCTTGGGTGCCTCACTGAGGCTTCTCAAACGCTCGTCTGCCTCTTTATTTAACACAATAATACTGATTCTTCGGTTACGTGGATTATACGGGTTTTCTTGGTCGAATGGCACGGTATCCGACAGACCAACCACCTGAGCCACTTTATCGCCATCCACCCCGCCATCCAATAATAGTCGCCTGGCCGCATTGGCACGATCCGCTGACAGCTCCCAGTTGGTATACTCAGCATTGGAGTGATAACCAGAGGAATCTGTGTGCCCGGCAATGCTGATTCGATTATTGCTTTGCGCTAAAACACTGCCGACTTCTTTCAGAATATTCGCCGCATAATCCTTCGGCAGATCCACGCCGCTGCCAAACATAGGACGCTTACGGTCGTCCAATATCTGCACTTGTAACCCGTTGGGAGTCACTTCAATTTTCAGCTGATTTTTGAACTGTTCCAGAACCGGGTTATCTTCAATTTTTTTTTCGATTTGCATCTTCAACATCTGCATTTCAGCTTTTTCTCTGGCGGCATCCGCTGCACCCGTGTCCTCACCATCCCCTTTTGGGGTGTCCATAAAGCCGCCCATGTCGATCATGGAATCAGAACTTTGACCGGCCTCTTTGGATTCAACCAGATTATCCGGGGAAGCCTCAATCACCGAGGGGTCACGAAAATACTCCGCCATGGCACGCATCTGTTCGTCATTGGTGCCACCCAAAATCCACAACATCAAAAAGAATGCCATCGCCGCCGTCATAAAGTCGGCAAACGCCACCTTCCAAGCGCCACCGTGGGCACAGTGCGGGCATTTTTTTAATCGTTTGATGATAATGGATTGTTCATCACTCATCGATATTCGCTCATTTTAATCCCAATCGACATTATTTTTGCGTCTGCAAAAATTCATCCACTTCCTGAAAAGTAGGTCTTTCCGCACCCGGAATGGATTTCCGGCCAAACTCCACCGCGATTTGCGGTGCATACCCATTCAGATTGGCCATCAGGCAGGTTTTAATGGTGCCGAAAAAAGCACTTTCGTCATGGGCGCGATTGGCTAGGTCTGACGAAATCGGCGCCACCACACCATAAGCCACCAAGATACCCAAAAAGGTCCCCACCAATGCGACCGACATATGGTGCGCAATCTCCAGCGGACCCGCATCCAGATAACTCATAGTGACAATAATACCCAACACCGCGGCCACAATACCAAAACCGGGCAGGGCTTCCGCCACCTTCCCCACCGCTTCGGAGGGTGCCGCCGCCTCGTGATGGTGAATATCCATCTCCAAGATCATTAAATCCTCAATTTGATACGGGTTGCTGGCACCACTGATCATCAGTCTTAAATAGTCGCAGATAAAATCCACAGCATGATGGTCATTGGCAATTTTCGGAGAAGCGTTAAACAGTTCACTGGAATGCGGCTCCTCCACATCTGCTTCAATCGCCATCAAGCCTTCACGACGTGCTTTATTGAAAATTCGGAACATCAAGCCGAGCAGTTCCATATAGACTTCTTTATTGTAAGGCGCTGGCTTCGCCAACCCCAAAGCCCCGCTGAAGCTTTTTTTGACCACCCAGCCGGGATTGGCGATGATAAAGGCTCCCAGAGCCCCGCCGCAGATTATCAGAACCTCCAGCGGCTGAATCAGGATGCCGAAGCTGCCGTGGGGCAAGTAACCCCCCAGCAAAGACCCCACGACCACCAATGTACCGATAATTGCTTTCATAGTCTGACCTTATTATTTTTCAGGCAATTCACGTCATTATTTAAAGTTTATTGACGACGCTGGACAAGGCTTGTTGCGCCGTTTTCAAGTGGGTTAAATTATCTTCGATTTGGTGTAAAAAATCATTCACTTTTCCAGCTTGTAACTGAGTGGTTTCAACCCGTTCTTGACCGCTGCCCATGACCTCCACTGCATTGCGTGCCCGCTGCTGCAACTCTTCAATAATGGCTTGAATTTCAGTGGTCGCTTGCTGGGTTTTCCCAGCCAGAATGCGCACCTCATCCGCCACCACGGCAAACCCTCGACCATGCTCACCGGCTCGCGCGGCTTCAATGGCCGCATTCAAGGCCAGCAAATTGGTTTGCTCGGCAATGTCGCGAATCAACACCAACACCGTACCGATGTTACTGCTGTCCTCTTCCAGCTTTTTAATAACGCTGGACGCATGGGTGACTTCATCGGTCAACCCGGCCACTTCGGAAATCACGTTGGCCGCCGACGCCATACCGTCTTTGGTTCCCGCATTCATTTTTTCAACCACGCTCGACAGTTGTTGGGAAACCCCCACCAGTTCCGTATTATCAAACACGGCCGGCAAGGACGCTTCGCCGCTGGCGGCATTGGCTTGTTCATAAGCTTCGGCCAGACTGGCGTTGAGCTGCTCAATCTGCTCTTCCAGTTCCGACACCCTCTGCACGGCCGTATTGGCGGCCCTTTCCTTTTCCGCCAGTTCATCGCTGACTTTGGCTAAGAGATGATTCAATGCCTTAACCAATTTCGGATCCGTCGATTCAGGGGACAGGGTCGTGTCAAAATCAGCACTGTCGGTGACTTTCTTCAGAGCCGTAATCAGCGCAGACTGTTCACACACCCCTGACTTATTGCACCAAAGCAGATAAACCAGCGCCCCGGCGACCACCGCCCCCACACCGATCGCAATCAAAGCAACCCCCAATGTTGGAATTCCCTCTATTTCAGAACTGGCACTCACCCAAGGTGACACCAGTCCAATTAAGGTCGCCACTGAAATTTTATGATGTAACTTCATGTCCATTCCCTTCTCTAAATGTAATCCTGCTATGTTGTAAAACTTTCACTTGCGTTTTTATCGTTGACGGCTAAGCGTAATAGTCCACCAAGTTATCCGATGTAACCGTCCGCAGCGTCGTCTCTAAGGCCTCCGCGTCATCACCGCCCAAAGCCCCATTTGGCGTCATGCCGCCAGAGCGCCCGTCCTGCCGAGTTTGATCTTGACCATCGGCACTGTTTTCTTCGCGCAAATCAAACGAACCAAAGCCGATGCCGGACGACTCCAGCATTTCTTTCAAGCGTGGCATGGCATTTTCAATCGCTTCACGCGTGGTGCCCTGCTGAGTCACCATGGAAATGTGCGCTTGGTGATCTTTATCCAAGCTCAACTTGACTTGAATCGGCCCCAGCTTTTCAGGGTTCAGCGTGATTTTGGCTTCCTGAATCTTCTGACTCGCCATATAAGTCACTTTCTGACCCAATGCCTGACCCCACTGAGGTGAACGCACCGGTTGGGTAATACTCAGACCGGCGGCTTTTTTCATCTCCATCCCCAGTCCAAGGTTCCCCAACACTTTCTCCGCTTTCTCTACTTTTTCCGCTTCCATCATAGAGGCTTCATTTGAAGCGCGTACACTTTCTTGCTGCGCTTGAACCACTTGCTTTTGCACTTGATTCATAAACTGCTGCTGCGCCTGTTGCTGACCGGAAAAAGCCGATTGTCCCTGTTGATTCGATTGCGATGATCCACCCTGCTGTCCCAAGGTCAAGCCAGACGATTCCTGTTTACTGGTTTTCGCTTCCTGTAGCTGAGCGTTCAAACTTTGTTCTTTCGCCACAGTCGATTCGGTTTTCAGGTTATGGGTTCCAGCCTGTGCCGCAAAAGTGGCTTTTTGTTTCTCGGAAGACGGCTCTTGCATCATCGCTTCAGCTGCTTGGGCAGAAGCCACTTGTCCGGGTGTTTGCCCAGATGCCTGACCCGGTGCCTGAGACATGGCGGCCGAAGCCGTGGCCGAACTCACCGTTCCGTTCGAAACCCTTGCTCCTGTGTCGGACGAGCCATTGACAGACGCTGTCACCGCATGGGTCTCTGCCATCTTGCCATCCGGTGATAAAACCGCTTCAGACGTTTTTGCCAGGTCTGGCGATAGGCTTGTTTCTTCTGTTGTCGCCGTAGTCAGGCTGTCGGTGTCAACCGTATCGGTCACTGCCACCTTGCCATCCGGTGATAAAACCGCTTCAGACGTTTTTGCCAGGCCGGATGATAACTCGGCTTGATCGGTTTCCAGTTCGGTTTTCAGCGTTTCCACTAGGCCTGGCAGAACAACCGATTCTTCAGTGGATTCAGCGGCGGCTGGCAGCGGCTTTGAACCACCGGAGTTCACTGGTGAAAACGCCAAGCTGATCTGTTGTAGAACGTCATTCAGGTTTTGACCCTTCTCGGAGACGTCATTATCGGCCATTCCAGCCACATTTTCGAGCATGGCCGCCATGTCCATCACCGCTGTCTTGCCATTTGCAAAAGTACCCGCAGGCACGGCTTCCATAAAGCCTGCCACTTGTATATCAGATCGTTTTTCGGACAACTTTCCAGCGAGCGAATCGCCGCTGGGCGCATTCAGTGCCTGAGCCATAGCCTCCGAAAAAGAGCGGTTCATTTTCGGCAATAGTTGCCGTTCATGAGGGGATTCGCCCTTGGAGGATGACGCGCCGTTGCCAGTGGGCAAGGATAATACAGTTGCTTGTTCAATCATAATCGGTTCCGCCAATAAATGTTTATTCAACGTCAGCTTGAACAAAGCAACATGCACGCCAATTCTTAGCCCGAATATTTCACAAATTTGCACCGACCTTGCTTGCCCCTTGATTCCACAAGCCATATTTTCTCAGTCGGTCGTAATCGCGGATACGACGCTTCTTCGAAAATTTCCTTGTGAAACAAAGAACTCGACGCCCGAAGGGGTAAGTCGAGAAACCAATACTCTGCGCAATCTCAACGCAAATTCATGAATCGAAGAACCGAAGGTAAACATTCGGGCTAGCCCAAAGCGTCGTAAACGAACTCAGGCGAAGCAACTAAACGGAATCATCACCGGACTTACTGCGCTGCACAAATGTTTGAGAGGCCAGCTCATCCAACATTTTTTGTTCCTGCTTATCCAGTTTGACGCGTTGGTCTTTCTGCATTTTTTCATGGAGTTTTTGCAAAGACTTATGCCGTAGCCGCTTTTCCAACCAGGCTTCATGGGCTTTTTCGACCACGCCTTCGAGCTGCTGAAGTTGTTGCTTCTGTGAATGAATCGCATTGTTAACCTTATCCAGAAACGACTGCATGGTCTGTAATTGTGTCACGGTAATGTCACGAGCCTGCGACAGTTGCGCAATGTAGTCAGCATGGTACTCAACCAGTGAATTCAGCTGCGCTTGCACGCCATCCCGCTGCCCCTGAACCGTGACAAACACATCCTGAGCCTTATCCAATTCATCCTGTGCCAAATCGACCAAGACTTGCAATCTTTCCAGTTTTGACAAGGCCATTTTTTATGCGTTCCTCACGAGTGTGCTGCCCTAAACCAGCCCGAAAATTTCATAAACTTGCGCCAAGCTCGCTCAGAATTTTGGTTTTTCGACTTACCCCTTCGGGCGTCGAGTTCTTTGTTTCACAAGAAAACGTTCAACTAAATACCGACTCCACGATGACGACCGACTGAAACGAAGAACTCAGCTGCAAAGCTGAGAAAAATAAGGCTTGTGGAATCAAAAGACAAGCGAGAGAGTGCCTAGTTTATGAATTTTTCGGGTGAATTCCGACAGGCGGCTAGAACAAAGCTTCAAGTTTTTCCAGACTCTGCTTGACCGAAAACGACTCGTCAATGCCTTGCGATAAGTAACCGTTTAATTTCGGAAATTTATCAATGGCTTCGTCAATCGCCGAATCCGTACCTTTGCGATAAGCGCCAATGCTAATCAAATCCTGATTTTGCTGGTAAGTGGAGTAAATTTGTTTAAACCGTCGCGCCAAACGCACTTGTTGCGGTGACACGATATCAATCATCACCCGGCTGATCGACGATTCAATGTCAATCGCAGGATAGCGCCCTGAATCCGCAATCTGACGGGACAATAAAATGTGCCCATCCAGAACCCCCCGCGCCGAATCCACCACGGGATCGTTCTGATCATCCCCTTCCGCCAGCACCGTATAAATCGCGGTAATGGAGCCGGAGTGCGCTGCGCCGTTACCGGCACGCTCAACCAGTTGCGGTAATTTTGCAAATACCGAGGGTGGATACCCTTTACTGGCCGGCGGTTCCCCCACCGCCAAAGCAATTTCCCGTTGCGCCTGAGCAAATCGCGTTAAAGAGTCCATCAATAACAGTACATCTTTACCTTGATCGCGGAAGTATTCCGCAATCGACGTGGCCAGCATGGCACCGTGCAAACGCATTAAGGGCGGCTCATCGGCCGGTGTCGCCACCACCACCGAACGCTTCAACCCTTCTTCGCCGAGGTTATTGCGCACAAAGTCGTTCACTTCACGACCACGCTCCCCCACCAGACCCACCACCACCACTTCGGCGGTGGTAAACCGTGTCATCATGCCCAGCAGCACACTTTTCCCCACGCCCGTTCCGGCCAAAAGCCCGACCCGCTGCCCTTTGCCAAGGGTCAACAAACCGTTAATGGTCTTAATGCCCACGTCCAGAGGCTCTTCAATCGGCGCACGGTGCAAGGGGTTGATCTTCTGCCCGGTCAACGACACTCGATCATCATAAGCAATCGGTCCGCCACCGTCCAGCGGATTGCCGGCACCATCGATCACTCGTCCCAGCATAGCGGCACTGACACCGACGGTAATACCGCCCGAAACCGGAACCACTTTTGCATTCGGTTCCAAACCATGCACCTTACCAATGGGCATTAAAAACAAACGGTCATCGTTAAACCCCACCACTTCGGCTTCAATCGGATCCCCGTATTTGGTAATGACCTGACAGCGCGACCCAATCGGTGCATAGGTGCCAACCACCTCCAGCGTCATGCCAACCATACGCACCAGTTTACCCTCAACTTTCAAATGAGGGGAGGCGGGAAGCTGCGTGGAAAACGCCGAGAGTTTGTCTTGAAGGAAGGCATTAAATAAGGATGGTTTCATAATAACGACTCATTCATAGTGACCGCTCAACACCGATCTGCACCCGCCAAGGCCAATCAAATTCAACCGAAGCCCGGAAACGGCCTGTCACGAAGCCCCATTCGTCGCATCCGGCTCTGGAACGGGGCGTGAACTGGCTTCTGGTGTGGCATTTGGACTGGGTTCCGAATCCGATCGGGGCGCGACCGCCTCTGTAGATTCTACCGGTTTAGTATGCTCGTCCGGCTCGCCGGATTCCGCGTCCGTTTTCAGTGCCGTTTCATTTTCCTGCGTCATGCGTTCGACCACCGTTTCGGAGGCTTGCACAAAATCCTGTAACCGTTGATGCCAATCGTTGACCACCAAGGAGTGCCCCTGTTTGACTTTACACTGCCCGAGCGGAATCGAATCGTCTGACTGAATGTGCCATTTTTTCTGGTGTGCCTGCTGATACGTCTCGATCAGCGTGGCGTCCTGAGGATTCAAAATAATATCAAGCGGCAGGTCGTCATCCGGCAACTGAGAAATGGCTTCCTGCACCGCGTTCAGAATCCAGTCTTCACGGGTGGTCACCTCGAATTCAATCAACTTTTCCGCCATTTGAATCGACAGCTTGGCTAAGGAGCCAAACACCTCCTGCGCAATCTGCTGATAGGGCTGGCTCATGGCTTCCAGAAGCGTTTCCAACGCACGCACTTTTTCGGCCAATACCGTTTTAGCTTCCTGCTGTGCCTGCTCAAATGCGTCTTTTTGTCCTTTTTCCAGTCCGGCTTGGTAACCGGCGTCGTACCCTTCTTTTTTCGCTGTGTCAAACGCTTCTTTTTTCAAAACCGATGCGCGACGCATGATTTCAGGGCGGATTTCTTCGCGCAATTTTTCTTCCACTTCAGAACGTAATTGCTGCGCTTTCGCCTGCTCGATACTGCCCAGTTCCTGATAATGCCAAGGCTTGATTTCGGGTGCCGCAACCTCTTCGGCACGCAGCAGCGTCGCGACCGGCAGTGCTTCTTCATCCCCAGGCGCACTTTTGGTTAAAACCGAATCGTCCTGAGCCACCTACACAAACTCCTCGCCGCCGCCCGGCATCATTACCTTCTCTTCATCCGCCAATCGGCGAACGGTTTGGATAATGCTGCGCTGGGCTTCTTCCACATCGCTGAGCTTGACCGGCCCGGTCATTTCCAGCTCTTCTCTCAACATATCCGCCTGACGTTTGGACATATTTTCCAAGAACAATTCGACCATCTTCTTGTCGGCTCCTTTCAGCGCTATTTTCAGCACGTCGGTCGGCACTTCGCCCAAGATGGTTTGAATGCCACGCGGCTCAATCCCGCTGATGTCTTCAAAGACAAACATTTTATCCTGAATGGCTTTACTGATGTCCTCATGCTCAATGGCGATGTCATCCAACACGCGCGAATCGATACCGCCGCCGACCAAGTTGAGGATTTCCGCTGCGCGTTTTTCGCCGCCAATCGTGGCCAATTTGCCCCCCTCGCCATCACTGGACGCATTTTCCAACACTTCGTTCAAATCAAATAACGCGCGTGGCTGAATGGTGGTTAAGGTCGCAATACGGTAAATCACTTCGGACTGAAACCGTTCGGGAATACCAGACAGAATTTCAGCGGATAAATCCGGCTCAAAATAAGAGAGCACAATCGCCACCACCTGCGGGTGTTCGTTGCGAAGCATATTGGAAATGGTCGAGGGGTGCATCCATTTTAACGCCTCCAACCCCTTCACCTGATCCCCCAGCATGGCGGCATCCATCAGGCCGCCGCCGCCTTCGCCCAAGGCATCCACCATTAAAGACTGTGCGTATTCGGTTGGATTAATGCCCAGCGCATCTTCTCCCAGCTCGTCGAGAAAGCCTTTCATAACCGTATGAATATCACGATGCGAGACATCCGATACATCCGTCATGGCGGTACCGATCTGCTGAACCTCTCGCGGATTCAGGTGCCCCAACACTTTTGACGCCGTATCCTTTCCCAGTGCCAGTAATAAAATCGACGTTTTCTGCAAGCCCGTTAATTCGTCATCAGAAACTTCTTCAATTTCCGCTTTGGCCATCTCACTTATCCTTCTGCATCCATTGCTTGATAATGTGTGCCGCCAGCTTCGGATCGGCAGACACTATGGCTTTCACTTTTTCAAGCATTTCTTTGTCTTTATCCGATTGGTCGTCCGCTTCCTCAGCCTTCTGCTCAACCTCTTCGTTCATCTGCTCCAATGCACGCGAGATTTCATCGGCGTTTTCAAGATCTTCTTCCTCTTCCGGCACATTTTCAGGGTAATCCAGCTGCACTTCCTGACGTTTGGAAAGATCTTTAAGCATCGGGCGAATCACCCCGAAAATAATAATCAAAACCGCCAGGCCTGCCAAAACCTGCTTGACCAGCGTCCAGAACCAAGGCGCTTCCCAGATGGCCGGTTCCGCATAGTCTTCCTGTTTTTCCTGAATAAAGGACGCATTCACAATACTGAGCGTATCGCCACGCGCTTCATCCAGCCCCACGGCATCACTGACCAACTGACGATAACGCGTGAGCTCATCTTCGGTCAAGGGGGTGCGCTGCGGTTCGCCGTTTTCACCTAAACTGATTTTATCATCGATGACCACCGCCACCGAAAGACGGCGGATCGCTCCCACGGAATTTTTAATATGACTGACGGTGCGGTCAAGCTCATAATTTTTAGTGATTTTTTCCTTGGCATTCTGTAGATTCGGATCGTTTCTCGGGTTATACCCTTCTTCCGGCGCGATCCCCGCTCTCGGCGGCTGATTGGTCAAAGCGCCGGGAATACCCATGGGTCCTTCGTTGCGATTGACTTCAAGCAGCTCCTGTTCGGAGCGAATCGCCGACGGATCGGGTTCATAGTTTTCGCGCGTTTGCTCCTGCTGGGTAAAGTCCAACTCGGCCGTCACCTGGGCACGCACTTTGTGGGTTCCACCGGCCACGGGCGTGAGCAACTGGATAATCCGCCGCGACAAGGTATCTTCCACCTGCCGCGTATACCCCAACTGTTTCAGGCTCACATTCATGACCCCACTGTGCGAATCGCCAGTGAGAAGATTGCCCTGCTGATCGACCACTGTGACGCCTTTAGGCTTCATATTCGGAATACTGGACGACACCAGATACACAATGGCATCCACCTGCTCTTCACTGAGCGAGCGACCAGAATACAGCTGCACCGCCACCGAAGCGGTCGGCTCCTGCTGCTTGCGCACAAACACAGAACGCTTAGGCATCCCCAAAATCACGCGGGCGGACTTGACCGCATTGATACTGGACACCGATTTGGCCAGTTCGCCTTCCAAAGCACGCTGATATTGAGCGGTTTCCCGAAATTGAGAAATACCGAAGCCCTGATCCATATCCAACAACTGATAACCGGTGGGCGCCTGTTTGGGAAAGCCTTGTGCGGCCAATTTAAGACGAATGGAATAGACCACATCATTCGGCACCAGAACAGCACCCGAAGCTTCATCCAACTTATACGGCACCTGTTCCTGATCGAGAATCTGAATGACCTCGCTCATGTCCTTGGCATCCATGCTTCCAAACAGCAACGAATAAGTGGTTGATTGTGACCAGAGAATAATGCCAACCGCCAGCGAAACGCTGGCGGCTAATGCAATCACCAAGCTGACTTGCTTAGCGACTGACAAGGATGTCAGGTTCTTGAGGAGTGGCGATCCTTCCGACGCTTTTTGCGAACTTGCTCGATCGAGTGTGGGTTGTTCAGCCATCGAAGAAATGATCTCTCACTGGAAAACGCCCTGTTTCAGCGCAGGGCGGTTATCGGGTTGTTAAATAGGCATATTTTTGATGTCTTTATAAGCTTCCACCAGCTTATTGCGCACTTGGGTCATTGCCTGAAAGGACAAGCTGGCTTTTTGTGCTTGCACCATCACTTCGGTCAGATCGACATCTTCGCCTTTTTCAAAAGCGGTTTTCATGGCCGATGACTTGTTTTGCTGCTCCGCCACCCCGTTAATGGACTTGGACAACAAATCGGCAAATTTCCCCGCCGACTCGGCACCTTTTTCCGGTTCTTTAACCGGCTGCGTCTGGGAAGCCGCTTCTGCCGCTAAGGAGCGCATTTGCAACATTAAGCTTTGAGTGTCTACGGAATTTGTCATGATTTGCTTAAAACTCCATTAAATCGCGGTTATGTCAGCATAACCCGGCGACGATTTTATGATTGAATTATGACATATCCAGCAATTGATATGCCAAAAAAGTGTCAAACAAATAACACCCGTGTTTTCAACACGTCAATGCTTGGAGTAGGGTCAAGAACGGGTTTTGCGCTCAATCCCCCTCTCAGTGTCAATGTATCATGTTTAACCTCATTATAAAACATCCAGCCCTTGTTCTTTAAAACGTGCCAATTTGTATCGCAAGGTTCTCGGGCTAATGTTCAAAGCTTCCGCGGTCTTCTGCCGATGCCCTTGGTTGGCTTTTAAGGTTTCTAGAATAATATGCACTTCCCGCTCTTTTAAATCCGTTGTGCCGGGTTCAAAACTCGATTCAGCGGCCTGATCTTCCGTTTCGGCTGAATCGGCTGAGTGTGACCGAGACGGTGATCCGACCTCGCCCATCACCGACGCAGGCACGCCCATTGACTTGGAAAAGGATTCATCAAACAAAATATCTTGAAGCTGGATCGTCTCGCCCGACATCATCACCAAGGCACGCTGAATCACATTATCCAATTCTCGAATATTGCCCGGCCACTGAAACTCAATCAACGCTTTCAACGCCTGAGCCGACAACACCGGTTCCACCCGACGACCGCCGCAGTGACGTTGTAACAAACGTTCCGCAATCGCGGCAATGTCTTTCGGGCGCTCACGCAAAGGCGGAATGCGCATTGGAAAAACATTCAAACGATAAAACAGGTCTTCTCTGAAATCGCCATTGGCAATCGCCTGCTTCATGTCAATATTGGACGCACTGAGCACTCGCACATCCAGCTTGATCAACTTGGAACTGCCAATCCGCTCCACTTCGCGTTCTTGCAGCACCCGCAACAGCTTGGCCTGCAAGTCGGGTTTCATTTCACCGATTTCATCCAGAAAGATGGTACCCCCCTGCGCCTGCTCAAACTTACCCGGCATGGATTTCAATGCCCCGGTAAACGCGCCTTTTTCGTAACCAAACAAGGTGGCTTCCAGCATATTATCGGGGATGGCCGCACAGTTAATCGCCACAAACGGCTGTTTTTTGCGCGGCGAATGGTTGTGAACAAAACGCGCCAACACCTCTTTACCGGTGCCGCTTTCACCGGTAATCAACACGGACGCTTCACTTTCGGCGACCTTTTGCGCCATCGCTTTCAACTGAATCGTCGCCGCATCGGCTACCACAAAGTCCTCTTCAGTGGAGGCATCACGGTAAAAATAAGCGCGCGCTTTTTCGACCAGCACATCGGCTTCAAACGGTTTCATAATGTAATCCACCGCACCCGCCTTCATGGCATCCACCGCCTGCTCTACCGTGCCATACGCCGTCATCAACACAATCGGCAGATAGGGCTTAATGGCGCGAATTCGTTCCATCAACTCATAACCATTCAAAGCGCCATCCATGCGAATGTCGCTGAACACCATAGCAATCTCATCATCCAATGCCACCAGCGCTTCTTCTGCTGAACTGACGGCCACCACTTCGAAGTCATTCAGCTCCAGTGTGTCCACAAGCGCTTCCTGCAATTTCAAGTCATCTTCTACGACCAGTATTTTCGCCAGCGTCATGTCACCTCTCCATTTTGCAACAGCGGCAACCGCAAACCAAACCGCGCGCCCTGCCCCTTGATTGACTTCACCCAGGCCTCACCGCCATGCGCTTCGGCCACCGCGCGCACCACGGCCAGCCCTAAGCCAGTGCCTTGTGCTCGGCTTGTAAAAAACGGTTCAAAAATTTTTTCATTCATCTCTTCACTCAACCCAGGCCCATGATCGGCCACGATAATGTCCACCCGATTACGCTGCGGCTCTTCCAACACAAAAACATCAATTTTGGCCTGTTGCGATACGATGTCAATCGCATTGCCCACCAAGTTTTCCAGTGCCGTGAGGAGCGCATCCTCATCCCCCAAAACCACCAGGCCTGGTGATTTCTCATGGAACCGAATTTCACTGTTCGATTGATTGACTTTCGGCTCAACCGAATGCTTTAAAGCCTCCAACAAACCACTGATCGTCACCTTCTGATCTTTCGCCTTACCGCCTTTGGCATATTGCAACATATCCTTCACCAACGCCTCCAAGTGGCGCAAACTGGTCAAACTTTTATCCACAAATTTATCGCGTTTGTCTTCCGCCAGTTGCGGCGAAGACAGTTGCGAAACATACAATAAAGCCGACGCCAAAGGCGTTCGTATCTGATGCGCCAGCGAAGCCGCCATTTCGCCCATGGAGCTGAGTCGCTGATGACGGCTTATATGCTGTTGCAAATCGCGCGCCGCCGTCACATCCTGAATCAGCAGAATTTTGCCGTTTAAACGCTCGCCGTCTTCTTTCGACAAGCTCAACGGCGATTGCGACAACTGATACACCATTTGATTATGCGTCATTAGTTCACCGGCGTCATTGGCCATTAGAAACACATTGCGCACCACCACTTCCCAATTGCGCCCCATGGCATCCGCGCCCAGAATCAACTCCGCCGCGGGGTTCATGTCAATAATAGCGTCATACTCATCCAGCACAATCACCCCTGCGGGCAGTAGGTTCAGCAGTTGCTCAAGACGCTCACCGACTCGGTGTTTCTCGCGGTTGCTCTCATCCAGCTTGGCCTGTAGATCTTCGACCTGATTCTGCAGCGACTCATAGGCTAGGGTTAACTGTGACGAGGTTTGATTAAACAACTCAAACGCCGCTTCCAGCTCCGCCAAGCGTTTCTGCTCTATCGCCTTTTCTTGAGCCTTATCCATGCGGACATCCTTTCGAGTCAATCAATTTGAAACCAATCAATTCAAATTGAATTTGCGTATTTTTTCAACCAAGGTGGTGCGATTGGTTTGCAACAATTTCGCTGCCTGAGAGACGTTGCCGTCGGTTTGCGACAGGGCTTGTTGAATCAATTGCACTTCCATCTCAACCAAATACGACTTCAAGTCCAGCCCTTCTTCTAAATTCGGCATCATCGCCTTGGGCGCAAAGGTGTCATCCGCAAGCGCATTGGAATGGGCCGCCGAATCGGCCACCTTAGGCACTTGCGCTTCTGCCAGGCGTGCATCCGAGGTCACCTCATGGTGGGCGGCATCCGCGACAATATCCGCTGTCTTCACGCGAATCAGCCCAGCGTCTTCTGGAATGTCCACTTGATACTTGACCGGTAAATCATCAAACGCCACCGTCAAACCCGGAAACAAAATCGACAATCGCTCCGCCAGATTCCCCAGTTCACGGACGTTACCCGGCCAGCGATAGTGTTGCAACGCAATCATGGCGCGTTCGGACAAACTCGGAATATCCCGTCCGGAGTTGTGAATTTTTCGGAACATAAAATCGAATAAATCCGGAATGTCTTCTGGGCGCTCCCGTAAAGAAGGCATTTCAATCGGAAAAACATTTAAACGATAAAAAAGATCTTCTCGAAAGCGCCCTTCAGCAATATTATCCTCTAGGTTCCGATGGGTCGCGGCTATGACACGCACATCGCACTCAAAGCTTTTGTTGCCGCCCACCCGTTCGTACATTCTTTCCTGAAGCACGCGCAACAGCTTCACCTGCATGGGCAACGGCATATCACCGATTTCATCGAGAAAAATCGTGCCCTTCTCCGCCAGCTCGAAACGCCCTTTTCGAGCCGTGATTGCGCCGGTAAAAGCGCCTTTTTCATGACCGAATAACTCTGACTCCAAAAGCTCACCGGGAATGGCGCCACAGTTAATGGGAATAAACGATTGGTTGGCACGCGCAGAGACCGAGTGCAAAGCTTGCGCCACCACTTCTTTACCGGTGCCGGACTCGCCCAGAATCAACACCGTCGCATCGGTATTGGCCACTTGCTGGATTAACTTTTTGACTTGTTGCATGGCCGAACCATCACCGACCAGGGAGGATAAAAGCGTTTCGTTCATCTAGCCGCCATAGAATTTAGACATTTAGATGACTTTATATAAGTTTTTACTTAGGATGTCAAAAATTTGGCATCTATTTTGACAAAAAAGCCTAAAAGCCGTAAAAGAAAAGGCATTTAAGCCTGTTTGAAAGGGTATGACATAAGGTGAGAGGCGGTTAAAGAGGCCACCCGTTTAACGGAGATACTCCTTAACCGCATTTTTCTGTTTTCGACTGACCGACACGGACGATTCAATTTCCTCCATACGACCCAGCATCAAGCGTTTAATGGCATCCACATCGTCCAGCAACTGTTGAATGGAAGCCTCTGAGGCTTCCGGCGGCTGCTCCAACAATTGATTGACACGTTCAAACCAAGTCACATGGCGCACAAAAAAAGCATCCCAATCCCCTTTTTCGGCCAGATTCAGCAGCATTTTCGATTCATGCAACGCATTCAGCAACACACTGTTCATTTTGCGTTTTTCACCATATCAATCTGCGAGCGAGACGCCGACTTGAAATTATCAGGAATCATATTCCACGTATCGCGCAATTCGCGCACCAAACCCGCCACCTCATTCAAAATCTCCAAATCGTTTTGCGCACTGGCTTTGAATAAACGGCTGTTGATATAGGAATACAAAGCTTCATAATTGGCGGCCACTTCACCGCCGTGCTCCATATCCAGATTGGCACGCAAAGAACCGATGATCATCACCACTTTATTCAGCTTGGCGGATTTCAGTTCATAGTCCTTGCGCTCAATCGCCCCTTTAATCAGCGCCAGATTATCCAAAACCCCATCATACAGCATGGCCACCAGCTTGTGCGGTGTCGCGTTTTCTAACCCCGTTTGCAGCGATGTTTGCTGATATTGATTCAAAAACTTCTGTTTCATCATCGCGTTCATCATAGCGTTTTTCCTTCCAGAGACGGCCATCACCGTGGCCGCTTTCAAGTTATTAATGCGTTAATCTTGCAGTCACACGTTTAATCGTTCAGATTAATCTTTTTTCTGAACCAGCATGGCCGCCAACGACTCGCGCGTGCTGTCCATCTGAGAAATCAGACTTTGCAAGGCCCCGAACTGAATACGATATTTCATCTCCAGTTTTTCATAACGATCATCCACTTTAGTACGCTGCTCTTCCACTTCTTCTATGCGTTTTTCAAAGTTACTGACTCTTACACCCACAACCCCTGACTCGGAATCCATCAGTTCGTCAAACAACAGTCCGAGACGATCGGCATAACCACGGTTAAATTCCATGGAACCGCGCGCACCAATAGTGGAACCCTCAATGCTAAATTCCAGCCCACGCGGTGCGCCATCCAGTATCGAGTTAATGCGCACATCTTGACCCTGACCAACAAAGGTGTAGAGCGTGCCATCCTCACCTTCCAAATAACCTTGCACATCCTGCCCCGTGGTTTCCGCCGTCACCCCAAGCCCCGTCACGCCGGAGGTTAGCAAGCTGCCCGAAACCAATTCCAGTTTGGAATTGGTACCAAATTGTTGCGAGGTCAACTGATAACTTTGTGTTGCGTCGTCATATTCCACCGCCACTCGACCACCGCCACCCGCAACATTGGTGTCATTGTTAATTACCCGGGCAATTTCCTTGGCCAAGTCATCACGGGTATAAGTGCCCTGTGTCAATTGCAAATCCAACGACTCATTGCCATCCACGCCCACTTTCAAAACATTATTGGAGGCATCAATCACAATATCACCACCCGGACCAATCGACCCACCGGTGATTTGCGCCTGAGAGGCGGCCACATTCACATTCAGATTAAAGGTGCCTTCCACCGTCTCGTCGGTTGAACCTTTGTAACGCACCTGATTGTCCGTCGCCGTGGCACTGGCGGCAAAGAGTTTACCCACCGCTTCAGGATCACTGGCAATGGCACTGCTCAAACGGGCTCTATCCAAATCAAGTGTGCCGTCAAGGTTCGATTTAATGCCAATATCACCCAAAGACTGCACGGTTCCAGCCAACCCCGGAATCGAATCAATCAAGCTGCTGCGAATGCGGTTTTTCACTTCGCGCAACGTCGAGTCACCATTCAAAGTCCCCATGGTTTCATCGTCTTCACTGGTTTCGGACGACCCCAGGTTTTTAAAAATCTCGCCCAAGGAATTATAGAGATCAACAAAGTCCTGAACCGACTGCTCCAATCCTTCGGTATCGTTTTGGATTTCAATGGTTTTGACACTGCCGATATCCGCGGATTTCAAGTTCAAGGTCACGCCCTCAATCACCCCTTCCAACTGATTGCCGGAATTATTGATCGTTAAACCGTTCACCACCACCGTGGCATCCTGCGCCGCCACCGTCTGATTCAAATTGGCGCTGGCCAAGCGGGACAAGCCGGAGGCATCCCCGTCATTCCCGTCCGTGTCACCCGTGACAGACACATCAATGGTATTGCTCGCTCCCGATTGTTCAGATGAAAACATCAATTTATACCCGGTGCCCACGTTGACCACCGAGGCATTCACCCCAATGCCGGCATCGTTTACCGCTTTTTGAATGCCGGACAAGGTATTGTTGGTGGCATCAATATTCACCGTACTGACCGCCCCGCCGACATTAAAGGTCAAAGCCCCTTCGCCAATCACTGAGTTGGTCGAAGCAAAATCGGCTTGCGTCGCCAAAGTGTGCGAGGTGGCCATGGATTGCACTTCAACCTGGTAGGAACCGTTATTGGGACGACCGGTCACCGTCGCATCTACCACGGATGGATCGGTGGACAACACCGATTTCTCCTGGAAGTTTTTAATGTCCAACAAGTCCGGAATCTGCGACATAAACCCATTAAACGCCTGCTGCAACATGTCGTAACCCGTTAAGCGGCTGGTGTACTTGGTTTCATTGTTGTCGAGGATATTGCGTCTGGAGGCGACATCGGCTTCCGCCAATACTTTTGACATGGTGGCCACATCAAATGTATTTGCGCCCATTGAATTCAGAATGCCTATACCAATATCGTTTGCCATGATTTTTCTCCAGTCTGAAAGAGGGATATATCTATTATTCTATTGTAGCGCGAATGCTTTTCCATCGGAATGCAACGCAGCCTTTTTTAGGGTTTATTCTCTCTTATTCAATTTAACGGCGGGCAGAACAAAAACTTTACGTCAAAACACAAAACCCGCTGAAGCCATTGGCTTAGCGGGTTTCGTTTTGTCTATCCTGTTCCGATAGGTTATTGCA
>NZ_JBNGDN010000026.1:0-8186 GCF_049975065.1 Hydrogenovibrio sp.
ACAGGGCAAATGACAGCTTTTGCTTGCCCAAAAGCGTGGAACCTCTTAAACTGCTTTTATGACGCATTCATTTATCTTGATCGACACTCAACCAACTTTAGAAACCTTCTGCCGCCGCATCGAGTCTGAGCGCTGGTTAGCGATTGACACCGAATTCGTGCGAACCGACACCTACTTCCCGCAACTGTGTTTGATTCAAATCCAGTCCGAAGGCGGTCAGGCGGCGATTATCGACCCGCTGACGCTGTCGGATCTGTCGCCTCTGTGGCGACTTTTGGCGGCACCGAATTGCATCAAAGTCTTTCATTCTGCCCGCCAGGATCTTGAAGTATTGTATCAACTTTCCGGGGCATTACCGTCGCCGATTTTCGATACTCAAATCGCGGGCGTCTTTCTGGGATACGGCGATTTGGCAGGCCTGGCCAAAGTCGTGAAAGGCGAACTTGGGCGGGTGCTGGAAAAAGATCAAACCCGCACCGACTGGAGCCGACGCCCGCTCAGCGATCAGCAGCTGACCTACGCCATTGACGATGTGCGCACCCTCGCGCCCATCTACGAACGCTTTCTCGCTCGGTTAACGGATGCCGAGCAGAAGGCTTTGGAAGAAGATTTTGAAGCACTCTTGTCGGAATCACTCTATCGGCCATCGCCCGAAACGGCGGGGGACAAATTGAAAATGGCCGGGAAACTGGCGCGTAAAAACAAAGCCATTGCCTATCGACTGGCCGAATGGCGCGAACTCTACGCCATTAATCACAACAAACCGAAGCGGTGGGTTTTATCGGATGACGCTTTGATCGACATCGCCAAACGCCCACCGCAAACCCCTCAGGCCTTATATAAAGTGCCCAATATCAAAGCCTCTTCCGTCAAAAACTTTGGCGATGAGTGGATCGCCCTGATTGATGAGGTGTTTGCCCACCCGGAACACTGGCCAGAAACCGAGCCCAAAGAACCGCCCCCAAGCGCTCAAGAAGACATTTTGCTGAACATCGCCTTTGCCCTGCTTCAGCAGACCGCCTTGGACTATGGTATCAATCCAAACAATATCGCTAACCGCACGCAATTACTGCAGCTTATCCGCCAGCCGGACAGCGGCTTGTCCGGCTGGCGTCATCTGCTCCTCGGCCAACCCCTTTGCCGCTTTTTGCAGGGACAGTCAAGCTTGAGTTGCCAGTCACAGCGCATCATTCAAAAAACTTTCATGCCATAACGTAAGTGTCATCTTTTATAATCATCGGCAACTTATATAAATACCAAAGGTAAGGATTTAACATGTCTCAACCCAGAAACGTCATCTATGCTCAGGCCGGAGGGGTTACCTCCGTCATCAACGCCAGTGCCGCCGGTGTCATCGAAATGGCCAAACGTCACCCGGAGCGATTTGGCAAGGTCTATGCCGCCATTAACGGAATTGTCGGCGTGCTGGAGGAAAACCTGACCGACGCATCCCAGTTCAGCGAAGACCTATTGGATCGACTGAAAGTGCAACCGGGCGCGGCTTTTCAGGCCTGTCGTTTTGACTTGGACAGTGTTGAGGAAAACCCGGCACAATACCAACGGGTTCTGGAAGTGTTCAAAACCTATGACATCGGCTATTTTTTCTACAATGGCGGCAACGGTTCCATGGTCACGGCTCAAAAAGTGGCCGATTACTGCTCGGCTCATGGCCATCCGGTCACCTGCATCGGTGTGGCCAAAACCATTGATAACGATCTGGCCTTATCCCATTGCAGCCCCGGATTTGGCAGCGCCGCCAAATACATTGCTACCAGCTTACTGGAAGCCACCATGGATCTGTTCTCCATGCACCACACGTCCACCAAGTTTTTTGCCTTAGAAGCCATGGGGCGCAATGTCGGCTGGCTAACCATTGCCGGCGGCTTGATTAAAACCGCCATTCCCGAAGTACCCTTATTGGTACTCCCAGCGGAACGCGCCTTTGACAAGGCCAAATTTCTGGATCGGGTTCGCACCCTGATCGACACCAAAGGCTATTGCGTATGCATTGTCTCGGAAGGCTTGATGGACGAAAACGGCAATTACATCTCAATTGAAAACATCGAACACACCCACAACAATCATTACACCCAACTGGGGGGCGTCGCCCACACCCTCTCCAATTTAGTGGCCGACACCTTTAATTGCAAAACCCACAGTGCCGTACCGGATTATCTGCAACGTTCCGCCAGTCACCTGGTGTCCGAAACCGACTGGGAAATGGCCTACCGAGCAGGCAAGGCAGCGGTGCAAGCGGCACTGGACGGACTGCATGGCGTTTTGCCGGTCATTGAGGTGATCGATACGCTGCCGCTGGTTTGGCGCTACAAAAACGTCAAGCTGGTGGACGTCGCCGATTTGGAAAAATCGGTACCCGACGAATTCATCACCGAAGACGGTATGGACATCACCCCAGCGGCCATCGAGTACCTGCTGCCACTGATTAAAGGCGAACGCACGCTTCAATACCGAAATGGATTACCGAACATTCACCCCATGTGTTTTGATTTGGTGACAAAACAATTGCCACCGTTCAAAGTATTCAAATAATCTTTTTTTGCAACGCCCTCCATAACGACACTACCAGGCCTGGTTATTTACTAGGTCTGGCAATTTTCTGCCAAACTGAACGGCATTTCGCCTAAAATGTTGCGTCTTGAATTCTCGTATCGAAATGCTTTTTAAAGGATTTCACCGACTCAACTTCAACCTTCTTTAGGAAACACACCTATGGACTTCTCAACGATTGATGTGAACCAGCTCTGGCAAACCTACGGCATCGAATGGAGCAGCAACCTACTCTTTGCACTGCTCATTTTTATCATCGGGCGCTGGGGGATTAAGATCGTACTTCGCATTACCGAACGTATGTTGCAAGCTTCCAAAATGGATGACATGCTGATTAAGTTCGTTCAGTCGATCCTGAACGCTCTGCTGTATCTATTCATTATCATTGCCTCGCTCAGTCAGTTGGGCATAGACACCACCTCGCTGGTGGCGCTAATCGGTGCCGCCGGTTTGGCCATCGGCTTCGCCCTGAAAGACTCGCTGAAGAACTTTGCTTCCGGCGTGATGCTGATCGTGTTCAAACCGTTTAAAGTCGGCAACTTCGTCGAAGCCGGTGGCACTTCCGGCGTGGTGGAAGCGGTGGGTATTTTCAGCTCCACCTTCCGCACTGGCGATAACCGTGAAGTCATTATCCCCAATGGCAACATCTACAAAGGCAATATCACCAACTACTCTGCCCGCGAGACCCGTCGTGTCGATATGGTGTTCGGTATCGGCTACGATGACGACATTAAACAGGCCAAACAAATCCTGACCGACCTGATTGAAAACGACGAGCGCGTGCTAAAAGACCCGGCGCCCAGTATCGTCGTGGCGGAACTGGCCGACTCCAGCATTAATTTTAATGTGCGCCCTTGGGTGAAATCCGGGGATTACTGGCCGTTGAAATGGGACATGAACGAAAAAGTCAAACTGGCGTTTGACGACGCCGGCATCGGCATCCCTTTCCCACAAATGGATGTGCATGTTCACAGCTTGCAAACCGAATCCTAGCCCGAATGTTTCATGAATTTGTGCTGAGATTGCGCAGGGCATTGGTTTCACAAGGAAATTTTCGAAGAAGTGTCGTATCCACGATTACGACCGACTGAGAAAATATGGCTTGTGGAATCAAGGAGCAAGCAAGGTCGGTGCAAATTTGTGAAATATTCGGGCTAGCAGCGCTTTCATTTTCTTCAAAGGACGTTTTTGCGTTCTTTGATGTCTGTATTTTTAACCTTTAAAAGGGAATATAACCTATGAGAAAACACACTCTCGCACTGTTTGGTGCCACCTCTCTACTGATTGCCACCCCTGTGCTGGCGGAAGACAAGCCTGAGCTTGGGTTAAGCGGAAGCGGGCAAGCCGGTTACTCCAATACCACCGGCGACACGTCCACCCAAGCCATTTACGGCTCACTGGGTCTGGAATATACCCAGAAAATGTATAAGCTCAAAGCCAAGTTCGATGCCACCAATAAAGAAGAAGATGGCAATCGCACCGACGAACGCTATGTCGGCGACCTGCAGGGCAACCTGTATTTTTCCGACTATCAAAAAGCCTATGGCTTCGGTCAATTTAAAGCCGTGAACGATCGCTTTTCAGATATTGAGCTGAGCACCTATACCATTGCCGGTCTGGGGTATAACTTCATTAAACGCAAAGATATGATTCTGACCGGTGAAGCGGGTGCCGGTTATCAAAGTGACAACTATTACAAAAACAGCGACACCAAAGACATGTCACAAGCGATTGCCAAACTCTACGGCAACTTTGAATACGCGTTTAATCCGAATGTCCGCTTTCTGCAAAACCTCACCGTCTTCACGGGTGAAAAGCAAACCAATACGGAAAGCAACACCGGCTTAAAAGTCCTGTTTAACAGCCATTTCAATATGCGCATCAACTACCAATACCGCCACAACAGCAAACCGGCTGAAGATAAAAAGAACGTCAACACCGAAACGATGATTACCTTGGGTTACGACTTCTAACCAGGCCTGGTCATTCCTGCATCAATGCCATAAAAAACCGGGGACAGCCCCGGTTTTTTTATGGCGGATTTTCGACACATATCCGCAGGTAAAGTATGGGTTCGAAAGTCAATATTCGGCTAAAACTCCAAGCCTCAAGCGCGCATCAGTCTTAATTGATCTGAATGGTGTTTGAAGGCGTTATCCACCGAGCGGCGGCAATGCTTTCGGGGCGGGAAGTCACACCGGCACGGTCAGCATTCTTCTGCGCTTCGGCGGTGTGCCGCTGGACATCTTGGTTGCCACGATACTGTAACTGGGTTGGGTACTCTATGCCCTCATAAGTGAAAGGGCAAATATTAAAAAACGTCATATCACGCCAGAAATTATCATCATAGTCTATGTCGCCAAACGTTCGACATCCACCGGTATCCGCACCGTATCCGAAATCGTTTAACAATCAATAGATGGCGTATTGTGTGTAAAAAGGGTCATTTTCGCCAATGTCCGTGCCAAAAAACGCCTTCGCCTGCGGATTGTTATACATCACATTGTTTCGCACTTTAATAAAGCGACTCATGCCGTCACTGTAAACCGTGTTGCCGCCCCGCTCAGGATTTTTATCGGAAAACACATTACCCTCAATCAACAAGGCATCGTCCATGGACGTGCCCTGATACCCTGTGGTGTAAATGCCGCCGCCGTCCCACAATTGCTGCAGGGTGGCATAGGTACGGTTATGGGTCACTTTATTATGACGATTCGGGGTAAACTCGGTATGGACGCCCCACATATTCGGGGTGGCCGTCGCCAGCCCAAGATTGATGCCCGGATCCAACAACCCCCAGCCCCAGCCCATCGCAATCGCCGACCAAGGGGTGTACATAATGGTGTTATGGTCGATGTGGGTGTTACGTGAAAAACCGACATAAATACCCGCCACATCGTAATATTCCTGGCCGATATGACGAATGAGATTATTGCGAATGGTGTTATTGGCGGTCAGCTGCACCGCATCCGGGGCATAATCGTCCTGTTGAACCCCGCCCAACCAAATGGCCGAGGCGGAAATATCTTCAAACAGATTATCCTCAATCAACGCATTTTGCGTACCGGTTCCGAAGTGCAGCGCCACCGCGCCCAGGTGTTCGAAAATATTGCCTTGAAACACAACCCCATCAACGTATTCCAGCTCGATATTGCCCGGGGTTTCAACCACCGACTGCACATGGCCGATGGTGTTATAGTCACCGGAAGTGCCGGTCACCCGATTGCCGCTTTGATCGGAAATGTACCCTTGCTCACCACTCGGCTCCAGCCAAGTGGCATAAGCGAAATTCAAGTTTTGAAACCGAATATTTTTCACTGGCGCATCCTGACGACCTTGGACGGTTAGCAACTGCTCTAGCTGCGGCATTTCTACCTGAACGCGACGCATATCCTGACCGTCCAGCGGAATGTAATACAGGGTATCCGCTTTTTGATCGAGGTACCATTCCCCAGGCTCGTCGAGAAAGGCATAGGCATTTTCAAAAAACGCCACTCGAAAAAAACTCCACAGGTTGGTAGCGGTTTTCTCAGGATTCAGATACAGGTTCGCGTTGCGCCAGGCGGTGTCTTCGAGCTGAATCAAGCCGGTTCTGGATAAATCATAATCCAGTTTGGCTCCCAGATCATCGAGAATAAATTCATGTTCATAAAACTGCAACGCGTCCTGAACGGAAATATGAGTATTGTGGTAATCGGGAAACGGGATAATGCCTTTCAGCGGCACGCGCTGCATTTTCCATTGCGGCAGGGCAACGGCTTCAATATCCTCGACATTCTGCCAGGTATTCGGATCCGGCCAACCAGCGGCCAGGCTTCCATCCATATTCTGCAGCGGTATATACAAGATGCCCGCCGCATCACTGTTAGCTGGTGAGTTCGGATTATAGCCATAATAAGGCCAGAAGCCGCCCGGGTAATCACCGGTTCTGGCGCGGGTGGCACGCACGCCGTCCACATACAGTTGCCGCGACACCGTGCCTTTTGCACTGGCGCGATAAATATTTTTGTCCGCGTCCTACAAAGTCCAACCATCAATTTGTCGAGAGCCGTACAGACTCGCCTGCGCCCCCGCCGCCGCTTGATACGTCAGCTGATAACCGTCCTGTGGCGCATCGCGGTGATCCAACCGCAAAGGTGCCTCCAGCCGATAGACACCGGATTTAAGGTTTACCGTAACATTTGTTGCACCCGCAACCATCTCCCGCGCTTTCTGCTGGGCACGCGCCAGTGTCTGAAACGGCTGATCAATCTCACCCGTGTTAGTATCCTTACCCTCCGGCGACACCCAAACAGTCACCGTCTGCGTTTGACGATCATTCGAATCACCGGACTGACAGCCCGATAGCAACGCCGCCAATAAGATAGCCGCACTCATTTTTTTGATCATACCCAGCCCCTGTTTAACGCCCTACCAAATCAAGTCATCCGGTATGGCAAATTTTGCATAATAGTCACGATCTTCTTCCGAGAGGGCATCATCCTTATCGGACAGCGAAATCAACACTGTCGGGTCACGCTGCTCAATCTTTTCAACCACCGACGCTGGCACCAGCACATAATCACCGCCCTGCCGCGCAATGCGGATGCGACCACTCACCAGCCCCTGACGTGTTTGAGCATTGACCTGCAGAGTCTTGACCTGTTTTTCATCGGCAAAATGAAATGTCAGATCGCCCGCCACATCGGTCAATTGATTGGACTGCAGCAACTGCTTCAGTTCCGCCAATTTGGCCGTTTCCGCCTGCTGCTGTTGGCGCTCCAGATTCAATTGTCGATCTTTTTCCGCTTTGAGCCGCATGGCTTCTGCCGCCAGCTTGGCTGCATCGCTGTCGCCTTGGCCCGCCTGAGCGCCCTTTTTGGATTTGTGCTGTTTGCTTTGTTGATATTTTTCTTTTTTAATTTTTTTGGCTTGGTGCTCATTCACCAAACCGGATTTTTTCAATTGATCAAATAGCGACCCGGCCATTGTTTACCCGCTTCATTACTCGTTATAGAATGTCAACCATTCTAACCCAATCGCACCGACGGATTCGTTAAAACGCGATGCTTTTCGTCTGCGTCAACGTCGGAATAAATGAGGATTAAGGCTTTATGAACTGGGATTTTGTAGTCGTGTCCATCGCAGTGATATGAGTGTTTAGCCTGCTGGCACTCGTGGCTCTGCGTTGGCGCGATGCGGCAGACGAACACCGCGAATGGCAACGTCTGTCGGCACAGCAACCCTTGAACCCCATTCGCTTTGATCCTGCCATGGTGAACAACTTGCCGCCTGCCGCCCAAGCGTTTTTTCGCTTTGCGATTCTACCGGGAACGCCTTTAAAAACTGTGGCTGAAATTGATATGGGGGGCGAGTTCAGTCTGGGCGATCGTACCAACCCCAACGATCAACCCATGAAAGCCAGTCAAATTCTGGCCGCACCGCAGGGCTTTATCTGGAAACTAGAGCGTTTTGGCAAGATGGGGGTTACCGGTTCGGATTCGGCACATTGGACACGTTTTCGAATTTTCAGCCTCCTACCGGTGGCGCGTCTGGGTGGCACAACCGACCACCGTCGTTCCGCATTTGGGCGCTATGTGGCGGAAGCGTTATTTTGGACACCTGCGGTCTTTTTACCA
>NZ_JBNGDN010000026.1:8286-21067 GCF_049975065.1 Hydrogenovibrio sp.
ATCCTACAATGTCACTTGGCAGGCGCTGGACGACCAGCGTGCCCAGGTCACGCTAGCCTACCAGAATCTGTCTCAGACCATCACGCTGGTCGTCTCGGAAGATGGCCAACCTCAAGAAGTTCACTTTATGCGCTGGAGCGACGCCAATCCCGACAAAATCCATCGACTTCAACCCTTCGGTGGGCGCTTGAAGGACTTTCGGGAAGTGGACGGTTTCCGCCTGCCATTCGATGTAGAAGGCGGACATCATTTCGGAACAGACGACGGCTTTACCTTTTTCAAAGCCAAGGTAAAATCCATCCGCTTTGTCAACGTTTAAATGCCGGCAACAACAGATAAAATCGGGCTACACCTTAAACTTGGCGATCAACTGTTCCAGTTCGCTGACCGCTTCGCGCATGGCCTCCGATGCCGCTGTGGTCTGCTCTACCAGAGCGGCATTCTGCTGAGTGACATCATCGATTTCCCCGATGGCTTGGTTGATCTGATTCATGGATTGCGACTGGGTTTCCGACGCCGAACTGATTTCCGACACAATATCGCTGACACTGCGAATACTCTCAGTAATATGCTGCAAGGCCTGATCGGAACTTTCCGCCCGCTCGGTGCCCTCTTCCACGGCATGCACCGCATTTTCGATTAACCCTTTAATGTCTCGTGCCGCATCGGCCGACTTGCCCGCCAGGTTGCGCACTTCGCCCGCCACCACAGCAAACCCGCGGCCGTGCTCACCGGCTCGCGCCGCTTCCACGGCGGCATTAAGCGCCAGCAGGTTAGTCTGAAAGGCAATGCTGTCGATCAACGAAATAATTTCTTCGATCTTATGACTGGCGTCACGAATTTTTCCCATAGACTCAATGGTGGAACGCATAATCTGCGCCCCCTCTTCAGACTGTTTACGTGAATTTTGCGACTGTTGATTAGCGGAATGGGCATTGCCAGTGGTTGTATCCACGGCTTTGGTAATCTGCGAAATGGTTAAGGTTGTCTGATCCAGCGATTGTGCCTGTCGCTGCGTACGATCATTCAGATCCTGAGTGCCCTGATGGATTTGATCCACATTTTGCAGCAGACTGTGCACACCGCTAGAGGTCTGGTGAATCAGTTGTGCAATATTTTGCAGTGAGTTATTCAATTCGCCCGATAAAGTGCCGAACTGACCCTTATACTGCCCTTGCACTCGTTGCGTCAAGTCGCCTGACGCCATCGCCTTCACCACTTTTGCGATTTCATCCAGTGCCTGAGCGGTTTGCTCAACCCGTCCGTTGACGTTATCGCGCAACAGTTTCAAATCCCCGAACGCATCGGCCTGAACACGCTGGCTGAAGTCGCCCTCCGCCATATGCGTTAAAACACGGTTTGTATCTTCAATGGTGGCGTGTAGGCTGGACAACGCCGCATCCACTTCATACCGAATCTCTCCCTTGACCTCCTGACTCATGCGCGTGCTGAAATCCCCCTGGTGCAGGGCTTTGACAACCTTGGTTAACTCACGCATGGTGGTGTCCACACTTCGCGTGGACTGATTCACCGTTTCCTGCAACTCGGCCAATGCCCCTTTATGATCGCCCTGCATACGCTGGGTAAAATCCCCTTCGGCCACCGCGTGCATCACGCGATTGCTCTCTTTTAAGGCTTGCTGCATCAGGTCAATCAGTTCATTAATATCATGCGCTGCGGAGGCGATTTCATCTTTACCCCGAGTCGGAACCCGCACGGTAAAGTCACCGTTCTGCCGCACTTTCGCGACCGCCTCGTGCATCAACTCCAGTGGCCGCATTGCTCTGGCGAGGGTGTAACCGGTTGCCAAGAGCACCACCAGCAACCAAGCCAGTATGGCTAAAGCACCCCACCAGAATTGCGCATCACTGGCTTGATAGGTTTGTGTATCATCCGAAGAGGTCACCAAATACCCCACCAACTGATTTTGATAGTCGTAAATCGGTTGGGTCACGACATTGAAATCCAACCCCGCCTCCGACATACGATGGATGCCGTATTGATTAACCGGGATAGACGCTTGTTTGATGTAGTTCACCAAGGTATCGGAGCTTTTGGAAACCAGATGGTTATTCACACTGTAAATCGCCCAATCGCTGTTGGAAATGGCTTTGAACTTTGACATCACCGCAGAAAGCGACAACGCCATATCCACCACCGCAATCGGTTGCCCATGGCGTGTCAAAGGAAACACCAGATGAATTTCCGGCTCCGCCCCATCCACGGATTCGACGCCACTGAGGATTTTCATTTGACTCACGGAATCCGTCGCCAGTTGCAAATTGTAATCGCCGCTTTCCTGATCATTGCGGGTGTACAGCAGCTTATTATCCAGGCTTAGCAAACGCAGATTGGTGGTCACGCCGGTGGCTTCAAGGCGGTTACCGGTCGGGAAAATCCGCTTATGAATTACATCGAGATTCTTGTCCAGTATGGCTTGCATCAAAACCGGGTCGCGCGTGGTGAAAATAATGTTTTCTTCCATTTTGGAAATGGCGTGGCTGTAAAGACCACTGGCCACCGCCGTGGCCTTGGTGGATAAGGCACTCAGCACCTGAGTCTGCTTCTGCTGCAAAATGCCGTTAAAAATCATCATTAAAATAAACACGGTGATGAGAATGGCCGCGGCACTGAACAGAGCCAAACGGTGCTTGAGCGAGTTTAGAAACATGGGCTGGATCCTTTTAATATTCGTTCGATTCGAGAACTGACGCCGTGCGCAGCCATTTTAAACGGTCGTTTCATTCATACGGGTTTTCCGCATTTTTCCAGGCCGGAAAACCGTCTCGAAAGTAATACACATTGGTAAACCCCCAACTAACCAAATCCCGTGCCAAGTTCGCGGCTCTCAAACAATTTTCGGCATTGCAATAAGAAACAATCGGCGCATCGTAACGCCCGTCCGTGTGTGCCAGTACCGTCTGCGGGTTATAGACGTCACTTTTCGACATCATGTGCAAGGCTCCGGGAATGCGCCCCGCTTCCCAGTCGGCATTGCGGCGGGGGTCAATGCACAACACCCCTTGCATCCAGAGCTTTTTCACTTCCTCAACCGTGACCGTCTTCGCACCCGGCACCTCAGTCGGTGACACCTTCGCCATCACCGGCAAAGCCGTTGTCATCAACAGTCCCCATAACGTCAACACCACCCCGAATCGCATTGTCATAAACCATCTCCTAAACAGGCTCGCCATTTTAATTACAGGAATTATCCATCTAATTTAGTGAATCACCGCGCTTTTAACCAATCAGCAATACTTATCCACACATCAACCGAGGTTATCCGTGCAGTTTTGAGTGAATCCTCTTCCTGTGCTTTTGCAAAGCCCTTATAATAGCGCAAATCGCGCAAAACTTAACCTCAACAGAGATCTCCATGACCAAAAACCGCCCAGACTTCAGTGAAGACGACATTATCCGAAACTTTGAAGAAGGCGACTACAAGCGCGGCCAAACCGTCTTCCAGCACAATAAGGTGCAAACCGTCACCCAAAAACCGGTGCAAAACTACGACAAACACAGTCAGGTGTTTCAATACGAAGCCATCGTCAGTGGCTCGCACGGCGAAGAGTACGATACCCGAGTCACCATTATCGAATCCGCGCGTGAAAAAAAATCGGTCACCCTGATCGGCTACTGCGACTGTCCCGTGGGGGATAACTGCAAGCACGCTGTGGCCACCTGCTTAAAACTCTTGTCGCTTATCCAAGCGGAAAATGCGCAAACAGCGCCGCAAAGCGAAACCGCCAGGCCTGGTCAATCAGACAAGGCGTCGCAAAACGCCCAAAAAGTGGATGATTTCCAGTTTCAATGCCTGCTGGACGAAATTCAATTTCTCGGTCAGCGTCAGGATCACACCGCGGAAGAATGGTATCACTTTCATCTGTTTGACGGCACCGACCAGCCCTACAGCCATCATAAGCGCTCCATGAGCGGTGAGCTGAAAATCATGCGTCACCACTATACCTTGCGTGGCCGTCTGGCGAAACCCAAACCCATGCAGGTGTCCACCTACTTTAATAAGTTCAACGTCTTTGGCTACAGCGAAAACCACCGCATCGCCAAACTGATGCCTGCCGCCGCGACCGAGTCTTGGTACGTTTCCGCCATTCAGTTTGGCGGAGCGGCCGGTTATCTGCTGCTGAAAAAGCTGATACAGAGCGGCCACGCCTATTTTAAGTCTCAGCCGACGCCGCTTCAGTGGCTGAGCACGCCCCATGAACTGGAGCTGATCCACCAAACGACGCCAAACGGCGGCCACCAGCTCAAGCTGGCGTTTGATACTCAGCAGCAATTTCTGGTGCTGTGCGACCCGCCGGTGATGATTAACACGCTTGAGCACACCGCACAGGAAGTCATTTCACCCGTTGCGGCACCGGCACTGCCAAGCCTGATAAAGCTGCCGGACATGAACCAAAATCAATACAACCAATTGATTGAAACCCTCAGCGAACAGCAGATACAGGCACCGGCCGGTGAAATCTTCTCCCGCTTGCCGGAGATGGTCGGCATTGAACGCATCCTCATTGACTCCCCACCGGTTGGTTTGGTCACACTGCTGGAACCGCTGCCACACCCGCTGTTTGGTCTCATGTTCCTGTATGACGGCTACGCCATTTACCCAACCAATGCGGCCGAGACGGTGGAAAGCCGCTTGGAAAACCGTCTCATTACCATTCACCGTGACCGCAGCGGCGAAGCCGCTGTTGCCGCGCGTTTAGACGACCTTTTGACGGAAGTGCGGCTGTCATTTAACGATCCACCGCCGCATCCCGGCGGCGAGATGCTTTTCTATGCGCTGCAGTCGGATGACACCCACACCGAGCCAGGCCTGGCAAATTATCTGGCGCTATTGGAGCGCATGGAAGCCTTGGCTGAAGAAGGCTGGCAGTTTGATGGCTTTGACCAGGCCTGGCTCTCTTTGGTGGAAGCCGATGATATTCAGGTGGAAAGCGAACAAACCAATGACTGGTTCAATCTCAGTTTCAATATTCAGGTCAAAGGCCAGACGCTGCCCATGGCGCCGCTGCTGGAACAAATGCTGCAACGCTACGATCAAGTCAGCGACATGCCGGATACCCTGCTACTGTCGCTAAACGAACAGGAAATTCTCAAGCTGCCGAAAGACGATGTGGCGCCCTTGTTTGAAACCCTGTTGCAGCTCTACCAGCACGAACCCCTAGGGAAAGGCCTGCGCATCCAGCCGTTTAATGCCCATTTAATCGCCGGTTTATCCAACCTGCCCATGACCTGGCTCGGGGATCGTAAGGTCATGCAACTGGCCGACAAACTGAAGCACTTCACCCGCATCGAAACCCTGCCTCCACCACAGGGCTTGCAAGCGGAACTGCGCCCCTATCAGACCTTTGGGCTCAGCTGGCTAGACTTTTTATACCAACACGGCTTCAACGGCGTGCTGGCCGATGACATGGGGCTGGGTAAAACTCTGCAAACCCTCAGCTGGCTGCTGCATTTAAAACAACAGCAACAACTCACGCAACCCGCGCTGCTGGTGGTGCCCACCTCGCTCATCGGCAACTGGAAAAGTGAAGCCCATAAATTCACCCCCGACTTAAACCTTCTGACCATCCACGGCAGCGACCGCCACCAAGCGTTCGACGCCATTGAAGAGGCCGATCTGGTGCTCACCAGCTACCCGCTGTTACCGCGCGATGTGGATCAGCTTAAAAACACCGAATTCCAAGTGATTATTCTCGACGAAGCGCAAAAAATCAAAAACCCGCGCACCAAGCTTTACACCGCCCTGGTGTCACTGAAAAGCCAACACCGACTCTGCCTGACTGGCACCCCGATTGAAAACCACTTAGGCGAACTCTGGTCACTGTTTAACTTCCTCATGCCCGGGTTTCTGGGGAATCAAGCGCAATTCAAAAAACGCTACCAAAAACCGATTGAAGTGGAAAACGATCGCCAGATACAAGATCAGCTCACCCAGAAGACCGCCCCGTTTCTACTCAGACGCACCAAACATCAAGTGGTGCAAGAATTGCCCGACAAAACCGAAATCATCAAAACCGTGGAATTCGGCCAGGCTCAGGCCCGATTGTACGAAACCATTCGCGTCACCATGGAAGACAAGGTGCGCCAGACCGTGGCCGACAAAGGCCTGGCAAAATCGCAAATCACCCTGTTGGACGCCTTGTTGAAATTACGCCAGGTCTGCTGTGACCCAGGCCTGGTTAAAATCGAGGCGGCGAAAAAAGTCACGCAGTCCGCCAAACTGGAACTGCTGCTGGAACTACTGGAAGACCTGCTGGAAAGCCAGCACCGCATGATTATTTTTTCGCAATTCACCAGCATGCTGAAAATCATTGGCGACGCTCTGAAAAAACAGAAAATTGACTTCAGCCTGCTCACCGGGCAAACCCGAAACCGTGAGGCGGAAATCAACCGCTTTAAACAAGGCGACACCCAAGTATTTTTGATCAGCCTCAAAGCCGGTGGCGTCGGCCTCAACCTCACAGAAGCCGACACCGTCATCCACTACGACCCTTGGTGGAACCCTGCGGTGGAAAACCAAGCCACCGACCGCGCACACCGCATCGGTCAAGACAAAGAAGTGTTTGTTTACAAACTGGTGGTCGCCAACACCATTGAAGAGAAAATTCTGCAACTGCAAGCGAAAAAACAAGCGCTGCAAGACAAGCTTTACCAGCAAAACAAAACCGACGAGCAAGGCAGCATGACCCTCGAAGCCGAAGACCTGCTCAACCTGTTAAAAGAAATCTAGCCCGAACAGTTCACAAATTTGCACCGACCTTGATTGCTCCTTGATTCCACAAGAAATATTTTCTCAGTCGGCCGTAATCGTGGATACGGCACTTCTTCGAAAATTTCCTTGTGAAAACAAGGTTCTGCGCAATTTCAGCACAAATTCATGAAATATTCGGGCTAGCCCAAATGTTTGATCGTAACCCAAAAAACGCCTTGAATCCCAGCACATTATTCCATTTTCAACTGCGCTCTGAGCCAAGCAATATCCGGGTTCATGGGGTTAGCAGGGTCTTGCTGATTAGCGTCTTCAAAATCCAACAACAACGTCTCTAACTGCTCCCGACCTGCTTTTGTTTTCGTCGCTTGCCGTGGCGTTTTGCCCATTAAAGCCGGAATCGGATGCTCCAACCAACCCTGCCAATGGTTCCTGGCTTGAACCCTAAGCATGTCCAGTAACTGCGGTGACATATCATCAAAGTTTTCTAACGAAAACGCTGGCTCAGACGGTTCAGACAATTCCAAAGGCTCATTGGCGGAGGCCGCTTGCGTGTGAATCAAAGGCTTAACGCCTGAAGATTTAAAAGCCTCTGGCGGATGCCAAATCTGATCGACCAATGTGAGTTTTTTGCCAAAGCGACGGGTAAAGCTGGATTTTACCCGCCCTGCCCGTTTAGCCGAATTGGTGGCTACCACGATTCGACCTTCCGTCACGCTAAATTGAGCGAGCACGACGTCATACTGATCAACCCTTGGAAAATCCACCTGCTGCAATTTGCCTTTTGCATCGTATGTTGCCCCTTCCAGCAACATTTCATCCAAATCGGCAAATGGCGATAACGGCAAGAGGTTTTCAATCAGTTCATTCAAGCTAAGTTTTGTGTGATAAACCAATTCATTCGGCTCAATAAAATCACCATCCTGATTCCGCATAATCGGTGGCGCATTCACAATGCCATAAAATTGCCAATATTCTCGAATCAACGCCTCTTTTATCGACAACAAACCGTCTAGTGACAGGGAGTGATCCTGCTGAATGGCTTGACGTAAATTTAAAATAGGCTCGGCAAAACGACCAGGCAAGCTAAACGGAAAGCCGGAGATCATGACGGAAACAGTGTTCATACTGACGATTTTGGTAAAGAGAATGTCCCCTTTTATTCTCGAAATGGAAGCGGTTTGCTCCTCAACATAAACGTCTCGGTCCAATAACAGATCGTGTAGATAAAGCCCTTTACCCTCAACCACATCCTGCACCTGAACAAACGTAAAGGGGGCGTCCAGCATGGCAAACAGCACCTTTCTATCAAAAGGCTCCAATTCAAACAGGGTTGCAAACATATGCCCGAGCGTCCAACCTTGCATTTCGTCTACGGTCTCTGGTAGTGGCCAATCCAACAAAATGTAGTAAATCATCATTGATTGCCACAAACTTTCCCACTGCCCATCGTCCAACTCAAAAGGCATTAAGGTATCAAAATGTTCCGTTGCCTCCTCAATCGGCCCAAGAAAGGCTTCATCTCTAAGCCAGTCTTGCATCGCAATAATCAATGCGCCCTCCGCACGGCGAATTTTGTGCTGCATTAAACTCGCGGTTTCTTGCGCCGTGGCTTTTGATAAACAACATTTCTTATATTTTTTGCCGCTGCCACAAGGACAGGGATCATTTCTTCCAATATTCAACGTTAAATAACTCCAACATTCATCCATTCGTCAGGTTAATCTGCGCCAATAACAGACGGCTAAGCGGCGGCAATCAATCCAAGTCGCCGTAAGCCGCCTGCAAGGTGTTTTGCATCAAGGTGGCAATCGTCATGGGCCCCACGCCACCCGGCACCGGCGTAATCCAACTGGCCTTTTCCTTGGCGACATCGTATTCCACATCACCGCACAAGGTGCCGTCGTCCAAACGGTTAATGCCCACATCCACCACGATGGCACCGTCTTTAATCCACTCGCCTTTCACCATGTTCGGAATCCCGACGCCCACCACCACCAAATCGGCTTCAGAGACTTTCTGCGCCAAATCTTTGGTGGCACTGTGGCAGACGGTGACCGTGGCACGCACATTCAATAATTCCAGCGCCATCGGCACCCCCACGATATTGGACGCGCCCACCACAACGGCATCCAAACCGCGCAGAGGAATGCCGGTTTTTTCCAGCATGGTCATCACCCCGTGCGGCGTACAAGGCGCTAATGTCGGCATGCGCGTCGCCAAGCGCCCCATATTATAGGCATGAAACCCATCGACATCTTTTTTCGGGTCAATGCGTTCAATGATTTTTTCCGGGTCAATGTGATCCGGCACCGGCAGTTGCACAATAATCCCGTGCACATCGTCACGGGCATTCAGGGTGTCGATTTCCGCCAGCAACTGCGCTTCGGTCGTGTCGGCGGACAACACCATCGACACATCATTAAAGCCAGCTTTCTCGCACGCAATCTTTTTATTTCGCACATACACCTGAGAGGCCGGATCTTCGCCCACCAGAATAACGGCCAGGCCTGGCGGCTTGTGCCCCATCGCCACCTGCGCATCCACCTGCGCGCGAATGCTTTCTCTTAACGCCAGAGCAATGGCCTTTCCATCTAAAATTTTTGCCGTCATGGTGAATTTTCCTATTTAAAACAATATTTAAAACAATACTTACAACAACGAAACCTGAAAACAGCCAAACATCATAACTGATTTCACAGTTTTCGTTGTCGAAAGGACAGGCAATTTTTTTCATATTTCCCGATTTTAATGATTGACAGCACCCCGTCTGCTCTATAAAATACGCCGCATCTTTCGGAGTATAGCGCAGCCTGGTAGCGCACCTGTTTTGGGTACAGGTGGTCGGGGGTTCAAATCCCTCTACTCCGACCATTTTTATCTTGTTGATGATTCCCTATTCAGCACGATATCTAAGAGGTTCGATAAGCGCCCATAGCACAACTGGATAGTGCATCGCCCTTCTAAGGCGAGGGTTTCAGGTTCGAATCCTGATGGGCGTGCCACTTACGGTATGTCTTTCAAACCATTATGGCGGTTGTAGCTCAGTTGGTAGAGCCCAGGATTGTGATTCCTGTTGTCGCGGGTTCGATCCCCGTCAATCGCCCCATTCATCTTTCATTTCAAAAGCTTACCGAAAAAGTTTAACTTGCAAACCAATGTTTTTAAACACTTTGCAACCTCTCGATCATGTCTGGGTATTTTGCTGTAAGTGCTATAAGCGTAGAAGCTTGCTCATTCGGTTTTGAAACGCCTTGTTCCCATTTTTCCAAGGTGCGAGTTGAAACATGAAGGTAATGCGCAAAAACAGCGCGGCTCATATTGTATTTTTCTCGAATTGAACGAATTTGCTCTGCATTTAAACGAACAGAAGGTCTAGCTTCTAAATGGGTCGTTTTGAGTGTTAATTTGCCTTGTTCAAACTCTCGCACATCTTTTAAGCTAGATTGCAGCTCTGAAAATAAATCACGCTCAGTCATGTTTAATCTCCTCTACAATTGCCTTCAAAATCTTCTTTTGATCCGCCGTTAAATCAGAAACATCACTCTTGCCGTAAAGCGTCAATAAATGAATATGATCTTTTTATCTAAATACAGATAAATGGTGCGAATACCGCCACGTTTGCCTTTATTGGCAAGCTTCCACCGCAATTTTCGTAGGCCACCAGTACCTTGAACCACATCACCTGCAAGCGGCTGTTGAATCAAGAAATTCTGTAATTCACGGTATTCACAATCATTCAAATACTCGCTACGCAAACGCTCAAAAAGTTTTGATTCAATAAAAATCATCATGAAATTATACCCTTTATGGGTATAGATAAACAAGGTTCGTTAACGTTGTTGGCAAACTGATTAAAGGGGTTGTAAAGTCTGACTGCAAATGCTCGTAGTGTCGCTCAATCACTTCTACTCTCGGGGCTGTGATTTTAGCGATACTCAATCAGTTGACAGCATTCATCACCAAGTGGCTCATAAAATTGTGGCGCAGCGTAACGTTTTCCAGCTCATCAGGTAAGCTAACCCGTAAAGTTAATGCGATAACAACGCAGCTTTATGAACCGTATATTCGACCAGCTTTGCGCCAAACGCGTCCAACTGCTCGGCACTGAGTTCTTTGCCGCGCCATTCCAGCGGCACATTCATTTCCAGGTGAAAATAACGCCCCCCTTTGGCACAGACGGCGGCGGCCAGCTGAATGGGCAGAATGCCAATCACTTCATCACCGGGCCGAAGGGTCTGCGGGTCAAAATGCGTAATCACTTCATCAACCGGGAGGCCTCGCCGAGCAAACCATTCCAAAGTACCGGAATGCCGACTCACTAAATAACGCATCATTTCACTCCTTCTTCAAGCTTGAGTTTCTGAATGGACCGCTTGGCCGTTTGTGTGGAGATAATCATAGCCGAAATAGCGAAAGGTGTCGCCATGAAATCAGACAACTAAACGATTATAACGAATCACAGCGAATCATAGCTGCGACGCTTCCTGAGCACGCTTGGCCGCTTTTTCCTCGCGTGACTTTTTCAGGTAGGCCTGGTAAAAATCGTTATTGATATAGTTCAGCTCCATCTCAAAACTCATGTGCGGTGCGGTCAAGGTAATTTCCGTGTCACCGTCTTTCAACACCGCTTTTTTATTACCGACAAATGGAATCTGCTGTTCAATCAGCCGGTATTTTTGCTTCAAAGCACTGAGTGTGCTGTCAAACTTATGTTTTGGCAGCGTTAACAATATCGCCACCAGCTTACCCTGCACATCGAAAATCGCCGTGGCTTCCTTTAACTCGCTAACGCCCAGCTGACGGGTGGGTAACTCATACATCTTGCCATGGCTGTAACTGTTAATGCCGGTTTCGCGCGCAGTATATTTTTCCTGCATTTGCGAGATAGTCGCCTGCCCCACTTCCAATCCAAACGGGGCTGGGTCGGCCACCGCTGGTTTGCTTGCGGTTAAAACAACGCCTGTCAGAGTTAAACCCAATAAAACACCTTTTTTCATGTTCATGCTCCTTGCTGTGTGAATGGTTTCAGTGTGAGTTAAACGAGCACCAGTTTACTGACATTACAGCGCAAGACGAATTTCACAAATTTGTGAAACAATCGGTTTAAAATGACAGGGCTTTATACTGTGCAGGCGGCCAACACGGCACGCAATACGACTTGTTTCAATAAAAGGAATCAACGCATGGCCAATTCAAGACGCGCATTTAACGCCAAAAAAATCATTCGTACCTTATTTGGCGACAACACTGGGATCGCCGTGGGTGTTTTGCTGGGCATCGTGCTGTTTTCATGGGCCACTGACATGGGGATCGAGCTGATTCAGCAGATCGTCAAAGGCGAGCTTGAATTCCCGTTTGTGTGGATCGCTATTGTCATAATTGCGCTATTTATGGTTTTATTTGCCATCCTTCTATTCTGGGCGAAACAAAACAACCAGCAGGCCAGCCACACCCTCGAACTCATTACCCCAAAGCCGAATCAATTTAGCGTTCTGATTGGCGCGCTATCTTTCAACAGCAACGAGAAATATAACGAACTCGGCGCCTACTTTGATCAAGCCGATGAGCAACAAAACTTACTGGAAGAACAGTGGGTTCGTGGCTGTAATTATTACCCCCTATTAAAACTGCTGAACGAGAACCCCAGCATTCAAAGCCTCGTGCTATTGGTGTCCGACAAAACCTTTAAGCAAGCGGACTTATTTCACCGGCTGTTAAAACGCATTCACCCGACCGTCACTCTCTATGTTCAGCAAGCGCACAACGAAAAACCATTTGCTTATTCTGGCCAGGCCTGCACAAACGGCATCAGCTTTATCCAGCTGGACACCCTGTATCAAGCCTACCAAACCGCCTATGACTTCGCCATCGAAACGCTGCACAGTGCGCCTAACCAAGTGTTGGTGGACACAACCACCGGGCAGGCCACCAACTCCATTGCCGGAGCCGCCCTGCTGGCCGAAGGCAAACAACACACGGGCGTGATCATGGATTTCGGGCCTGAGAAAAAACTGCAATATTTCGACATTAATGCCGCCACACTGGATT
>NZ_JBNGDN010000026.1:21167-22516 GCF_049975065.1 Hydrogenovibrio sp.
TAAATTTGGAACTTTAATAACATGAACGCAAAAAACACCCCACCCACCCAACACCTTCATCTGTGCCTCGTCTCCAGACAACCCGCCCCCAATATTGTGCCTTTGCTGGATCCAAACCTGCAGGTAGATGAAGTCATCCTGCTGCACACCCAAAACTTTAAAACCCAAGCCGAATGGCTCGCCAAAGCCCTTAGTTATTATCAAATCAAAAGCCGATTCATCACCCTGCCCCATCACGAAAATCTCACCGTGCTGCGCGACTTCTTCATCCAACTGCTGGACACACTCATGGCGGAAAACGACAACACCCGCCTCTACGCCAACCTCACCAGCGGCACCAAACCCATGTCACTGGCCTTATACGAAGTGGCGCTTATGAGCGAATCTGACGGCACCCAGGCCTATTACATGAATATGGACGACACCCTCAGCTGGTATCTGCCCAAATCCAAAGCCGAGTCTGCGCCCTATCCACTGGAAGACCGCATCAAACTCACCCCCTTTTTAAAAGCGCACGGCTGGCAACCGCTGCAAAAACCGCAAGGCACCCAATACCCGCAATGGCGCACCTTGGTGGAAGACTTCGCCAGCAACATTCGGTACTGGCGCAAACCGCTGACCCAGCTCAATGGCATCGCCGCCACCGCCATGAACTTGCAACTCCTTTCCAAGCCCATTCAAACCCTAAACAAACCCCTAAAACGCCTGATCAACCTACTGCAAGCCGCCGGACTGGTTCAGCTCAAAAAAGACCGCCTGCAATTTACCCATGCCGATGCCCGCTTTTTCTGCAACGGCGGCTGGCTGGAAGAGCTGGTCTTTCACACCCTCAAACAACTGAGCGCTGAAAACCGCAAAATTCAAGATTTTGCGCTCGGGCTGGAAATCCAATCCGATACCAGTGATGCCCAAAACGAACTGGACGGCGCGGTGTTGGTCGATAACAAGCTGGTGATTATCGAATGCAAAACCCACAACACCAAAAACAAAACTCAAGCCATCCGCGACAGCCTCTACAAACTCGACACCCTAAAAGACATCGGCGGCGTCACAGGGCGCGGCCTGCTGATCAGCATGCACCCACCGACCCAAAGCGACCTCAAACGCGCCAAGCAGTACCAGATCCCGATGATTCATAGCGAACAAATCGAACACCTAAAAACCCACCTAGCCAAATACCTTTAAGCCGAAGCCTCTCCGGCCAACCACTCCAGGCCTGGGGAAAATGGTTTTTTGAACCACAGAGACGCAGAGACACAGAGTTTTTTAAAACGCTGTCATTCCGAACCTTACGGCTGTCATATATGGACCCACCCGTTTTTTGCAAGCAATTTTGACCTTGGCGTAAA
>NZ_JBNGDN010000027.1:0-22027 GCF_049975065.1 Hydrogenovibrio sp.
CTTGAAGGTGGTGGAAAATGAAGTGTATTTTACGGTGGATGTAAACCGTGAATCAGCCACCTCTGCCAGTGCCGGTTACACCACCTACGAAACGATTGTGCATTCAGTTCCGGTCGGCTTTATGATGCATGTGACGCCGTTTATCAATGACGCGGGGGAAGTCGCGCTGAATATCCGTCCGACGCTGTCACGCATTGTCGGTTATGTGGACGATCCGAATCCAGACCTGGCAAAAGAGAAGATTGTCAGCCAGGTGCCGGTGATTCAAGAGCGCGAGATGGATTCGGTTTTGCGTCTGCGAGACGAGCAAACCGCCATTATAGGCGGGTTGATTCAAGACAGTCGTGATAATCAGCGCCAAGGTATCCCCGGATTGATGGATATTCCATGGCTTGGTGAAGCGTTTTCGTACCGAGACGATCGGTTGCAGAAATCGGAATTGGTGATTTTCATTCGTCCTATCATTGTGAAAAATCCCGATATTGATAACGGGGACTTACAGTCCATGAGACCGTTTTTGCAAAGCAAGAGTCTGTAAATGAGTTTGCTGCTTGAAGCCCTGCGAAAAGCGGCCATGGATAAAAAAGCCGCGGAAGGCCAAGAAACCGGTGGTATTGCCAGGCCTGGCGATTTGCCGGACAGCCCCGTTAAAGGCAAAAGCAATAGCAACCGTAACGACAGTAACAACAGTCGCAGTGGCCAAAACAGACCACCCCAGACCGTTCAACCCTCTGATGTGTCTGATGGCTTGTCATCAGAACAAGCCAAGCCCGGCTGGAGCCTGTCCCGTATTCCCGGTTATTCATCCGACTCTGAGACAGTGGCAGAGACGGTTGCAAAGACGGCGATCCGCTTTTCGGCGGAGGCGAAATCGGCCAAACCACAGGAGACCATGCCCACGCCTGAACAAGTGCGTGCGTTTCTGGCGGCAACGGCAGCGCCCGCACCAGCAGGTTTTCCGCGTTCCGGTTGGGGGCTGGCTGTGTTAATCGGCTTGTTGCTGTTGGTGGGCATTGGCTATTACGGTTTCGGGTATTATCAGCGGCAAATGCAGGCGATACAAGCGGAGCATTTGGCTTGGTCACCCGCTTTTAATCCGGCAACGTCTGAGGTGTCGGTTCCGGCCAAGTCGGTTCCACCCAAGTCCGTCCCACCCAGCTTGGATGGGGATGAACAACCGCCGATGGCAGTATCCGCCGCGGCAACGACGGCTGTCACGGAACCGGCGGAACCAGACACCAGGCGTCCATCGGGTAAAAGCGCTGCTTTGGGCGAGATGGCCACACAAACCGTCACGAAGCCGGCTTCGCCAAAGGCTGCCACGCCTGTTTCAGCCCAGCCGGAAAGCCTCCAGAAAAATGCCCCGCTTGCGCCTCATAAGGCGGCGTTGCAGATTAGCCGCGTTTCAGAGCCGAGCCAGGTGCAGCAGGCGTTTGATGCCTATGCGTCTGGAGATTATGAGCGGGCAGAGGCTTTGTATCAGGCGGTTTATCAGCGCACGCCGGATGCTTTGCCAGTCTTGTTTGGGTTGGCGGCTTTGGCGGTGAAGCAAGGACGAAAATCCGCCGCTTTGGGCTATTATCAACGTATTCTTCAGTTGAATCCTGACAATAAGGCGGCGAAAAACGCCATGGTGATACTGGCGGCAGATCAACCAGGCCTGGTGGATTCGCTGCAGGCACTTGAGGACAGAGCCGTCGCTTTTCCACAGGATGCCCGGCTGCAAGCCGCTCTGGGGCATCGCTATGCCAAAGACGGCAACTGGACATCCGCACAGCAACAGTATTTTATGGCTTATGAGCTGGCTCCGAGCCGAGGAGATTATGCGTTGAATCTGGCTGTCAGCCTTGATCAACTGGGGGAATACGCTTTGGCGCACGAGTATTATCAACGGGCGTTGCAGGCTCATGCAGCCCCGTTGACTCTGGCACAAAGCGCTCAGGCACGCCAGCGACAGCAGGCTTTGCAGGTTTATCTAAAGGCCATTGCAACCCCCAGTGTCAAGCGAGGCGTGGATGAGTAAGTTGCGTCTGGGTGAGCGCTTGTTGGCGAAAGGGTACATTACCCAAGACCAACTCACGGTGGGCTTGTTGGAGCAGAAAGTGACCGGGCAAAAGCTGGGTAAAACGCTCATTGCCTTAGGTTTTTTGTCTGAGGCGGATGCGCGTGAAGTCTTAGGTGAAGTGGTGGGCTATGCGTCCATGTCATTGCAGGGTGTGGTGCCGGATGCGATGGCGTTGGATTTGGTGTCGGAAACCTTTGCGCGTACGCATTTGGTGATGCCGATCAGCTTGAGCACGGAGTGTTTGAAGGTGGCCATGATCAGTCCGGATGACATTGTATTGCTGGATCAGTTGCGACGCCATATTCATTTGGATATCCAAATCGCACCGATATTGGTGGCTGAAAATGAAATTCAAGCCGCCATCGACCATTTTTACGGTTATGAGTTGTCCATTGATGGCATTTTGCATGAACTGGAAACCGGCCTGGCTGAGGTGGCTACGGCCCGCCTTGAGCAGGCTGAATATTCTCAGCCAATGGTGCGCTTGGTGGATAATTTTTTGACGGATGCGGTGAAAAGAGAGGCTTCCGATATTCATTTTGAGCCGGAAGAACATTTTATTGGTATTCGCTATCGGGTGGATGGGGTCTTGCAGCCGATTCGGCTGATTCACAAGATGTTTTGGTCGGCGCTGGTGATTCGTTTGAAAGTGATGGCGAGTTTGGATTTAACCGATCAGCGTCTGCCGCAGGATGGGCGCATGGAGTTGGTGGTGCATGGTCGTCGCATTGACGTGCGCGTGTCAGTGCTGCCAGGACAGCATGGAGAAAACTTTGTGCTGCGGATATTGGATCGCGAAAAAGGCATCGTGCCGCTGGCGCAGCTGGGATTGGATGCGCCAGCGCTTCGAGCCTTGCAATTGATGATGGCCAGACCTTACGGGCTGGTGCTGGTGACAGGGCCGACCGGGTCGGGAAAAACCACCACTTTGTACTCGATGATTAACGAGCTGAATCAGGTCGGTGTCAACATTATGACACTGGAAGATCCGGTGGAGTATCCGATGACAGGCGTGCGTCAAACGTCGATTAACGATGACGTTGGTATGACATTTGCCAATGGCATCCGCTCCATGTTGCGTCAGGATCCAGATATTATGCTGGTCGGTGAAGTGCGTGACAGCGAAACCGCGGATATGACGTTTCGCGCCGCCATGACGGGGCATTTAGTGCTGACCACGTTGCATGCAAATTCCGCCGTGGCCGCGATTCCCCGCTTGATTGATCTGGGCGTGTCGCCGTCGCTTCTGGCCGGTAACATTGTGGGCATCTTGGCACAGCGGTTGGTTCGGCGTCTTTGCGATGCGTGTAAGCAGTCCTATGTGCCGGAGTCGTTTGAGTGTGAATTGTTGGGGGTGAACGAGGGCGACGTGTCTCGGTTATATCGGGCTTGCGGTTGCGCAGCTTGCAATGACGTTGGGTATAAAGGACGCCTGGCGGTTTTGGAGGTGCTGCATTTTGATGAGTCGTTGGACGACCGTGTGCTGGCTGGCGATTCGCAACACGGCCTTTTGGAGCATTGTTTGTCGCAAGGCTTTAACACTCTGACGCAAAACGGGGTTAAACGGGTGTTAAGTGGAGAAACCAGCTTGGATGAAATCAGCCGAGTATTGAATTTAACGGAATTGGTTCCATGAGGTGTGGCGGTGACGCTTTATCGTTATAAAGGGATTAATCGTTTTGGCAAGCGGGTGCAGGGTGAGATGCAAGCTTTGAGTGAAGCGGAACTGTTGCAGCGATTACGTTCTGCTGACATTGATTTGGTGTCCTGCAAAGTGAAATCGCGGCGTCGATTCGAAGGTGCTAACGGTCGCAAAGTTCAACGCCGTGAGGTGATTGTGCTGACATCGCAGTTACGACAGCTGTTGGGTGCTGGCGTCCCTTTGATGGACGTGGTGGATGATTTGCGCCGCGAAGCGGAAACTGAATCCGTGCGGCAAATGTTGTCGGTTGTGTATGATGCGATGGAAGGCGGGCAGAGCTTTTCACAGGCGTTGAGGGTTTATGAGTCGGTGTTGGGTTCTGTGTATATTACCTTGGTGGCCGTCGGGGAGAAAACCGGACAAATGGTGACGATTCTGACTCAGCTGGAGTCCATGTTGAAGTGGGAGGACGGTCTGATCGTCAAAGCGAAAAAAGTGATGATCTATCCCGCTATCGTCGCAACGGTGGTGCTGTCGGTGATTTTTATGATGATGCTGTTTGTGGTGCCGGAGCTGGTCACCTTTGTGGCTGAAATGGGCGGTGACTTGGGGTGGGCGACCCGTTCATTGATGGCGGTTTCTGGCTTTATTCAAGACGCTTTTTGGGGGGTGTTGTTGGTTCCATTGGTGTTATGGGGACTGGTCGTCGTCTTGCATCGACGTTCCGAGGCGTTTCGCATCGGTTGGGATCGCAGTGTGTTTCGCTGGCCATTGATTGGCGGCGTGACCTATAAGCTCAAGGTGGCGCGTCTGGCCAGTACCCTAGGGGTGATGCAAGGGGCTGGGGTGCATTTTAATGAGTGCATGGCGCAATCGGCTCGCGTCGTCAATAACGCTTATTTGGAAAAAGCGGTTGCGGAGGCGATGCGCTTGATTGAAGAGGGTGAAACGATTCATAAAGCTTTTGCGCAAGCGGGTGTTTTTCCACCGATGGCGGTACGCATGATGAAGGTAGGCGAGCAAAGTGGGCGTATGCGGGAATCCCTGGAATATATCAGTGCTTTTTATGATGCAGAAGCCAAAGAGGCCATCGACAGGGTGGAGCCTGCAATTGAGCCAGTGCTGACCATTTTAATGGCAGTGGTCGTCGGCTGGGTGATGCTGGCCGTGCTCGGCCCCGTTTATGACACCATTTCAAAGGTGCCCTGATGCATTATTACGGATATTTGTACGATGATCATTTGGTTTTGGTGACCGCTGATAGAAGCCGAAAGTCGGGTTGGGCAAGGGTACGACTACCATGGAATTCGGATGCGATTCGTACACTGCTGGAGCCGATATTGAAGCCGCTAAAGGCGCCGGCGACATTTTCGTTGATTCTGGCGTTTTCCGATGAGCAAATCGATATGGATTGGGTGCCAGCCCTCTTGCCCTGGGAAAAACCCGCTTATGTCAAGCGCTGTCACAGTCGTTTTGACAAAGGCGAATGGGCGCACTCACATTGGGTGTCGGTTTACCGTCAAAATGCGGTGGGGCGACGCGAGCAACGACTGGTCACCGTCCATCAGCCCCAGTCGGATAAGCTGAAGAATCTGCTTGATGTGATTGCGGCGCTAGGGGGTCGAGTGGGGCAGGTGTATTCCTATGTGTTTTTATTGGAATTGTATTTCTGGCAAAGCGTGACCAAAACGCTGAAGCTGTCACGCAAGCGTATGCAAGCGCCGTTTATATGGACGCTTCGAGAGGATTCGCATCGTTTTCGCCAGTGGGTGTTTGTTGACGGAAATTTCATCTTGTCACGGTGGGTGGTTTTGGACACTCAGTTGGATGAAACCGCCATTGCCGAGGCTTTGGTGGCCGAAGTGAGCGGTACGATTCGTTATCTTTACAATCAAAAGTGGGTGGCGTTCGATCGCGAAATCGGACAGGTGTTTGTAGAGGCGGTTACGACTTTTAAGGCGAACCCTTTGCCGTTTATCGAGGTGTTTAAAGCACACTTTAGCGTCAAAAACTGGGATATGAGCAAGCCGTACTTTGTCAGCGACACCCTGCCAATTGGACAAGAAACCGAGTCGGCGTTCACCGAATTCCCTTTGTTGACGCAAGTCAGCGATTTTTTAAAGACCAAAGCGCCCCCGTCTTTTTATCAGAATGGCACTTGGTGGGAACGGGTGCCGTCTTGGCCTTGGTCGCGTCTTGCATGGGCGGCAGCTGGGCTTGCTTTGGTTGTTGCTCTGACGATGTCCGTGCGGAACGGGTTCGACTACATGACGCTCGCCCAACAGGAAAGGGTGCTCACCAAGCAATTGACCGAGTTACAACAGCATAAGGTTCGGGTGCAAAAGGCGATTAATTTGCAATACGATGCGCAGGACATGAAGGCCACGGTGGAGTTTTTCGATCACTTGAAGCACCTCAAGCGTGCGCATTTTCTGGAACACTCTTTGGTGGCGCTCAGTCAGGCGTTGGCGGGTCATCCGACCATTCAGCTCAAGCAGATAACCTGGAGCCGTGAGGCTGTGTTGGATCGAGGTTGGATGGCGGCGACCGTGTCTTGTGATGTGGTGGGGGCCGGTTCCTTCGAGTCGTTATTGCAACAAGCGGATGCCTTTCAGGAAGCCGTTCGCCAAATCGATGGGTTTGATGAAGTGGCTTACCAGCAGGAACCTTTCAATCGTCAGTCCGACCGCGCTTTATCGGTGGAAGGGCGCTTAAAGCCTGAAGTGCAACACTTGCCGTTCACCTTAGCGTTTCGTGTAGAAGTCATGTCAAAGGACAGGCTGGGTGCGGTCAAAGATAAGAACGACGAGGGGGCGTATGAACGCAATTAGACGCCTCCGTGCTGAACACCGTCGAACCTTCTTGAAGCCCTTGGTGTGGTTGCTCGTGATCATTTTGCTGTTTGGGATGCTGCAGGTGTTTGCAACACAGCGTCTTCAAGACATGCGTCAGGTGTATCAAACCAAGCAGGCGCAGTATGCGTCGTTGCGGCAACAGGTCGGTTTTTTGCAAAAACAAGCGCAACTTTCGAAACAGTATGCCCCAGTTTATGCGCAGATAACGCCTGAAGATTTGGTGAAACAGCGTGGGCGCATTGCTTGGACGGATGCGTTGCTGAAGATACAATCCGACCTATTGCTGGCGCCTTTCAGCTTTCAGTTTGAACCGGAGGGGCGTTTGTTGGCTCAGGATGTCGCACACCTACCATTGGGACAACCGATATTCTATTACACGCGCCTGCATTTAACGGCAGGGCTGCAAACCGACAGGGATGTGATAACGCTGTTTCAGCGCATCACTCGGGAGATTACCAAATACTTTTTGTATCAGGAGTGTACCTTGATACGCAATGACTGGAAGGGGGAGCCGCGTTTGAATTTACAGCAGGGAAATGTTTTGTTGAAGTGTTCTTTGGTGTTTTTTGAAGCCAGACCCCGTGACTTCAAAGGTGTGAATTCATGAGATTAGGAGCGAGTTGGCGCAAAATGTTCTGGATCCAAACGCATTGGGCCGGCGGGTTTAAAACCGTTTGTTCGTTTAAGGGGGTGCCGTTATTGGGCGTCATTTTGATTTTGTCAGGATGGTTGTTGCCCGTGTTTTCGGTTCAAGCGGAAACCTTTGAAAAGCCCGCCGCTGAGCCAGCGGCCATGCAGCGCTTGTTTATGACACCGGCACAACGCGTCTCGATTGAACGGGCACGCCAGAAGCAAATAAACCCGGTGGCCTCGTCTAACGCCCTTAAAGCCGCTTCCAAGACCAAGGTGGCAAAAAACACCCGGCCTGGCAAGGTGACGGCGGTGATTCGCTTGCCGGATGGGCGGCAGCAAGTCCGATTGAATGGGCGTTATCAAATTGTCAATCAAGCAGCGCCAGCATGGCAGCTGGGAGGAAAGGTTCGTGAATCAAATGATTGAGTGGTATCCATGGATGAAAACCGTGTCGGTTGAATCGCTTTGGGGGGCGTTGGCCGGTGTGTCTGTGCTCTTAGTGCTGGTGTTTCTATGGAATAGACAGCTTCGCCGTCAACGCAATGTCGCATGGGACAAATTGCCAGGCCTGGTCGTTTTGCAGGAAGAGGTTCAGGGGCTGAAGTTACAAAACCAAGGCCTGCAGTCGGAACTTTATGAGATGCAGGTGTTAAAAGGTGAGCTGGAGCAGCGACGGGAGCAGGCGCAGCGGTTACGCGATGATTTCGAGCAGCTGCAAGTGGCTCACTTTGATTTGCAGCAACGTCTCGCCAGTGCGCAAGCCGAGTTGGCCGCGCGGCACAGTCGCGCGGAGGCAGAGCGCGAAAGTCACGCTGAAAAATTGGCTTTGCTGGAGAATGCCAAGCAGACATTGATGCAAGAGTTTAAGGTACTGTCCAATGAAATCCTGGAGCAAAAGCAACAGCAAATGCGCCAGCAGAGTCAGGAAACCATCGGCGGACTCATTCAGCCGGTACAAACCGCTTTGACGGAATTCAAGCAACGCATTGAAGCGGTGCATAAGGAGGATCTGGAAGGTCGGGCATCCTTGACTGAGCAGTTGCGCCATTTGACGGCACTGAACCAATCCATGACTCAAGAAGCGCAGAACCTGACCAAGGCGCTTAAAGGCGACCGCAAAATGCAAGGAAATTGGGGTGAGCTGATTTTGAGAAAATTATTGGAATCCAGCGGCTTACGGGAAGGCATTGAATTCGAAACCGAAAAAAGCGTTACGGAAACGGATGGGCAACGTTATCGACCGGATGTGGTGGTGAATCTTCCCGATAACAAACACGTCATTATCGACTCCAAAGTGTCTTTGAGCGATTATGAGGCCGCTTTGAATGCAGAGGACGAGGCGGTCAGGCAAACCCATCTGAAAGGGCACACCAATAGCCTGTCCAGACATATTCAGTCGTTGTCAGAAAAGCGCTACGACCACCTTTCAGCCTTGAATGCACCCGATTTTGTGTTGATGTTTATCCCGGTTGAAGGGGCTTATTTAATGGCCATTGAACAAAAGCCCTCCATTTTTGAAACGGCGTTTGAAAAACGGGTGGCGGTGGTGACGCCCACCACGTTATTCACGACTCTGAAAACCATTGAGCAGCTGTGGCGTTATGAACGCCAGTCGGAACACACCGTTAAGTTGATTCAGCGTGCGGCGGATGTACACGATAAGTTTGTCGGGTTTGTGGAAACCTTTGAGAAGGTGGGCAAGCAGTTGAGTACCGTGCAAAGTTCTTATGATCAGGCACGTAAACAGATGATGAGTGGCTCTGGGAATTTGGTGCGCCAGGCGGAAATGTTAAAAACGCTGGCCGGTAAAACCAAAAAAGACATTCCAAAGCATTTGTTGGAAGAAGCGGAAGGGGCATCCTTGCTGTCGGACGAGGAGATGCGTCTTTCAACCCAATCCCCTGAAAAGAAGGCAAATGGCTGAAAAAAATAAAAATTTTTAATATCCAATGTCAATATTTGGTATATAATCCCGTGTTTCCAGTTTTTAGTTGGAGAAATAACAGCAAACCAAGCGCCGTGCGCTTGAGTAGAAGAAATTGTTAGCCGGATTTCCGGTTATCGCCGATCAAGATAGGAGTAATCAAATGGTCGTAATTCGTTTAGCCCGTGGTGGCGCCAAAAAGAACCCGTATTATCGTCTAATGGTTGCGGATCAACGCAAATCCACAACAGGACGTTTCATTGAGCAAGTTGGGTTTTATAACCCAAGTGCTCGCGGTCAGGAAGAAAAACTTCGTCTGGATACGGCGCGTATTGAACACTGGGTCGGCCAAGGCGCCCAAATGAGCCCTCGCGTAAAGAATCTGGTGCAAAACGCCGAAAAGCAGGCTTGATGGACACTTGACCGAGCGGGGAGAGTCAGCATTGCAGGACGATAACATCATTCTCGGTCAAGTCAATGGCATTTATGGTGTGCAAGGTTGGGTTAAAGTATTTTCCCATACGGAACCACGCGATAATATTCTGACCTATTCGCCTTGGCGTCTTCGGATCAAAGGGCAATGGCGAACGGTCATGCTGGAAGATGGGCGCTCGCAATCGGGTGGTAAGTCGATTATTGCCAAGATAGAAGGCGTTGCTGACCGTGATCAAGCGCGTGAGCTGATGGGCTGTGAGATTGCCATCGACCCCAAACAGCTTCCCGCTTCCGAGGATGGTTATTACTGGCGCCAATTGATTGGTTGCGATGTTGTGAACCAGCAGGGTGAGACCCTTGGACAGGTGACCGAGATCGTCGAGACGGGGGCGCACGATGTGTTACGAGTGGCTTCGGATTCGGCCACAAATCCCGCCTCATCCATCTTGATTCCCTTTGTGATGGATGCGTTTATTTTAAACGTCGATATTGATGGGCGGAAAATTGCAGTGGACTGGGTGCTGGATGAAGATTCGCACACCGAGTCAACCTTGCAAGAGGCGTCGGCGGACGTGACGGATTGATGATGCGGTTTGATGTGATTACCCTTTTTCCAGAAATGTTTGAAGCGCTTCTGGAGTCGGGCGTATCACGTCGGGCTTATCAAGACGGTCTGTTTGCCTTCCAAGCCTGGAATCCACGAACCTTTACGGAAGACCGTCATAAAACAGTGGATGATCGTCCTTATGGGGGCGGCCCAGGCATGGTTATGATGTACCCACCGCTGAAAAAAACAGTGGCGGCCATTGCCGATGCCAACGGTTGTCAACCTTATGTGGTGTATCTGTCCCCCCAGGGCAGACCGCTGACGCAACAAAAATTGGTGGAATTACAGCAAAACCGTCACCTAACCTTGGTGTGTGGCCGTTACGAAGGCATTGACGAGCGGTTTATTGAGTCCTGTGTGGATGAGGAAATTTCGGTCGGCGATTTTGTGGTCAGTGGCGGTGAACTGCCGGCCATGATGTTAATGGACGGCCTGATTCGCCTGATTCCCGGTGCTCTGGGGCATCAGCAATCCGCGCAGCAGGACTCGTTTTCCGACGGCTTGCTGGATTGTCCGCATTATACGCGTCCGGTTGAAGTGGATGGTATGGCGGTGCCGGACATTCTGCAAGAAGGCCATCACGCCAAAATCGACGCTTGGCGTCATGAACAAAAGCTTGCCAGGACCAAGCATAAACGTCCTGATTTATACACGGCTTATCTGGCACGGCAAAACACCGAGTCATAAACGTGTTTTACAATTCGGATTCAACCTCTGGCAGCCTGTCTGTGAATGTTGGATAAAACTCAATCAGTCGATGAACTGACTGTAAATTTGGAGTGCTTAACGATGAGCGATATCATCAAGCGTATTGAAGCGGAACAAATGACTAAGGAGCTGCCGGTATTTGGTCCGGGGGACACGGTCGTAGTTCAGGTAAAAGTAAAAGAAGGTGCCAACGAGCGTTTGCAGGCCTATGAAGGCGTTGTGATTGCAAAGCGTAACCGTGGTTTGAATTCAAACTTTATTGTTCGTAAAGTGTCGCACGGCGTGGGTGTCGAGCGTACTTTTCAGACATACAGTCCATTAGTGGATTCCATTGAAGTCAAGCGTCGCGGTGACGTGAGACGTGCGAAGTTGTACTACCTTCGCGATCGTTCCGGTAAATCGGCACGAATCAAAGAAAAAGTTAAGTAATCCTTTCAAGCCCTCTTCGCGAGGGCTTTTTGATGTTTTGGCAACCAGCCGTCTCCCGTTTCGATCAATGTTTTTCTCAGCCGACCATTAGGCGAGCAGCTTAGGACACTCCACAGGATGAGCGATTCCGATGATCTGGCCGATTTTATCCGTTTTTTACGTTTCAATGAGGGCTTGAGTGATAACACTTTGCAAGCTTATCAGCGTGATTTAAAAAAATTTCATCAGTTCATTGCGCCAATGAGTTTTCGGCAGGTTACTCGTGCGGTGCTTGAAGACTTCCTTACGCCGGGTGTGCAAAAAAGCTCGGGTCAGCGTCGCAGCTTGGCGAGAGCCCTCTCTTCCTTAAAGCGTTTTTACCAATTTATGGTGATGCAAAAGCGTATGAACGAAGATCCGGCGGCGCCTTTAAAGGCGGCTAAACTCACGCAGACAATCCCGAACGTGTTATCGGAGCAGCAGGTGGAAGACCTCTTGCGGGCACCGGACGGCACCACTTTGTTGGGTCGGCGAGATAAAGCGATTTTAGAATTGATGTATGCGTCAGGATTGCGGGTGTCCGAGGTCGTCGGCTTACCTTATGAACAATTGAATTTGTCTGCTGGGCTGGTGCAGGTGACCGGAAAAGGTAAAAAAGAACGCATCGTGCCGATTGGTGAAGCCGCCATCGAGGCCATTGACGATTATATTAAAAATGCCAGGCCTGGTCTGATTCGCCCGAATAAATGGGTGGCCACTTTATTTGTGTCGCGGCTTGGGCGTCCAATGACGCGTCAGACCTTGTGGCATCGTATTAAAAAGCTGGCCGCGATTGCCGCCATTGACGGTGACTTGTCACCACATGGTTTGCGCCATGCCTTTGCCACGCATTTGATTAATCACGGTGCCGATTTGCGGAGCGTTCAGCTGTTGTTGGGGCACTCGGATTTATCCACGACGCAAATTTATACCCATGTCGCTCAGGCGCGGATGCAATTGTTGCATAGGGTTCACCATCCGCGCGGCTGAGTGGCCATTTAGAGATTCATCAGGTAGAGATTCACCAGGTTAGATCACGAGAGTACATTAATGGAGTTAGCGTTTATGAAGTATCACAATACCACTCGTTTCAAGTCGTTGTTACTGGGGCTGTCGATGATGACGGTTTCAGCCACTGTTTTGGCGGATGAGGCACTGATTAAAAAAAAGCTGCAGCAGTTGATGCCGGGGGCACCTTTGCCAAGCATTGAAAAAAGTCAGATTCCGGGTGTCTATCAGATTCATCTTGGATCGAAAATCGTTTACATGACTGAGGATGCGAAGTATTTAGTGTCCGGCAGCATTATTGATTTAGACACCCGTGAAAATCTGACCGAAACCGCTATGAATGCGCAACGCAAAAACGCTTTGAAGGATTTGGATGCGAAAAGCATGATTGTTTATCCTGCGAAAGGAACGCGAAAACACGCCGTTACGGTATTTACCGATATCGACTGTCCTTACTGCCGTAAGTTGCATCAGGAAATTCCGGCGTTGAATGAGGCGGGGATTGAAGTGCGTTACATGGCTTACCCGCGTGCGGGTGTGGGTTCACCATCCTATCAGAAAGCGGTGTCCGTCTGGTGCAGTGATGACCCGGTCAGTGCGATGGATCAAGCCATGCTGAACAAACCGGTTGCGGCTAAAACCTGCGAAAATCCAGTGACTGAACAGATGCAACAGGCCGAATTGTTCGGTGTGAATGGCACCCCTAATATTATTTTCGATTCGGGGCAGATGGTGCCGGGCTACGCCCCAGCGAATGAATTGATTAAGGTGCTTGAACAGAGTCGTTGAGGGTCGCGCTGCTGACAGCTAATGGTTTAACACCGTTGCCTGGGTGTTGTGTTTAAAGGATGGGGTTTTAAAACACAACACCCGCCTAGCCGTTATCAAGGTTTAATTTTCAGTTCCGGTGCCCGATAGCTGTAAGGGTTTGGGCGTGCCGCCAATTCTTGAGTAATGCTTTCCAGATCATGCACTTTGGTTTGGATGTCATTTTGTTGCGTTTGCAAATCCTTGACTTGTTGACTGAGTGCTTTCAAGCTGGACTGAATCTCTTTGAGCGCTGCTGTGCCAGCTTGATTGCCTGATGTTTGGGCAGGCGCTTTGCTGGCGGCGCTTAAATTGGCTTCGATTTTTTTCAGTAATTTACGCTGTTCACTGACCGACCAAGCAATGCCATTCAGTTTTTTGCGTTCGGCGTCAGTCAAACCTGCCGCTTGCGAAGCCGCTTTAGGCGTGGCGGTTGCAAGCTGATGTCGTGCCGAAGCTTCAATTTTGCTCTGCATATCTTGGATGGTTTGCAAAAGTGATTGGATCTGTTGATATTGCGCTTGGCGTTGGGTGGCGTAGTCTTTTAAATCCGCTTGTAAGGTCGCCCAATGTTCCGCTGAAACCACCGTTTTCGCCGTTTCCGCTGTGGCTGGCGGGGGGTCGCTGGCAACAACCGGTTGGGTTGTCTCAGGGGGTTGCGCGGGGGTATCCACCGGTGCCGTCACTGAGGGGCTTGAGTCAGCGTCTTGGGACGCTGGCTGGCCATTCATTTCAGTCGAATTGGCACTGTCTGGATTCTTTTGATCGCTTTGCGGTGCCGTTTGGGCCGGTGCCGGCTGTGCGGCTGAAGTGGATTGACTCAGGCGTTGAATGTCCGCAGCCAAGGCTTCAATTAACGATGAGAGTTGATCCACTTTGAGATTTAAGTTTTTGTTAAACAGGGTGTTTTCAGTGGTGATGACATCCAATACATCCCCTTTTAAAGCGTTCTGCTTTTTGTTTAGGCTGTAAACCAGCCAGCTCATGATTCCGACCGAAACCACACTGACGGTAATGGTGACCGTCAACATAATGGTAATGGCATCTTTGGCCTTTTTTAAATCATTCGAAGCCACACGCAAAGACTGACGCCAAGCCACATTGGAGTCGGACAGTTCAATGATCTGTGCTTTTTGTTCATGCGACAGTTTGATAGCGGCTTCAGCGGCAGATTGGCTTTGCTCAGCCGCCAACTGTGCGGTTTTAGCCGCTTCCAGAGATAAAGCGGCCGCGTCTAAATGGCTGGTGGTTTCCGTGGCACTGAAAGACGCCTGTGTGCGAGAGGCTTGTTCGACCTTGCTTTGCATGTCTTCCGAGGCGCTTTCCAGCTGCTCCAACTCGTCCAGTAAATCGTCCGCTGTATCACTCATAGTTGTAGGCCTTTATTTTTTACTCAAGCTGCTGATTCGGTTTCTGAGAGAATCATTGGTGTCTTTGAGTTCACGATTTTTTTGGCGTATTTCGCTCAGTAGTTGCTGCAATTCTTCAGGCGAAGCGATTTGATTCAGCTCCGAGAGTTCAATTTCGTAGCCCGCTTGCTTTGCCGCTTCAAAAGCGCGTTCTGTGGCTAAGAAGGTCGCTTCAATCGCCTTTTGGGTTTTATCGGCCGAGGCTTGGGCTTTTTTAGAAACTTCTAGAGCGAGACGGGTGGCTTCTCGTGCGGTTTCAGCCACTTCACCACTGATTTTCTGCACATCCTGGTCGATGGAAATGGCCTCTTCCATGGTTTCGATGCTGGTCGCGGTCTGTTGTACGGTCATGTCTCCAGTGTCTTCCGTCGCAGTCTCTTCGGTCTCAATGAGCGTTTCGTCAGACGGTTCTTCTGGATGGTCGGTGGCCGCATCCGTTTCCGGTTCGGAGGGCAAATCGTCTTCAAGATCCGTATCCAGTTGCGCATCCAAGTCGGTCGTTTCGGAATCGACGGTGTCCTCGGTTTCGCTTGTTGCTTCTTCCGCCATAGCCGGTTCCGTTTCCTGATCCGCTTCGGAATCGTCCAAAGCCGCTGATTCTTCGATGGTCTCAGAATCTTCTGATTCAGCTGATTCTGCGGATTCTTCAGTCGCTTCCACTTTCGGTGAGGTTTCTTCCACTGAATCCGGTTTTTCAGACTCAGACGCGTTTTCGGGGAGGGCAAGCGACTCCAAGGCTTCGTCCTGAAAATCGCTCTCAATTTCCGCCATTTCGCTTGCAACCGCATCGTCGTCCGTCGCTTCGGTGTCAGCCGCTTCGGGGGCGGCTTCGTCATCATCATCCGCCAGCAAATCGTCTAAAGAATCGTTCTGGTTGACGGGCGTCTCTTCTGTCGTTTCAGAAGTGGCGGAATGATCTTCCAAGTCGGTTTCGATGTCGGGCAAGCCGTCATCCGCCGCTTGGTTTGGCAATGTTTCAGCGATTGCTTTGGCGGTTTCTTCAGATTCCTCTTCTGTAGCATCCTCTTCTGCAGGGGCCTCTTCTGGGGGGATGTCCGTGTCGGGTACATCGCCGGATAGCTCATGCTCATCGGTGGTTGCATCCAGTTGATCCAGTGCATCCAAGAGGTCGTCAGCATCATCCATTTCGGAGGCGGGTTCTGCAGCCTCCGCTTCTTCCTGTTCCATCATTTTGAGCATTTCTTGTGTTGCCAGATCGTCTTTTTCCATATCCACAGTCATGTCTAAACCCTTCTAAAATGTATGGAGGCTTTTGCACCGGTCATTGACGGGACAAAGCGCTCATGTGCTGACTCATTGGTTTTTCTGAGCACAGCCATCGCTTGAATCCATTGTAACGCCACCTCAAAGGCATTGGCTAAAATTGGCTTTTAAAAAACACTAAGCATAATATGTGCCATTCACAAATTTTGTCAAATCAACCGAGTGCTGGAAATGCATGGGGCGGCCCGTGACAGGGTGGGAGAACTGAAGCTCGCTGGCGTGTAATAATAAGCGTTGGGCTAAGCGGTCACGGATGGCATCGGCATAGAGGTTGTCGCCGAGAATCGGGTGACCAAGCAGTTTCATATGCAACCGGAGCTGATGTGAGCGTCCTGTAACCGGGGTTAAGGTCATTTGACTCAAGCCGTTAGGCAACGGTTTGGCATGCCAAAGGGTGCAAGCAGACTTGCCATAACGAAAATCGATTATTTGCAGCGGTCGTCTTTCCCAGTCGCAGCGCATGGGCGCATGGATTCGACCGGATGCTTGGCTGGGATAACCGAAGCAAATCGCCTGATACTGTTTTTGGGTTAAACGGTTTTGAAACTGCATGCTCAGGTGGCGGTGTGCCTCGCGGTGTTTCGCCAAGACTATCAGGCCGGAGGTGTCCATGTCCAGCCGATGGACAATTAAAGCCGAAGGGCAATAGGTTTGCACTTGCGCGATGAGATTGTGTTGCGGGTGCACCTTGCGCCCTGGCACCGACAGTAAACCACTGGGTTTGTTGACGATGATCAGGTCGGCATCTTCGTAAATTAACCAGGCCTGGTCAAATGGCTGAAAGGGTACGTCTGTACGATAGGGTGTCAAGTTGGGTGGCATCAGGTTGGGTGGCATGGAGGCGCGAGACTCTTAAAAGCATTAAAAATTACGTATTTTGAGGCGTTTTTCAAAAAATTCCGAGTTCACACCATGACGCCCAGACTCGGCGACGACGGCGCAACAATGGGTGGTTTTTGCAGAAAATCCGGTTAGAATAACGCCAAACGAATTCTAACCCGTGACCTTTGCACCAATCTCTGAATCAATCAAAGGTCTATTTTAAAAGAGATCAAGCGTATGAGTCATAAAGTTTCGGTCATTTTTGTTTGTTTGGGCAATATTTGCCGCTCACCGACAGCACACGCTGTATTTCGTAATTTGGTTCTGGCGGAGAATTTGCACAAGGACATTCTCATTGATTCCGCCGGAACAGCTTCTTGGCATAAGGGCAAACCCGCCGACGCTCGCTCCATTGAAGTGGCGCAGGGGCGTGGCATTCTTATGGATGATTTGCGCTCGCGCCCCGTGGACCTGGGCGACTTGATTACGTTTGATTATGTGCTGGCAATGGACGCGTCCAATTATGCCGATTTGATGGACATGGCGCTGCCGGAGCATCGTGACAAAATTCGTTTGTTTTTAGAGTTTGCCGAAGATTATGCGCAACGGGAAGTGCCGGATCCATATTACGGTGGACCTCAGGGGTTTGAACAGGTGTTTGATATGGTGACCGCTGCATCAGAAGGGCTGCTCAATGAGATTAAACGCAAGCATTTGTGAATAATGGCTCGGCTGGTAGCCGTGCGGCTCACGGCTCATCCGAATTGTGCGTTGTCAAAAAGAAAAATGCCCGTGACCATAGGCGATGGGCATTTCTTGTTTCAGGTTCACCGAAATAATTTAGCCCTTTTCGAGCCGCTCTCGCTTTACTCCTTGTGAACCGGTTTCTCGGTTGCTTCAGGCATGTCATTTGTATCGGACACAGGGGGTTCCGACTCGGATGCTTCGGCGATTGTCTTACTTTTTGACGCCTCAGGCTCTGCAACTTGATCCGCTTTGGACGACGCTTTGGACGGTGCTTGGGAGGCTTCAGTTTCTGTGTCCATGGGTGTCTCGGGCGTGGTTGGCGGTGCGGCCTGTTCTGATGATGCCATTTTTTCGCTGGATTCCGACGATTTTGGCGGTTCCGCGGTGGTAACCGCTTCAGCGGTCAAGGTCTCATTTAGAGTCTCCTTCACAGGCGTATCTTTTGAGCTGAGTGCCGAATCCTTCACCGCTTGGGTGGAGGCTGTCGTATCGGCATCGGTGTCGGCAACTTTGGGTGCGGTCGTTTGCTCGGCTTGAGGCGACAAGCTGTGAATGGACATGTTTTCAGCGCCTTCCGGCTTGCGACGACGACTGTTGAAGCTGCGGGTATTGTAGCGACTGCGGCGTCGAGGACGTTCGGAAGCCGCACCACCGGACGCTTTATCCGTTGTGGATGAAGGAGTGTTTTCCTGAGGCGCGGAGGCATCATCCGGCTGATTATTCTGAGCGGATTTGGTTGTGTCATCGGCACGACGCTTTGATTTATTGTCGCGGTTATCCTGGCCGCGGTTATCTTGATTGCGTGCACGGCCGTTGTTGGCTGCCCCAGAAGGGGATTCCGAACTGTCCTGTTTGGTCTCGGTGTTTGCGCTCTGAGCCGTTTGATCGTTTTCGGCGCGACCTGTGTTGCGTGACCGTGAACGGCGGCGCTTGTTGTCGTTACCGTCGTTTTGAGCGCCTTTGGTTTGCGCGTCTTCCCCGGTGGCCTCGTTGCGCTGATTGCGCTTATTGTCGCGGCGTTTATCATTTTTGGCGGCTTCGCCTTGGTCGGCTGATCGGCGACGGTTTTGGGGGCGCGAACGACCATTCCGCGGCGACTTGTTGCCCGAGTCGTCACGTGTTTGCGATGGCTCCGATGGCGACGTATTTTCGTCGCCGGACTCAAACAGGGTCTTCCAAAGGCGCTTAAACAGGCCTGGCTTGGCTTCCTGTTGAGTGGGCGCTGGCGGTGCGCTGGGTTCCATGTTTTTGATGGCCGGTTCTTCTTTGATTAGGTTTTTGGCCGCTTGCGGGCGAGCTTCATCTTTGGGCACAATCGTTTTGGATTTGTAGCTGGATTCCACTGTGGCCTCATCGCCACTCCGGGTGCGCTCGATCAAGTAATCTGGGGTGTCTAAGTGCTCATTTGGAATAATGAGCAGGTGCAGGTTGTGACGATCTTCGATGCCAATGATTTGTTGGCGTTTTTCATTGAGCAAGAAGGTGGCTACGTCCACCGGCAGCTGCACCGTCACGCGGCGGGTGTTTTCTTTCATCGCTTCTTCTTCCAGCAGTCTTAAAAGCGACAAGGCTAGGGAGTGAACGCCGCGAATGACGCCGGTGCCTTTACAGCGCGGACAGACCATTTGGGTCGATTCTTCAATGGAGGGTCTGAGACGCTGGCGCGACATTTCCAAAAGTCCAAAACGCGAGATTTTGCCAATTTGTACGCGGGCGCGATCCGACTTGACGGCATCACGCATTTTGTTTTCCACGTCGCGCTGGTGGCGATTGGAGTGCATGTCGATAAAGTCAATGACGACAAGGCCACCGATGTCGCGCAACCGTAGTTGGCGGGCAATTTCACACGCCGCTTCCAGATTGGTGTGATACGCCGTTTCTTCGATGTCTCCGCCTTTGGTGGAGCGACTGGAGTTGATGTCAATGGATGTCAGGGCTTCGGTATTGTCAATGACAATGGCACCACCGGAAGGCAGAATGACTTCGCGAGTGTAAGCGGTTTCGATCTGTGATTCGACCTGAAAGCGTGTGAATAAAGGAACAGTATCTTGATAGGGTTTGACTTTGTATACCTGTTGCGGCATGACGTGTTGCACAAAATCACGCGCTTTATGGAAGGTTTCCATGTCGTCGATAATGATTTCGCCGATGTCTTGGCGCAAGTAGTCACGAATGGCTAAGATGACAATGTCGGATTCCTGATGAATCAGAAAGGGGCCTCGTTTGTCTTTGGCCGCGTTTTGAATGGCTTCCCAAAGTTGCACCAAGTAGTTAACGCCCCATTGCAATTCTTCGGTGGATTTACCGACACCTGCGGTGCGAATAATCAATCCCATGCCTTCCGGCATGTCCAGATCCTTCAGGGCGTCACGGGTTTCCGAGCGCTCGTCGCCTTCGATGCGACGTGAAATGCCGCCGGCTTTGGGGTTGTTTGGCATCATCACCACATAGGGACCGGCTAAGGTGATCTGGGTGGTCAGTGCCGCGCCTTTGTTGCCGCGTTCTTCTTTCTGAACCTGGATGATCAGTTCCTGGCCTTCGGTCAGGATGTCGCGGATGGAGGGGTGGTTGGAACCCGCATTGTCGGGATAATACTCTTCCGCCACTTCTTTAAAGGGCAGGAAACCGTGACGTTCTGCGCCGTAATCGACAAACGCCGCTTCCAAGCTGGGTTCGATTCGGGTGACAACGCCTTTGTAAATATTGGCTTTTTTCTTTTGATAATGTGGGGTTTCAACGTCTAGGTCATAGAGTTTTTGACCATCGACTAAGGCAATACGCACCTCTTCGGGTTGCGTTGCGTTAATCAGCATTCTTTTCATGCGATTCTCTTTTATTAGGTTAAAAGGAAGGTCGCAGGTCTGGCTGGGAAGGATAATACGAGATGGATAAGCCGAGTTTAAGCAAAGTAGGGGCTTCTTGACGCACCCGTTTATTATTATGGCCGCATTCGTCACCTTTTGTCGGTGGGGGAGCGGTTTTTTTGAGGTGGTCGTGGTTGTCGAGCTGTTTATCGAATGTTGTGAATCGACTCGGGACAGTCGGTGAAAGCTCTTAGCCAATCAGAAGGGCAGTGTTCTGCGGTTCTGATTTATTTTTAGGGTTTGCTTAAGTTTAAAGTCGGGTTTCGTATCTCGTGTGGTTGTGCCGGCGTCTTATGAACATCGCGTTTGCTTGCGGGTGCGACGGCGAACTTTTTATGCTCTTCTACAGTCTGATGACCTGATCACTTCAGGTTAAAATTCGTTTTGAAACCGCTGGTTTGAGGGCTATTTCCGAAATGTATTTTTCGGGAGGTTGCATGACCCACGAATAGCCTTCGTTCAAATAAGGTGTGCAAAACAGCGGTTCAGATTGTTCTATTGCGCGCTTAATATACCACCGCGTGGGGTGTCATGCAATTGAATTCTTTGTGCGCCTGGGTGTTCTGACCTGAGTAGCGGCTTTTGCGGTTTCGTTTCACACATTTTCACCGACCTTGCTGGCGTTTTGAATCCGTGGGGACGTGTGTTTGATAGGCACCTTCTGCTGCTTGCGCAGAGGTTTGCTGGTAAAATGCGTTCTGGTTTGAATATTACCGTCAGGCCGGATGGATGGATGACAATAAGGAAGTGTTGGCATGGGTGTGACATATTATGAGGTGACCTTGGAGGATGAAGGGCAGCGCTTGGATAATTTTCTGATGCGTCAGTATCGTCATGTGCCCAAAACACTCATCTATCGAATCATTCGAAAAGGTGAGGTGCGCGTCAATAAAGGGCGGGTCAAGCAGAATGCGCGTTTGGTGGCCGGCGATCAGGTGCGAGTGCCGCCCATCAAAGTGCCGGAAAAATCCGAGTCCACTGTGCCGCAGGGGCAGTTGCAACGGATTGAGGACAGCATTCTTTATGAAGATAACGATTTAATGGTGATTAATAAGCCGTCCGGTGTTGCGGTGCATGGCGGCAGCGGCATTCAGTGGGGGTTGATTGAAGTGGTGCGTGCCTTGCGCCCTTTGGCAAAACGCTTGGAATTGGTGCACCGTCTGGATCGTGAGACCTCCGGGTGTATTTTGCTGGCGAAAAAAGCCTCGGTATTGAAAGCACTGCATCAGCAGATTCGTGAAAATAAGATGACTAAAGAATATTTGGCGCTGTTGACTGGGCATTGGCCGAAGGGCTTGGAAAAGATTGATCTGCCGCTGCAGAAAAATACCCTGCAATCGGGTGAGCGTTTGGTCAAGGTGGCGGCGGATGGGAAGCCTTCGGTGAGTTATTTTAGGGTGCTAGAGCGCTTTGCCGAATGCGACTTGGTGGCGGTGCGCTTGAAAACGGGGCGAACCCACCAGATTCGTGTGCACGCCTTGTCACAAGGCTGTCCGCTTGTTGGCGATGATAAATACGGCGACAAAGGCTTTAACAAAACGTTCAAGCCACTCGGCATGAAGCGCTTGGCGCTGCATGCGCAGTATTTGGGGTTTGAGCATCCAGTGACCCAGGCCTGGCAAAAAGTGGAAGCGCCGTTGCATGACGATTTTGAATTAACCTTGATGAATTTGCGGGGAGAGAGAACATGACAAGGCAATACCAGTGCGTGATTTTTGACTGGGATGGAACGCTGATGAATTCGGAGGCACGAATTGTGTCGTCGATTCA
>NZ_JBNGDN010000028.1:0-21921 GCF_049975065.1 Hydrogenovibrio sp.
CGCAAGGCCAAACGCCCCATGCGCCCAAACCCATTAATCGCCACTCGTAATTTTTTCATATTCACTTCCTTATTATTCGACTTCATCACCGCGCTCTAGGCCAATTGCATCTAATTGTTGTTGGAGCTTTAATTTTTCCAGCTTCTCGAACGGCAGAATGGTAAACAACTTAATCCGGGTATCCAAAACCCTCAACACCTCTTTGTACTGTTTCAAAGGGTCATCCCCTTCCACGCGTTGCGGGTCTTCCACACCCCAATGCGCGGTCATCGGTTGGCCGGGCCAAATCGGACAAACTTCCCCTTTGGCTTTATCACACACGGTAATCACAAAATCCATTTTCGGCGCATTCGGCTAGGCAAATTCGTCCCAGCTTTTGGTGCGCGGTGCGGCCATCGGAATTTTGGAATTTTCCAGCAGCGCCAACGCATCTGGATGCACCGCATCCTTAGGGTGGCTACCGGCACTGTAGGCTTTGAAACGCCCTTTCCCCCAATGGTTCAAGAAGGCTTCGGCTATAACACTGCGTTTGGAATTGCCGGTACATAAAAATAATACCTTAAACATCTGTAAACTCCTTTAATTCGAATGTTTCATGAATTTGTGCTGAGATTGCGCAGGGCATTGGTTTCTCGACTTACCCCTTCGGGCGTCGAGTTCTTTGTTTCACAAGGAAATTTTCGAAGAAGCGTCGTATCCGTGATTACGACCGACTGAGAAAATATTTCTTGTGGAATCAAGGAACAAGCAAGGTCAGTGCAAATTTGTGAAATATTCGGGTTAACATTTAAAATACATGGGCTCCGGCTCTGAGACCACCGGAGACGGTGACAATGATTTGATCTTTTTATGACAACCAAGCTTTAATCTGCTCACGAGACGGAATGCCGCCGGAAGGCACCACCACTTCATCGATCACCACACCCGGCGTACTCATGACCCCGTAGGCCGCGATTTCCGCAAAATCCTCGACTTTTTCCAGTTCAATCGGCATGTTCAACTCTTCGGCCATGGCCTGAATGAGATTGGCGGTGGTTTGACAATTGGTGCAGCCGCTGCCCAACACCTTCACCACCTTGCCGTCATTCACGTAATCAACGCCACAGGCGGTTTTTTCCGTGGTCGGCTCACCGCCGCAACATCCGGTTGAGGCGCTTGCTTGAGAGGCGTTATCACCATTCACAACAAGGCTTGACCTCGTCCGCTGTGGCGGCCACTTGCGACGTGGAGCCGCAATGGCCGCTAGGACAACATTCACCGGATTTGGACAACTTACCCAACATTTCCGCCGGACACCAACCGGTAAAGGTCGCCTGCAACCCCATAACACTGACCAACACCGCCAACCACAACCAGTTCCATCCCAACAAATCGGTTTGACCTGATACATGCGCCAAAACAACCCCCAGCAACACCAGCAACGTCATCAGACGTACCATTAGATTCCCTTTCATAAGCCTCTTAACCTTTTAACCATCTTAAAATCAATATATCCGCATAAACAGATATAATAAAGCATCCATTAGACAACAACAACCCCCCGCGGTGCATTTGACATCAAAACGTCATATTCAGCACCAAATGCGACTGACGGCGCACTGTGCTACAATAATCTTTTTGATTTTTCGGGCTTGAAACGACTCACCCCACAACTCACCCGCGCACTGGATACGAACTGTGACCCTCGACCAAACCAGCCAATTTTTTAAAGCCCTGTCGGAACCCTTGAGGCTTCGAATCCTGCACCTGCTAATGCTCAGACCGTCTCTGTGCGTGTGCGACCTGGTGGCAATTTTAGCGCAAGGTCAAAGCACCATTTCCCGCCACTTAACCTATCTGAAAAACGCCGAACTGGTGACGTTTTGGCGCGAAGGCACCTGGGTGCATTACCAACTCAACCGCAAACTGCAATCGCCGATGAATCTCGACACCCTGGAGCCCTTTTTCAGCCAATTGCCGGAATGCGAAGCCGACCGCTCGGCACTGGAAGGCTACGAAACCATTCAACCCCGCCAGTGCCAACTCGATCCGCCCAACCCGAAAACGTCATGACGTTTTGGATTAAGGGATGAAATCCCTTTTACAGACCGTTTTATCCAACCGCATTAATATTTCCAGTCCTGGAAACTCGTCACGACCCCATCAATTTTTATATAATTAACGGTTCACTGGAATCTAAACTGGATTGTAACTTTCTATGGAAAATCGAATTTTCGATGTCGTCATCGTCGGCGGAGGCATCACCGGAACCGCGTTGGCCTACACCCTGGCCAAGTACACGGATGTCAAATCCATTGCCATTCTGGAAAAATACGGCTCACTTGCCCCTTTGAACTCCAATGCACGCAGCAACAGCCAAACCCTCCATTGCGGTGACATTGAAACTAACTATACGCTTGAAAAAGCCATTTCCGTGAAACGCACGGCGAATATGCTGGTGAAATACGCCGAGCAGGTCAGCAAAAACGATTTTCTATTCAAGTTCCCGAAAATGATTCTCGCTGTCGGTGACGACGAATGCGAGCGTTTAGCAAAACGTCACGACGAATTCAAAGAGGCCTTTCCCTACATGGAACTCTGGGACGCTGAAAAAATCGCCGAAATCGAACCCAAAGTGGCCTTAAAAGACGGCCAACCCCGCCCCGAGCCGATACTCGCCAGCGGCTGCACCGATGAATATTCCGCCGTTAACTACGGCCTGCTGTCGAAATCCTTTATTGACAGCGCCCGCAAAACCGGCAAAGACATTCGTGTCTCCCTCAGCTCCCGCGTGGATCGCATTATTCCGCTGAAAGACCACTATGAACTGCAAACCGCTCACGGCTCCTATGCCGGGCGCTTTGTCGTGGTTTCCGCCGGGGCACACAGTTTGTTGCTGGCCAACCAGCTTGGGCACGGCATGAACTTATCCACCTTACCGATGGCCGGTAGTTTCTATTTTGCGCCGAAAATGCTCAACGGAAAAGTCTACACCCTGCAGAACGACAAACTGCCGTTTGCCGCCTTGCACGGCGACCCTGACTTGACCGAACCAGACAAAACCCGACTGGGCCCTACCGCTTTGGCCTTGCCGAAACTGGAACGCTACACCGGTGGCACCTATCGCGATTTCTGGCGCACCCTCAAACTGGATCGCAAGGTGCTGCGCGTCTTTTGGGATCTGATGAAAGACAGCACCATTCGCAACTACATCTTCCGTAATTTTCTATTTGAAGTGCCTTGGCTGAACAAAAAACTGTTTGTCAAAGACGCCCGCAAGATTCTGCCAGACCTGACCACGCAAGATTTAACCTATGCGCAAGGCTACGGTGGCGTTCGCCCCCAGGTGATCGACAAAAACACGATGGAACTCAAGCTGGGCGAAGCCAGCATTCTGCCGGAAAACGACAACCTCATTTTCAATATGACGCCATCGCCGGGTGCCACCACCTGTTTGGGCAACGCGTATCGCGACGCCAAAATCATCTGTGAACGCCTCGGCATTCACCTAAAACAAGACGAACTCGTCAACGATTTGCTGGATGGCCAAGACCTCTAAACCCGACCAGCCCATTCCCGTTACGCTGGTAACCGGATTGCTCGGCAGTGGTAAAACCACGGCCATCCATCAGCTATTACAACAAAGTCCTGCCGATGAACACTGGGGGCTGCTTATCAACGAATTCGGCGAAATCGGCATTGATGCGGCCACGCTCGATGGCGACGCCCACTGGATCGAAGACGTCACCGGCGGCTGCATCTGCTGCAGCGCCCAATTCGGTTACCGTCAGGCGCTGCAAAAACTGCTGCAACAGCCCCTGGATCGCATTCTGATCGAACCCACTGGACTGGGGCATCCGGCACACATCATTGACACGCTCAAGGCGTTCCATCCCCATATTCGTTTAGCCGGCGTTCTGCTGATCATCACCCCACAACAGTTGACACCTCAACGCTGGGAAAAATCCGCCGTCATGCGCGATCTGGTCTCGCTGGCCGATACCGTATTGCTCAATAAAATCGATCTCGCCAGCCGCGACGACATCCAACAAGCCGAACAATTGCTCCAGCAAACCTATCCGCCAAAGGAAACCATTCTGCACACCCGCCTGGATCAAGCCGTTCGCTTTCCGCCAGGCCTGGTGGATTTCCGCGCCATGCAACCGACCTTCACCCTGCTCAGCGGTTTAGCGGCTCACACAAAACACCATCAAATTAACCAGGCCTGCGCCTTGGTGCGCAAATCCAAGTTACCCCAGGTTCTGCAAATGAAAACACGCCTAGCTGACACCCTCAGCATCGGCTGGCAATTCGATGCCCACATTCAATTCAATCGCGTCGCGCTCAAAGACGTTATCACACAACAACGCCACCTGGTTCGAGCAAAGGGTCTTCTTCGGACGGGGAACGAATGGCAAATGATCAACGTTGTCGATGGACAGATCACATGGCAGGACGTGGCTTGGCGACGCGACAGCCGCTTGGAATTATTATTTGAAATACCTGAAGATCAAGGCTTCGACGCCGACCCTGCGCAACACTTGATTGAACAACTGGAGACCGCTTTGTTGCCCTGTCTCATCGAACGGGACTAGCCGCCTGTTAGTCTCGCAGAATCTCACTGGGCTTATTCGAGCGAGCCAAATGACACCGATTCTTACAAGACGTGATATAATTAGTCTCTTTTTTAAAATATGAGCGCAACTTTATTGATCCGGGCGGATCGAATAAAGCCCTCAATCTAAGCCGAAGGAAATTGCATGACGAAGCACATGCCCGATATCGCTTGCCAGCCCCACCAAGACCCACAGGGAAAACTCAACTGGGTCGGAATGAGTGGCATTGAACTGCCCATCCAAATCCAACAAGATGCAAACCAGACCCTGACCCTGTCGTCACAGGTACAGGCCTACGTCAGTCTGGACGACCCCCTCAGCAAAGGCATTCACATGTCGCGCCTCTATCTGATTCTGGATGAAAACGGTTCGAAAGAACCTTTAACCCCGGCGAGTATTCAAGCGATATTGCAACGCTTCATCGACTCTCACCAGGAGCTGAGTCAAAACGCCTTTGTTGAATTCCGTTTCGACTACTATGAAAGACGGCAATCGCTGAAATCTGACAACTCCGGCTGGAAGCACTACCCATGCACCCTGCGCGGCGAAATGCGCGACGGGCAATACGAATGCGAAGTCAGCATCAGCGTGCCCTATTCGTCCACTTGCCCTTGTTCTGCGGCCTTGTCACGCCAATTGATTCAGGAAGCGTTCGAACAGCAGTTCAGCGGTCAAGCACTGGACTACAACCAAGTGTTGGAATGGCTTGGCACGCCGGAAGGCATCTGTGCCACGCCGCACAGCCAACGCTCTTACGCCCAGATTAAACTGAAAGTCACCGCCGCGCACGCACTGAACCTATCGACCGTCATCAACCAGATAGAAGACGCGGTGAAAACACCGGTGCAATCCACGGTGAAACGCGAGGACGAACAGGAGTTTGCCCGTTTGAACGCCACCAATCTGATGTTCTGTGAAGACGCGGCACGTCGCATACAAGCCAAACTGGAGAGCTGCCCCGAATATCAAGACTATTGGGTGCGCGTTAATCACCTGGAAAGCCTGCATCCACACGATGCCGTAGCGATTGTCACCAAAAACATTCCGGGGGGTTACAGCGATGAACCCAACTTTATGGATCGTTTTGAACACTGATCACGCCCCATTCAGGCGACGATCTTCTAGGAACCATCTTCAGCCTAATTTTAAGCCGCTTCTTGGCGGCTTTTTTAATCGCATGACGTTGCGCCAAAATCGTAGAACCGTGTTTTCTCGACAGCACCCACTGGGCTAAAATCAGCAGATATAAAAAAAACGCCAAGCTTGGCGGTTTTTTGTGTTCCGTAAAACGCAATCGAAATTAACGTTTTGAGAACTGTGGACGACGACGTGCTTTGCGAAGACCGATCTTCTTACGTTCCACTTCACGCGCATCACGCGTCAAGAGACCACGCTGACGCAAGGCCGAACGATTTTCTTCGTTAAACGTCAGTAACGCACGGGAAATACCATGACGAACCGCACCGGCTTGACCGGTGGTGCCACCGCCTTTTACCGTGATGGTCATATCAAACTTTTCGACATTTTCAGTCGCTTCCAAAGGCTGATTAATCACCATCAAATCGGTTTCACGCGCAAAATATTCCTTCACGTCACGACCGTTCACGGTCATTTTGCCAGTGCCTGTTTTCATGAAAACACGCGCGACTGAGCTTTTACGACGACCTGTTCCGTAATATTGTTCTGTTGCCATTCTCAAATTCCTCTTACACGTCTAGTTCTTTAGGTTGCTGTGCTGTATGTGGGTGCTCGGCACCGGCATACACTTTCAGTTTTTTCAACATTGCACGGCCTAGAGGACCACGAGGCAACATCCCTTTGATGGCGAACTCAACCGGACGAGTCGGCTTACTGCCCACCAAGGTTTCAAAGTTTGTGGATTTCAAATGCCCCACATACCCAGTCACATGGTGATACATTTTATCGTTACGCTTATTGCCAGTGACCGCGATTTTTTCCGCATTGATAACGACAATGTAATCGCCACAATCAACGTGCGGCGTGTATTCCGGCTTGTGCTTGCCACGCAAACGCGCTGCGATTTCAGCGGCCATACGACCTAATGTTTTACCTTCGGCATCCACAATGTACCAGTCACGTTTTACTTCGGCTGGCTTTGCAACAAATGTGCTCATAACTTTGTCCTAAAAATAAATTACTAATCCATTCCAACTATTCGGCGAGCCAAATAATCACTTACTGTTTAACGGGCAATAAGAAGGGGCAAGGATTAAAGAAGAGGATTTTAACGACTTTCGCCTTAAAGTCAAGCGTTTAAACAAGATAAAAAACGTTTCCAACATTCACCAGGCCTGGTCATTTTTCACTTTCCGTGGCGGTGCCGTTGGACAAGCTCGGCAGGCCAAGGTTTTCCGCCACTTGCTGTGACTGGGATTGCAGGAACGCCGTCAACTGCTGTTCCACACGACGAAACTCCACCAGCACCTGCTCACCTTTTTCAGTCAACCGGGTGCCCCCGCCCGATTTACCGCCATGCGCCTTGACCACCAAAGGCTCATCAAACATTTGATTCAACTCTTCCATCAATCCCCAGGCTTTCTTATAGGACATGCCCATTTCTTTTGCGGCCTGATTTATCGACCCCAAGCGGGCAATTTTTTCCATCAAGGTCACGCGACCGATTCCCACATAAGTCCCGCCAGACCCCATCAGCCAAAAACGCGCACGGATATGATCGGCATAAGCGTCTCCAGGCAATTTATGTTTCGACTGAGTTTTCTGTTTTGTCATAAACGGCTTCCAGATTAATCAGGTTATGAAAAAGTCAGTTGATTTTAGCGCGCAAAGCGTTAACAATTGATCCGCAATTTTTAAAATCAACAATTTATTTTACAGAAAAGGAGACGCTTAATGAATATTGGTACCTTAGACAGATGGTTACGCATTATAGTCGGCACCGCACTGATCGTCATGGCCGCCACGGATGTTTTGGGGCTTTGGGCTTATATTGGCATCATTCCTCTGGCAACGGGGATTATCCGCTGGTGTCCTTTGTACACCCTGATCGGCATTCAGACCTGCCCGCTACACGAAACCGTTAAACGATAAAACCGCAGGGCAAGCATCCAAAACCAAAAAGCCAGGCGCTCAGGCCTGGCTTTTTGCGATTCAGAGCCATGCTTTCCGGCGCAGCCGGAAAGCGGCTAAAATCAATTCATGCCGTGCATGGCTTTGAATTTCTTAATAGCTTCAACTGGCTTTTGCTTGCTGGTTTTTTTGGTCAACACATACACCACAGTTTCACCGTTTGGACCACCACCGATGTCGGAATAACGGAAGTTATCGACATGCAGCTTAACGAACTCGTCAAACGTATCCCAGCTGGTGAACACATAATAACGATTATGATCTTTTTCCATCACTTCGCCATAGAAATCTTCAGCCGCCGCCATTTTGCCAGACATCATTTCTTCACCTGGACTGGTGGACTTCTTCTTGTCAGCACCAGTCAGGCCATACACCACGGTTTGACCGTCAGGTCCAGCACCGATAAAAGTACGACGGTAAGGGGTTTCACCATGCTGCAGATACTCTTTGTAGAGTGACGGATCGTAAAACACATTCATGCGTTTATCCATTACAACATACAAATCCGTATTCTGAGCTTCATGTGCCTTCGCTTCAGACTGGCTTGAGGCCTGTGAGGATTTATCAGGCGTTGCAGAACAGGCAGACAGAACGCCTGTGGCCAGCATGGCAATCAATAACTTTTTCATAATGAGCACTCTCTTGACGTTTATAAAAATGACTGGCTCATTCTATCGACATGACATAACAGCGAGATGAACGAAAAATGACAAAAAAATGAAACTCGTGAAACCCTCAGCTCCCACTAAAAAAACAACTCCGAATTGACGTTACGATTTGAAAGGTTTATAGTCAACACATCTTTATATCCCATGGAATCTTCATGCCATCCAATCCGCCAGCATCAAAGGACAACTGTCGTTACACCCTGCCCAACCCGAAAGCGCAGACGATTTCGCGTCAGGTGCTCGACAAACTCAATGAACTGGACATCAACGCCAACCCCATCCACTTCACCCTGTTTTATGAAATGATGGTCAAAATCAATCCGTCGCTTGCAGAACAGGTTGAGCACGCTTTAAACTTTGCCTCCTACGATGACAATTCCGCCCGCATGCTGTTCAACACCCTCTGGTCGGACGTGATACAGCACAGCCTGCACTCCGATGAGTTTTCGAGCATCATCAATCAATTAGTGCTGTTCATTGAAAACTGGGTAACGCAATCCAAACACAAAAACCAGACGCTCGAAACGCAGCTCTCCCATATCGATGCGTTGCGCCAACCGGAAGAAATTCTGCAGCACCTTAAACAAGACATCCTGCCAACCATTCAAAACTACCAGCAGGAAACCCTGGCGCTGCAGGTGCAAATTGAAGAAACCAGCGGTGAAATTAAACAACTGAAAAAAGAGTTGGATAAAGCCACGGCCATTGCCAAAACCGACGAATTGACCAACATCCCCAATCGACGCGGCTTCAATGAAATCATGGAAAAAGTGATGCAGGAAGCCAATGACAACCAAAGCAGTTTTGCGTTGTTGCTGCTTGACCTGGACTATTTCAAAAACATTAACGACTCCTTTGGCCACTTGGTGGGCGACAGCATACTGCGTTATCTGGCCAAAAGCCTGCATAATGAAACCAAAGGACGGGATCATATTGCACGCATAGGGGGCGAGGAATTTGTCGTCATTCTGCCAAACACAGGCTATGACGCCGCACGCAAAGTGGGCAACAGCATCCGCGAAAAAATTGCGGCGCGTCCGCTGTACGTCAAGGGTGACAAAAAACCGATTAAACTGACATTATCGATCGGCGTGGCCATGTATCAATTAAACGAAACCTTGGATACCCTTTTTGACCGAGCCGACAAAAGCCTGTACCTTGCCAAATCGTCCGGACGTAATCGCGTTTGCGGCGAAACCGACTTGTGAACGACAATGCTGAAACCTAAACGATGTGCACTGAACATTATTTCCGGCCAGCTTGGCGCAGGCAAAACCACCCTTCTAAGACAGCTGTTGCGGCACAAACCTGACAACGAACACTGGGCACTGCTGGTCAACGAATTCGGAGCGGTCGGCATTGACGGTGCAATCCTGGAAAGTGCGTCTCAAACCCAAGTAACCGAGATTCCCGGGGGGTGCATTTGCTGCACGGCCAAATCGGAACTGGAAAGCCGAGTCATCGAACTTCTGGACACGGTAAAGCCTGACCGAATTTTGATTGAACCCACCGGGCTCGGCGAACCGGACACCCTAGTGGATCTGTTTACTCAAAATACGCTGGAAAGCCGCCTTGAAATTCAAACCCTGTTCAGCGTGATTGACCTGCAACAGGTGGGTCTGGCCGAGTATCAGCGACTGACCGTTCTGCAAAGTCTGCTGAATATGGCCGATGTCCTCATTCTCAATAAAAAAGACCGCGTCTCAGAAGCCACCATCCATACAGTGCGCGACTATTGCGAGCAACTCTACCCGCCCAAAAAAGCCATTTATGTCACCGAATCGGCTGACATCCCCATTGAATCCCTAATGCATCCTCATCTTCACACAACCCAATTTCGTCCAAGCGGACAACATTTCAACGCCTTCACCTTGGGAAAATCTCCCCATGCGCATTCGGCTGCCCAAGCAAAAACCACCTCATTTTCTGAGTCGGAAGCGGATTGGCCCCACCTATTAAAGCGCTTACAGCAAACCCAGCTCGACACAAACGCCGTCGGCTGGGTCTTCAGCCACGAGGCCGTTTTCGACTGGAAGTGTCTTTTTGCTTTATTGGAAAGCCTCGGTCAAGGTCACTTTCAAGACTCACCCAACTCGATCAAACGCGCCAAAGGCGTTTTCCGAGTCGGTACCAGTCCAAGAATGCTGTTTCAATGGGTCAACGGCCATGCCACCCGCGAATTGATCGCCTACCGCAAAGACAGTCGCTTTGAGTTGTTACTTAGCTTGGAACCCTTTGACCTGCCCGCGTTTGAAAGCGCACTGAAAGCCTGCCAGAAAACCTGACCACGACACACTGCACGACTGGCCGCCTGAACTACCTAAAATCAAACACAAAAAAACCGCCAGGCCTGGCGGTTTTGAATATTGAACCTTTTTGGGTTATTTACGCGGGCTTGGTTTGTCCGCCTTCTGTGTATTTGACCCCACCGTGCCATTGCCAGATAAAGTAGAGCAATGGAATCACCAGCAGCGTCAGCACCGTCGACGATAGCGTGCCGAAAATCAAGGACACCGCCAAGCCACCAAACACCGGATCGGTAATCATAATCATGGAGCCGAAGATAATCGCCAGTGCCGTCAGCAAGATCGGACGGAAACGCACCTTACCGGCTTCGATCACGGAGTCTTTCAAGCTCTTGCCTTCCGCACGATACTCCAGAATGAAGTCGATCAGCAACAGCGAGTTCCGCACCACGATACCGGCCAAGGCAATGACCCCAATCATCGAGGTGGCGGTAAACGCCTGCCCCGTCAACCAGTGACCTGGAAAGACCCCTATCATCGTGAGCGGAATCGCTCCCATCACAATCACCGGCATCATAAAGGAACGATAATAGCCGACCAGAACCAGATAAATAAACACCAACGCCACGATGAAGGCACTGCCCATATCTCGGAACACATCCAATGTCAGGCGCATCTCGCCACCCCACAGCAAGGAATAGTTCATGACATCGTCCGGCTCGGCCTCCACAAAGCCGAGGTTGGCGGTGTGGAAAGTCACACCCGATTCCGGCAAAGTCACGCCATCAAACATTTTATCCATCGACAGTACGGCGTATACCGGGCTTGAACGCAGCAGTTCACCGCCCACCATCACCATCTGATGCTGATCGCGCCCGATAATGGGCTTGGCCTGCATCACCTGTTGAATGGTGGCAAACGCAGATACCGGAACCGATGCCCCGGATCGTGACTGCACATTCAACGACAACAGTTGCTCAGGCACGGTTCGCTCCGAACTCGGCAAACGCACAATGATATTAACCGGCTCGCGCACATTATCCAGGTGCATATAACCCAGTTCATAACCGTTGATGTAATCGTGCAGCATCTTTGCCACTTCTGCTGGCACGATGCCCAACAGATTGGCCTGAGTGCGGTCAATATTGATCTGGTAACTTTCCGTCGAAGCCGTCACACTGTCATCAATGTTAATCAGCCCGTAAATGTCATGCATTTTGGCATTGATTTCAATCGCAGCAGCTCTCAGCTTATCGTAGTCCGGCCCATAAAGCTCTGCCATAATCTGAACCGTTACCGGCGGCCCGGGCGGGGTTTCATACAGTTTGATATTAGCACCTGGGAAAACTTTACGCACCGGCGTCAATTCATCGTTCAAAATCTGTACGATTTCGTGCGACGACAAATCACGATCATGCTTATTGACCAGATTGACACGAATCTGCGCAAAGTTGGAACCCTTTTTAATCAAGTCGCCACGCACCAGTGCCGCAAAATCAATCGGCGCATGATCGCCTAGATAGACACTGTAATCGGTGACAAACGGCGTTTTCGAAATGACATCGTTAACGCGACGCACCACGATATCGGTCGCTTCCAGCGCTGTGCCTTCCGGCATGTCCACCTGCACGAGGAAGGTACTGGTGTTATCGTAAGGCAGCATCTTCACTTCCACGCCCCCCGAATGCAACGGATTGTTCATACCGTCACCACGCAAAAATTGCAGCGCCGGCTGCGTCATGGCCGCAAACAAAGAAATCAACACCACAAACAAGAACACATTTCGCTTGGTGCGACTTTCCAATAACGGCACAATGGATTTTTCATACAGGGTTTGCATCCAGTCCGGTTTGTGGACATGATGGGTTTCAAGACTCTCACGTGCCTGCATTTCTTTGATGGCTTTTTTGCCAAGTAAACGGTAGGAAGCGTAAGGCACCAGAATGTAGGCAATCACCAGAGAAGCGATCATCGCCACCGGCACATTGAACGGAATCGGTGCCATGAATGGCCCCATCATTCCGGTCACGAACAGCATTGGGATAAAGGCGAGAATGACCGCAAAGGTCGCCACATTGGTCGGGTTGCCGATTTCATTGGTGGCTTTGATCAGAACCTCGTCAAAGTTCTCTGGATCAAAGCCGTTGTGAATGTGCCGGTGAATGTTTTCGATCACCACAATGGCCGCATCCACCAGCAGCCCAAGCGATAGAATTAATGCAAACAGTGTGATGCGGTTAATCGTCTGACCGGAAATGTAGCCGACAAACAACACCACAAATAAAATCAGCGGCACCGTCAGGGTGACAATACCGGCTTCACGCCAGCCGAGGAACAGAATCAGAATCACCACCACCGATGCCACGGCAATCACCAGATGCTCCATCAGCAGATTCACCGCCGCATTGGCTTTTTCACCATCATTACGCGTCACGGTGACATCCACATTCGACGGCAACACACTCAATTTCAATTCGGCCAATTTTTCCAACACGGCATCCGCCACGGTGACCGCATTGGTGCCAGGCTTTTTCGCTAGGGAAATGGTCACTGCAGGCATTTCACTGCGGCTTTTCTTATCGCTGCTCGGGCCGTAGCCGATACGCGTGTCGGTATCGGTTTCCATCGGTCCGTCTTCAATAAGGGCGATGTCCTTCAGATAAATCGGCCGACCGTTTTCCGAACCGATAACAATATCGCCCACTTCCTGAGCATTCCCCAGAAAGCCGTTCACGCGAATCGGCTCTTCTTTATTATTATTCACCAAGGCACCGACAGGCAGGGAGACATTACTGCCTTTCAACATATCACTGATCTGCCCCAGCGACATACCGGTTAAAGCAATTTTTTGCGCATCCAGCCAGACATTCACCGCCCGCTTCTTTCCACCCAGCACTTCGGTAAAGGACACACCCGGAATGTTACGCAGGTTTTCGACCAGCTTTAACGAAACGTCACGCAAATCGTAACCCGACATTTCATCGGAGGTCACCGCCAGCGTCATAATCGGCACATCATCCACATTAATCGGCTTAATCAGCGGCTGCTGCGTATCCGGCGGCATTTTGTCCATATTCTGCATCAGCTGGTTATACAGCTTGACCAGACTATCGACTTGGTTTTCCCCCACATCGAACTGCACGGTGACAATACCAAAATCATTAGACGCATACCCAAAGGTATGTTTAACGCCCGGCAAAGCCCCCATAATGGTTTCCAGTGGCTTGACGACCATATTCTGCACTTCGCTTGGGGTCGCGCCGCCCTTCGGAACAATAATATCCGCCGCCGGCACAACGATTTGCGGGTTGTACTCACGCGGGGTCACCAAATAGGCCAGAACACCCGCCAAGGTCACCGCGATCATAATCATCATGGTGATTTTAGAGTGGATAAACGCTTTCGCCAACTTACCGGCAATATTCAGTTCTGTCGAAGTCTTTTGTTCCGCCGTTGACATTATTCAGCCCCTTCACTTTCCGCCGGTTCTAGGATTTGCGTCACTTCAATCGCTTTTATGTTGTCGCCGTTCAAAAGGCTTATATTATTACCCACCACAATGGAGTCTCCCAGATTCAAACCAGCCTTGACCTCGATTTTGTCACCGATCTCTTCGCCCAAGCGCACCATATGAAAATTCACCTTACCATCTTCCAGCACAAAAACACCTTCCACGCCGGAGCGATTCAATATCGCCGTTTTCGGCACCATCATGGTCTGGCGCTCACCGCGTTTGAAACCAACCCGAGCAAAGGTACCACTGTTAATGGTGCCAAGTTCCGGCAGACTCAGTTTCACGGTATGCGTGCGGGTTTTCGGATCCGCCGCACTCACTAGGGTGTAAATGGTTCCCTCAAGCGGCAAAGGCTGACCATCAATCACCACCTCGGCTTCATCCCCAGGCCGCAACACGGCAAACAGATCTTCACCCACCTGAGTCCGCACGCTCAAAGAGGTCAAGTTCTCCAATACCAGAACCGGGTTGCCAGGTGCTGCGAGGCTGCCGGCCTCCGCCATTTTTTCGACCACCACCCCGTCAAACGGTGCCTTGACATTGGCGTAATTCAGTTGCGATCGCGCTTGGTTCAAAGCGGTTTTAGCCGACACCAAGTTTTCCTGCGCCACCTGATATTGCAGATTCATTTTGTCGAACTGTTGCTTTGACACCGAATCTTCTTTATACAGCTTGGCAAAACGGTCGTAATCCAGCTTAGCATCTTTTAAGGCCGCCTGAGCCTGCTGATAAGCGGACTTCGCTTGCAGAATCTGACTGTTGACATCGCTGGAGTCAATGGAAAACAGCAATTCGCCCTTTTTCACTTCCTGACCGACTTTGACGTCAAAATCTTTAATATAACCCATCAACCGAGAAGCAATCTGCGCCTTCTGATCCGGCACCACCGCGCCCGGCACCACCGCTTTTAACGGAATGGTACCGAGGTTGACCGTTTCAACTGGTGCCTCAATGGTTTGCACCTTAATGTCAGGGGCTGACGACTGGGGCACGTCTTTCTCACAGCCGCTCAAGCCCACCAACAGCAATAGGCTGCTGGACAACATCAGTTTGGATAGGGTTTTCATTCGCTCACCTTCTAATAAAATTTAACTTTCGATGGTTTTAATTAAGTCCGACATTTCACCATTTTGCACTGAGATTGCTTATTCCAGATCTCTTAGTTCGGCAATTCATGCAAGCAACATTCGGGCTAGGGGTAACGCTTAAAGCTGCTCGACGCTCATGGTGCCGGTTTCAAGCCGAAGCTTGGCTTTTTGGATGTTTTTTTCAAAAACCGCATTCACAAGAATGGCTCTGGCTTTGTCCAACTGAGCCTGGCTGGCCAACACTTCCGTCATGGTGGCGATGCCGCCTTTGTAGCGTCTCATAATCAAACGTTGTGCCTCTTCCGCCTGCTCAACGGCCAACTTATGCGATTTGACCTGTTTTTCGGCCACTTTCAGCGAGCGCCAAGCCTTCAACACCTCCAAACGGGTTTTGTTTTCCTGTGAACGCAAGGACGCCTGTTTTTCACTGGCGAGGGCGCGCGCACGATCAACTTTATTGGCGGTCACGCCAAAGTCGGTAATTTTCCATGAAAGTACACCGGCGACTGTGTAAGAGGTGCTTTCAAAACCAAGGTTCTCATCATTCGCATCGCCGCGCACCATGATATTAAAGTGCGGATACTGGTCAGCCTTGTCGGCATCCACCGCCGCTTTTTTAGAGATGGATTCTTCACGAGTGGCTTTGAGTTTCGGGTTGGTGGTGGTTGCCATGGCGATCAGCTCATCCAAAGACCCTGCTGGCAAGGAAATATCCATTCTCGACCCGACGTCCAAAGCGGCGTTTTCATCCATTGCCATGAGCATTCTCAAATTGTCTAACGCAATCATCTCTTGTGTCTGCGCCTTTTCCAAGGCGGTTTTCGCTTCCGACAAATGCACATTAGCACTCAGCAGCTCGGAACGCACCACCACGCCCTGATTCACCAGATTTTCCGTAGTGCGCACATAGGATTCCGATGCAATCACCGCCTGCTCGGCCACCGCCACAAAGGCGCGCGCCGTATGCACGCCTTCATAGGCCTGGTAAACATTAAACGTCAAAAACTGCTGAACGGCTTTATCACCATGCTGTGCGGCCTTAATCATAGCCTTGGCCTGATCCTGGTAACTGGACACCTTGCCACCGTTCCACACCGGAATCATCACTTCCAGACGGGTATTGAAATCCGTATAACTCCCCGGTTCATTCAAATCGCCAGGAACATAATCTACCCCTTTATTCATATCGGCAAAACCAAAATCACGGAAACTCGCATCCCGCTGGTTTAATTTCATACCAAACACATTCAAAGCATTATTCGAGTTGGTGCCGGTCATGGAGGCGGTGATTTGCGGCATCCGATTGGCATCGGCTTCCGCCAGGGCGAATTCCGCCTGCTGAATGCGATACTGACTGACCTCCATCTCGGGATTCTGCCCAAGTGCCGCATTCACACAAGATTTGAAATCCAAAACGGCCGCGTGACTTGTCACGGCGACACTTGAGAGCAAAACGGACATCAACGGTAACGACAAGGGTTTCAACACCCTTAACACGGCTGGTTTCATAATGTTTCCTAAGTTCAAATCGGTTAAACGTTTCATAATAGAGTTTATAACCAAGGGAGTCTTTAACCCGCCCAACGCATGAAAAATAACATTACCGCGCTTAGGGCGATAACTCAAATTCATTAGAGTATTAGGAATTACTAATAGCACCCAAGTCAGCAGGCCGAGCACTCAAGACGAGAAATTATATATAAGAATTCTCTTATATTCTAGTCAAGCCGCCATTCTTTTCCCCCTCTCCCTGCGGACAACGAACCTTAGCCGCCTTGTGAACATAAAATTCGCCGGAATAATCCCTCAATCGGCGTAAGCCAGCGTGATCACTTTACGCAACCAGATCAATTGACGATGAAAAAAATGACTGGCTCCAGAGCGCCAAAAAATATCGGGGTTGGACGGCGCTTTCAACGCCCAAGTCAGCACGGCCTGAGGGTCAACCACTTCATCATCACTTCCTTGAATCAGAACCCAAGGGGCGTTCGGGTACAATTCCGACAGATCATACATGGACACCGGCGGCGCAACCGTACAAACCCCATTCGCTGATAATGAGTCCGCCTGTTTTAAGGTCACGTAACTGCCAAACGAAAACCCCGCTAAAATTAATTCTTCCACCGACACCTGTTCGCGCAACCAAGTCACAACCGACGCCAGATCCAACGATTCTCCCTCGCCGCCATCATAGTCACCTTCCGACAGCCCCACCCCACGATAGTTGTACGCCAGAGTGCCAAACCCCAAGGACTGAAAGGCTTTTTCAAGCGTGGTCACCACTTTATTATTCATGGTGCCGCCAAACTGTGGGTGCGGATGGCTCAACACCACCCAGCGCGTCCCCATCAGCTGTGCAGCGGCTGGCCGCATCATTTCACCAGGTCTGGTCATTCTTACCTCAAGCACACCCACCGCACCGGGGATCGTCATCGTGTGTGTCTTATTCATAAATAAAACCCTTCCCTCAAATAGAGGCTTGATAAAATCGTACCAACACTCACCCCACAACAAAATCAGGGTGAAAAATATCGCCATCAACGCCACCTAGGAAGCCACTATGTCAGAAATCAAAAACATTGTCATTGACGATGCCGTTCCCTTGGCCAATGACCTCTTTCAGTCTCTCGGTCAGGTAACCACGTTACCGGGCAAAGACATTGCACAACACCACCTGAAAGACGCGGACGCCGTGATTATCCGTTCGCGCACCCAAATCAATGCCCGCCTACTCGATGCAACTCGGGTAGGGTTTGTCGGCAGCACCGTCGTCGGCTTAGACCATATCGACCAAACGTACCTGAAACAACGAGGCATCACCTTTTATTCCGCGCAAGGCTGCAATGCCAATTCCGTGGCCGAATACGTCATCACCAACATTGTAAATCTTGCCGTTTCAAAAGGGTTTCAGTTGGCCAACACGCGACTCGGCATTATCGGCGTCGGCCATGTCGGCAAACGCGTGGCCGACAAAGCGGCGGCCTTGGGCATGACACTTTTATTAAATGACCCACCACGCGTGGCAAACGAAAACCTCACAGGCTTTGTCGATTTGGACACCGCTTTATCGGCAGATATCATCACCGTCCATACACCATTAAAATATGATGGTTCACATCCGACGTATCATTTATTATCCGCCGACAAACTGAGCCAAATTCAACCCCATCAAATCCTCATCAATGCGGCGCGCGGCGGCATTATTGACGAGCAGGCCTGGGCAAACACCCCAACCCAAGCCAATATCATCGATTGCTGGGAAAACGAGCCGAACATTGACGAAACCCTTTACCAAACTGCGAACATTGCCACCCCGCACATCGCGGGACACTCGCTGGACGCCAAACTGGCCGGCAGCATCATGGTCTTTAAGGCACTTTGCCAGCACTGGCAAACACCCCCTGACATCAATATAGACGCACGGCTACCGCCACCACCCGCCCCGATCAACACTCAGACAACAGGCGATTTCGAAACCGACCTGCAGCGAGTACTGGCGCAATGCTATCGCCCCGAAGCCGATGATGCCGCCATTCGCGGTAAAAATACTCTAGAGACCCATAAAAAATATGAATACTACCGCAGACATTACCCGATTCACCGAGAATGGCCGCAACATTCCGTTCATCCCAGCGGCGACTTAAAATTCGATAAAATACTGAATTTACTTGGCTTTCAAACCCTTTAGCCTTGTGAAATATCATCATTCAATAAAAAAATTATATTAGGAACACATTATCTTCATAAAAGAATATTATCTTTCCAGAAAAAAATTAATTTTTATTTTCAAATCAACAAGAGTAATCTTCTAACCGATATTGATTTAAATCAAACAAGACCACTGACGATGGTCGCTGACCTGAATATTATTCGGGTTAAAAATGACGCTCAACCCGAAGGTGACATGAATTTGTGCTGAGATTGCACTGAGACTTGCTTTCACAAGGAAATTTTCGAAGAAGTGTCATATTCTCGATTACGACCGACTGAGAAGATAGGGCTAGTGACATCAAGTAACAAGCAAGGTCGGTGCAAATTTATGAAATATTCGGGTTAAACATAACGGAGAAAGACTGAATGAAACTTGTAAACTTTTTTAAAGCCGCACTGGTTGCCGGTGCCATTACGACCCTCAGCGGTTGCGGAACCATCAACGCCATCAACCAACTTAATGACGGCGCCGGTGAAACTTTCATGCAAATTTGGGATAAATGGGTTGCCGCGGATGGCGACATTGCCGATGCCACCATGTGGGAAGTCAAGGTGGAAGACGGCGTTGAATTGGAAGACGTCATCGACGCCATCAACAACGTCGGAATCAACCGCAATATCAAAAACGTAGGTGAATTACCGCTGTCCGAAGAGCTGAATGCACGCGGCATCGACTCTAAAATCCTTCACGTTATGTCTTTCTGTAACCCGGAAACGGCTCGCAAAATGGTTAACTTCTCACCAGCCATGGGTGGTTTCCTACCATGCCGTGTGAACATCATCGAAGAAGACGATGGGTTGCATATTTACACCATGAACATGGACATGGCCATCAAAATGGGTAAAAAAATGCCACCTGAACTGTATGAAGCCACCATGCAGGTTCGCAACACCATGTGGGAAATGCTGCAGAAAGGCAAAGAAGGCGCTTTCTAACCAACCACCACAATCGTTTATGCAAAACACCCAAAAGTCCGCAAATGCGGACTTTTTTTATGCCCCAAGTCGCTTCATTCACTCAAATGCTTTATCAATTTACAGGTCACAATACCGCTACGCTCTTCTGACCAACGCCTTAACCTTATTTCGATTAAGGAATAATTCAGTCTTTTTTAATATTAGAAACCGTTAATAAAAAAAACATAGGCGTTCATAAAATTATTTTCATTCTTACTGCAAGCGAAATATATATTAGAAAAAGATAATATAATCAAACGATTATTATGTTATAAATCAACATCTTAATACCAAAACAAGACCGAAAAAGGTTACAAACACCCCACTCAGCGCACCGGAATTAACGCTATCTGGCCACGGATAAGTTTTTTTGATTATTAAAAGCCCCACCCCTTCGGCATATTAAGCCTTGATAGAAACGCGCTCGTAAAAAGACGCGATACGCTCACACCTTGGGCACCTTTGGTGCTCACGACTTGACAGTAATTAACTAGACGAGAGAGACTCAATGAAAAAAACCAAACTTGCTTTAGCCATCGCCACTACCGCGATGGTATCCACCCCTGTACTGGCGACTAACGGCGACAACCTGATCGGCTTGGGCGCCCAATCCCGCGCGCTAGGCGGCACCGGTACGGCGGCTTTTTACGGTTCTGAAAACGCCTTGACCAACCCAGGGCTACTGGGTAAATCCCAAGGCACGGAATTTACCATCGGCGGCACCATATTCAAACCAAGTGTTAAAGCGACATCAAATATTGCCACCTATCCGGGTCCTGCAGCCTCCGACACCAGCGCTAATGACACCAATATTATTCCAGAAGTATCTTTATCTACTCGATTAACAGATAACTGGACATTTGGTTTAGGTATTTTTGGGTCTGCAGGAATGGGGGTAGACTATCAAGATTCACCTGCACTTTTTAACGGTTACAGCAACCTGCAGCTGATGAAGTTCGCCCCAACCATATCTTATAACAGCGATAAATTTGGTATCGGTGTTGCGCCAGTCATTCAGTACGGTGCCTTGGATATTAACTATACAGATCCTATGGGCAAAAATGTCGGCCACGGTATGTCATCTGATCTAGGGTACGGTTACAACATTGGTGGATATTTCGACATCTTTGAAGGGATGACACTCGCCTTAGCCTATCAATCTGCGATCGACATGAAATATAAAGACCAGATCACAACAGCCTCCAATGGGTTGGGTCTATCCGGTTTTTCTGATCATTTAGAACAACCAGCTGAAATAAAAGCCGGTATCGCATACACCATCAAAGGATTTATGTTGACTGCTGACGCCAAACAAATCAAATGGGGTGACGCAAAAGGCTATAAAGACTTTAACTGGAAAGACCAAAACGTATTTGGCTTAGGCGCAAAATATGCTGGCAACCGTTACTGGGTAGGGGTTGGTTACAATTATGGCGAAGACCCTATCGACACGTTAGATCAAAGCAAAACGGCTGCGCAAGGTGGATACAGCAATCAAGCCGTCAATCTATTTAACAACCACTTTTTTCCAGCTATCATGGAATCCCACTTCACCTTCGGTGGCGGCTATCAACTCACCAAAAACTTAGCTCTAGATGGCGCGATCGTTTACGCACCTGAAATATCAAAAACAGTAAGTACAGGAGCTGTCACAGGAGGCCTCGGAGCACAAAGTGGCAACCAACAGGCAGCTATGATGCCAGCTGATGCGACTGAACACAAAGTTACCCACTCACAAATCGGTTACACCCTTTCTCTGCGTATGAACTTCTGATCCGTTTTCGGAATATCAACGCGTTACAGCCGCTCTCTGAGCGGCTTTTTTTACGCCTCAAAAATATTTTCTCTGTCACACATTTGTTATATTCCCTTTTGTTTTTTTTGTGATACTATGCCGGAAATTGCAATGAATCAGCAACAAAAAGGACGATTATGGCGCGTGTATTAATAGCTGGCTGCGGGGACATTGGTTGCCGCCTTGGACTGAACTTATCCGAAAAAGGCCACGACGTATTTGGCATCCGGCGCGATGCC
>NZ_JBNGDN010000029.1:0-9024 GCF_049975065.1 Hydrogenovibrio sp.
CGGTCGTAATCGCGGAGTCGACACTTCTTCGAAAATTTCCTTGTGAAACCAATGCTCTGCGCAATCTCAGCACAAATTCATGAATCGAAGAACCGAAGGTAAACATTCGGGTTAGGGGCGTTTTGGGGCCGACTGCGGCGGGGGCGCTTGGCAACTGGGGCAAAAATAGGCGGCACGTTGATTGAGTAAGACTTTTTCAATTGGGGTGGCGCATTGGGTGCACGGCTGACCCGCACGACCGTAAACGTGCAGTGTCTGCTCAAAATACCCCGGCTGTCCGCTAGGGCTGAGAAAATCTTTTAATGTGGTGCCGCCCTGAAGAATGGCGGCTTCCAGCACCTGTTTAATGTGCCTGACCAGTGTTTCGATTTCCTGTTGCGACAGGCTGGCCGCGGGTCGAGCCGGGTGAATGCGGCTGAGAAAAAGCGACTCGTTGGCGTAAATATTGCCGACACCGACCACCACCGAGTTGGTCATAATCAAGGTTTTGATCGGGCGCTTGCGACCCTGCACTGTTTGCCATAAATAATCCGCATTAAAATCATCGCTCAATGGCTCCGGCCCCAGCGATGTCAACAGCGGGTGTGCTTCTGGTGGGTCTTCCGTCCACAGCCAGCAGCCGAAGCGGCGTGGGTCGTGGTAGCGCACTCGGTAGCCGTTGTCCAGAATCAGGTCAATGTGGTCGTGTTTCAGCGGTGGTGTGCCTTTGGGAAGAACGCGCAGGTTGCCCGACATCCCAAGATGAATGATGAGGTGGCCTTTCTGCGTTTGCAACAGCAGATATTTGGCGCGGCGCTGAATGGATAAAATCGCCAGGCCTGGCAGTTTTTGCCGCAGGGATTCGTCCACCGGCCAGCGCAAGCGGCTATTGCGAATGAGGATGTCGGTGATGACCTGGCCTTCCACCTTGGGTTGCAGGCCGCGGCGGGTGGTTTCTACTTCGGGCAGTTCTGGCATGGTTCTTTCTGTAATTGAATTAAAAGTTGAATGTGAATTCTAAGGGATGTCGGTTGGGAGAGTGAATCATTTTGCAATCAACGCTTGCATCCGGTTTTGATATTTCGCTCAATGTTTTGGCTGAGTGGCCGTTAAAGTCATTGAAAGGGAAAGATAAAAACAAGACAAAATAAATACTTACAAACATCTCACACAGAAGGAGGTGGGTCATGAACACACAAGGATATTATGTAGACTGTGACGATTTAGGGTACTGTGTTGCCAACGAAAATGGCGTTGTTGCTTCATTTCGGTTAATTGAGGATGCGTTTAGAGCCTTGCGCGATTTTCAGTCCAAAACCTTTCCAGAAAACTGGGCCAAAATGCCACCCTCTATCCGCAAAGCCAAAATGCGTTACTATGGAAAACTGGCCTGATTCATCGGGTGGGTTCTGAGGTGATTCTGGACGATTTTTAAAAAAGAACCGTAAGACCACCCGCATTTGCCCCATCCAGCCGAAAGCCGGTCATTATCTGAAATGACCGGCTTTTTTTGTATTTTATTTGGGTACCACGGTTAACCCCCTTACGACATTCTGCGGTAAAATTCGGTTTCGTATCGCTTAATGTGTCGTGGTTTCGAATAATAAGGAAAATGTAATTGAATAGGAATATTAAGGGTTCAAATCGAACGCTTCTTATGCTGGCCGTTTCCGCGGCGCTCAGTGGTGCTGTGTCCGTGGCGCAGGCCAGTTGGTTTGATAAGGCGCAAGAAATGTTGCAATCTCAAAGCGGTGACACTTCGTCCCAGTCGAGTTCATCCGCCTCTTTACCGGCCGGTTTGTCATCTGACGAACTGTCGAAAGCCTTTAAACAGGCGCTGGATATGGGGTCAAAACAAGTGGTTTCCCAGTTGAGTCAGGCCGGAGGGTACAGTCAGGATCCGGCGATTCACATTCCCTTGCCAGCGACCTTGCAACAAGCCGATTCGCTTTTACAGAAAGTCGGTTTGGGCGATTACAGTCAGGCGCTGGAAGCGAAGTTGAACGAAGCGGCTGAACAGGCGGCACCGCAGGCGCAAGCGTTGTTTATTCAGGCGATTTCCGAAATGAAGTTTACCGATCTGCAGGCGCTTTACAATGGTCCGAAAGATTCTGCAACACAGTATTTGCGTGAGAAAACCGATACGGAATTGCAGCGAAAAATGCAGCCGATTATTGCCGAAAAAATGAATGAAGTCGGCGCGGTTCGACTGTACGATCAGATGATGGCGCAGTATCAAGACATTCCACTGGTGCCGGACATTAAAACCAACTTGGTGGATTACACCACCGAAAAAGGATTGGATGGTCTGTTTTATTATCTGGCGCAAAAAGAAGCGGAGATTCGAGAAAATCCCGCCGAGCAAACCACTCAGTTGCTGAAAAAGGTGTTCAGTCCTTAGCCCCAACTTTAACGCGAAGGTCAATATTCGGATTGATTTTTCCTGATGTACCTTTTGGATCATTGTTGAGTAATTAAGTCTTTCAAGTCACAGTAAATTTTTTATAATGGAAGTCGCCTTTGAGTTGTTCAAAGGGTTTGAATCATAATGAGGCCGCTAAAAAGCGCCCGATAAGGTTTGCACCTCCATGTCATTTCGTCTTTTTGGGTTCCTCGCGTTGCTCTTGTGTTTGGTGGCTTCGGCGCGCGCGGTCACCCAACCGCTGACGCCGGTCACGGTTCAGGTCAACTGGAATCATCAGTTCCAGTTTGCGGGGTTTTACGCCGCGATTAAGCAAGGTTACTATCGTGAGGCTGGCCTGGATGTCTTGGTGCAAAGCTGGCGACCCGGCATGAATATGGTGGACGAGGTGGTGACGGGGCGTGCGGAGTTTGCCACTTCTTACAGTTCGTCGATCGTTGCGTTTGCCAAAGGCGCGCCGATTCAGCTGGTCATGAGTTCCTTTCAGTTCTCTCCGATGGTTTTGTTGTCCCATCAACCCGTGCATGATCTGGCCGATATGGGCGGGCTAAAGGTCATGCACTTTGAAAACCTGCAAATTCAATCATTATTAAACAAAGTGGCTGTTGAAGCGGAGCATCCGCCCGTGAGTTTGCCGCCTTCAGGCAATTTAGACGACTTTATTCAACGTAAAGTCGATTTGTATGCCGCCTATGCGACTAATGAACCCTATCGTCTTGATTTGCAGGGTATTCCCTACCACATTGTGGACCCGAAAACATTTGGTGTACAAAGCTACGGCGACTTAATCATTACCGCTGAATCCTATGCTAAACAACACCCTGATCGCGTTGAGGCCTTTAAACAAGCCACGATTCGGGGGTGGCGTTACGCCATTGAGCATCCGGCGGAAGTGGTGGATTACATTCTGGCGAATTACCCGGTGGTCAAGTCGCGCGAGGCGCTTTTGAGCGAGGCGGCCATCACCAGGCGTTACGTTAAGTCCGGCCTGACGCCGATCGGCACAGTGGAGCCGTCCAAGCTTCTGGCGACGGCGGCGGAAGCCAAAGAAGTGGGCATGCTGTCCAACGAACGATTTCGACAGCTGGATATGACCCGCTTTATCTTTCGATCCACCGATTATATTTTCACTCAGAAAGAGTTGGATTATCTCCAGCAGAATCCAGTCGTCCATCTGGCGAATGATATTGATTGGCAGCCGTTTGAGTTTATTGATTCGGAAGGGCGCTACAGCGGGATTGCCGCAGAATATTTCAAGTTGATTTCGCATAAAACGGGATTGCGGTTTGTGACCGTAAAGGACAAGCCTTGGTCGGAGGTGTTGCAGGGGGCTAAATCGGGCGAATACGATGCCTTTTCCTGTGCGGTTGCAACGCCGGAGCGCTCTCAATACATGCGTTTTACCGATCCTTATTTGTCTTTTCCGATGGTGTTGGTGGGTAAAAAGGAGCTGTCGGTGATTCCCGACTATAAGCAACTGGAGGGCGATGTGGTGGCCGTGGTGAAAGGCTATTGGTCGCACGAAACCCTGGCGAAAAATTACCCGAAAATCAAATTGCTGCAGGTAGACTCGGTGAAAGAAGGCTTGGAAGCGGTGATCGATGGCCGTGCCATGGTGTATTCCGGCAACTTGGGTGCCGTCAATTACGCCATTCACCGGTATGGTTTGACCGGCATTCATGTCATCGGTCAGTCGAATCACCGTTTTGAGTTGGCCATCGGTGTGCAGCGCGATAAGCCGATTCTGTACAGTATTCTCTCGAAAAGTCTGGCCTCCATTACCGAGGAGCAGCGCCGTGTTATTTTCAATCACTGGATTCAGTTGGAAGTGGTGAATCGGCTCGATAAGCGACAGCTGTTCGAAATCGGTTTATTGGTGTTTGTATTGTTATTGTTGATGTCCTTGCTGGTGTTTTTTTACCGCTATCAGAAAAACAAGCAGCAGGTCTATATTCATAAAATTCATGAACTGACCTATGCCACCTTGATTGATCTGGAAAACTTGACGCTTGTTTGGGTCAGCGAAGCCTTTTGTCGCCTGTCCGGCTATGCGAAAATGGACTTGATCGGGCGCTCTTATCTTGATTTGGCGTCCAATGCCCTTTCGGAGAGTCAACGACACTACATTCAGGATTGGGTGCAGTCCGGGCGCATCTGGCAGGGTGAGTTGGAGGGGCGTAGGGCGAATGGAGACAGTTATTGGGTGGAGATCACTTTAACCCCTGAGCAGGATGTATGGGGACGAGTGCACCAGGTCTGGGCCACGCGTGTGGATATTACGGATCGCAAGCGTTTGGAGCAGGTATCGATTACCGATGATTTGACCGGGCTTTATAACCGCCGTTATTTTAACCAAACCTTTTTGGAAGCTTTGGAGCGGGCTTCGCGCGAGGCACGCACTATGTCGGTGGCCATGTTGGATATTGATTATTTTAAAAAGGTCAACGATGTTTACGGTCATCAAAAAGGGGATGAAGTGTTGGAGCGTGTGGCCGAGGTGCTGAAAGCACAATTTTCGGCGGAGTCGGATGCGATTTTCCGAATGGGCGGTGAAGAGTTTTTTGTGATGACCGAGTTCGATAGCGAGAGTGCCTTTCAAATGCGTATGCATGATGTTTGCCAACGCGTGGCGGCTTTGGGCGTGATGAATGAGAGCTCGCCGTTTAAGGTTTTGACGATTTCAGTGGGGGCGGCTTTTTTGCAACCGTCACACTTAAAGGATGTGGATACGGTGTATCACTGGGTGGATGAGACCTTGTATAAAGCCAAGCAGGAAGGGCGTAACCGAGTGGTGATGATGCAGCCTGAAGACTGAGGGCGGGGTTGATCGCTGAGGTTAAGGCAAAAAAAACCCAGCCTTTTGAGCTGGGTCATCATCTAAGTCGGATAGACCTTATTTGATTTTGGCTTCTTTAAAGAGAACATGTTTGCGCAGGATGGGATCGTATTTCTTGATCTCGAATTTACCCGCCATGTTACGCTTGTTTTTATCCGTGGTATAAAAATAAGCGCTTTCTGTCGATTGAAGTTTAATTTTATCGCGCATGTCGGGCTCCCTTACACTTTCTCACCACGTGCACGCATCTCTGCAAGCACTGACTCAACACCATTCTTGTCGATAATGCGCATACCCGCTGTGGAAAGGCGCAGTTTGACAAAACGGTTCTCGTTCTCAACCCAAAAACGATGAGTTTGTAGGTTTGGTAAAAAACGACGACGAGTTTTACGATGAGAGTGGGAAACATTGTTACCGACCACAGGCTTTTTACCTGTTACTTGGCAGACTCTGGACATTTCTCAATTCCTCTCAAAAACGGTAAATCCAGCGGATTCACCTGACTTAAAAATATTCGAATATTTCTACGTTAAAACAGTCTGGGTAAGACCGTGAAAAACAAGAAGCGGAATTATCCATAAAATTCAACCGAAAAGCAAGGGGTGCGCTCGAATTATTCAGGCTATTCCGGTAGGCGGCGGATAAAACGATTTAGCAGGGTGTTGAAGGCGCTGAACAGTGCTCCGCCGATTAAAACCAACAGAGCCGGGATGTAGGCGAACAGGTCGGGCGCTTTCATGAGGGTGGTCATTAAGGAATCTTGGTAGTAAAAAAACCATGGGTTGTCCGCTGGAAAGGCCCAGATGTGTAATTGATTGAACACGGTTTCGGGCCCTATCACAAACAAGGCGATGGCGAGCGGAATTAACAGTATTTCCAGCAGGAACCAGACCTGGCGAAAAGAATGGGTTTGCCGTTTTGTGATGCGCCAGGCGGTCAGCACCAGCCAGAAAAAGAAAAGCTTCAAGGCGGCTTGGTTGATCTGATCAATCAAATGGGCGACATCTTTAAGGTGGCCAACCTCTTGGGGTCGAAGCAATGGCGTACCGGTGTTTGACGAAACGTCTGAGGAATCGTCTGAGGAGGCGTCTGAGGAAGTGTTTGAGAACGGGTGGTAGCGCAAGTCTTCCAGCCCGTTTCCCTGATGGTGAATGCCGTGTACGATGCCGTGAAACAGGAACATCCGTTCGGCCTGAGTGGTGTGTTCGAAGTCTGGTTTGTAGCGATTTTGGGGCGCGTAGTGTTGTATGTGTTCGTGAATGCCGATGGTCTTGTACCAAATTGGGTATAAGAAATCCACCTTGGCTAACAGGTGCCAACTGAGCCAAATCGCCAGCAGAAACGTCATCCAGGCCCAGATGAAAGTGAGCCAGGTTAAAGGGTGTTGCGGTGAAGCGGAGCGTCGCGGTGAGACTTCCATAGACATGGTCACATTTTTCCTTGTTGTGCCAAGGATGTCCAGCGACCGTGATCCCCTAGAATAATGTGGTCGAGGCAGCGCACATCAATCACCTCTAAGGCGTCTATGAGTCGTTGCGTGAGCGCCACATCGGCGTCACTGGGCGTTGGGTCGCCGGAAGGGTGGTTGTGCGCCAGAATCACCGCCGCGGCCTGGTGTTCCAATACGGTCTGAATCACCTCGCGGGGATGCACCGTGGCTTGGTTAATGGTGCCGGTGAACAGTGGCGTAAAGGCCATGAAATGGTGCTGTTGATCCAGCAGTACCAGTCCGAAGATTTCACGCGATTGATGGCCAATGTGATGCGATAGCAGTTGTGCCACCTTGTCGGGTGCCGTCATGGCGTCGCCTTTGGTCAGGCCGGATTCAAAATGGCGGCGTGAGATTTCCAGTACGGCTTTGAGTTGTACGTATTTCGCTTGCCCCAGCCCTTTGGCTTGACAAAATTCGGGTTCGTTCGCCTGAAGCAGAGCGTGCAAGCTGCCGAAGTGATCCAGTAGATCCTGCGCCAGTTCGACCGCGCTTTTGCCTTTGACGCCCACACGCAGAAAAATGGCCAACAGTTCAGCGTCCGATAAATGCGCTGCACCAAAGTTCAGGAGTTTTTCGCGCGGACGGTCGTGGGCGTGCCAGTCGGTTATTGCCATGGTTTTATAAATTTTTTGCTAAGATAAAGGCCATCTTAATCAAAAGGGTATCTGCTGGCAATGTTTAAGCTTGAAATGGCCGTCCGAGACTATGAGTGTGATTTGCAAGGTGTTGTGAATAATGCCGTTTATCAACACTACTTGGAACACGCGCGACATGAATTTTTACTGGCGAATCAGGTGGATTTTGCCGCCTTGGCTGCCGAGGGCATTGATCTGATGGTGGTGCGTGCCGAAGTGGACTATAAAGCGTCTTTGCGACCGCACGACCGTTTTTATGTGACGGTGGTCCTGGTGCCGCAAGGACGGGTTAAAGTGGTGTTTGAACAGTCGATTTATCGGGAAGACGGCACTTTGATCGTGGCGGCGAAAACAACGGGCGTCACCGTTCAAAAAGGCCGTCCAGTGCGGCTGGCACCGACTTTATTGGCGTTGGCGGAGGGTGCGGTCACGGCCGACGGAGAGCCTGTATGAAGGTATTGTTGGGCGTCACCGGAGGCATTGCCGCCTACAAAGCCTTGGCGCTGGTGCGATTGCTGGTGAAGGCCGGCCATGAGGTGCAGGTGGTGATGACCGAAGGGGCGAAGGCGTTTGTGCAACCCTTGTCATTTCAAGCGCTGTCGGGGCGGCCAGTGCGCGATCAGTTGTTTGATGACACTCAGGAAGCGGGTATGGGGCACATCGAACTGGCACGCTGGCCGGATGCGATTGTGATTGCCCCTTGCACGGCGGAGACCTTGGCGAAGATTCGCATGGGGCGCGCGGATAACCTCTTAACCACCTTGTGTCTGGCGACCGACAAGCCCGGTTGGGTGGCACCCGCTATGAATCGTTTGATGTGGGAAAAAGCCGCGACTCAGGACAATCTTGCGGTGTTGCAGCAGCGCGGTTGGCAGGTGATTCCGCCGGATAACGGCGAACAGGCGTGCGGTGAGGTAGGGGTTGGGCGTTTGGCCGATCCGGCGGTGATTTTGAGTGCCCTTGAAGAGTCTAGCCGAAAGGTTGAAGCGCTTAACGAAAATGACCAGGCCTGGCAGAAAGTCGCTCGCGCCTGGCAGGGCAAGCATTTACTGGTGTCGGCGGGGCCGACGCATGAGCCGATTGATCCGGTGCGCTTTATCGGCAATCGCAGTTCCGGAAAAATGGGCGTGGCCATTGCGGAAACCGCTTTGAAGCTGGGAGCGGAAGTGACCTTGGTCGCCGGACCGATTGCTCTGAAAACCGCCCCGAATCTTCGACGGTTGGATGTGGTGACCGCGCTGGAAATGCAGGCGGCTGTTTTATCGGAAGCGGGTGAGCAGGATGTGTTTGTCAGCGCGGCGGCGGTGGCGGATTTTCGTCCGGTTGAGCCAGCACAACAAAAGTTAAAAAAGCAGGCGGATACGGATGAAATGACCTTGCGCCTGGTGAAAAACCCCGATATTGTGGCTCAGGTCGCTGAACAGTTTCCAGGCCTGTTTGTAGTCGGCTTTGCTGCCGAAACGGAACAGGTGTTGGCTCAGGCGCGTGAAAAACGTCAGCGAAAAGGGTTGGATATGATTTGCGCGAATGCCGTGGGTGACGGCGTGGGGTTTGACACCGATGATAATCAATTGACATTGATGACCGCGCAAACGGAGCTTGCCCTGCCTGCTTCGCCTAAAACGCAGCAGGCATTTGAGCTGTTGCGTCGGATTGCCGA
>NZ_JBNGDN010000029.1:9124-14195 GCF_049975065.1 Hydrogenovibrio sp.
TGCCTGCTTCGCCTAAAACGCAGCAGGCATTTGAGCTGTTGCGTCGGATTGCCGAGCACGCTTTTTCAATGCCACTCACTCACAACGATTAACACCCAGTAACATTCTAAGGAATCTCTGGAACCTCTGATTGAACCCCAGCTGGATTGAATGATATGTTCTCTAAACAGTTGTTTTCTAACCTATTTTAGGATCGAAATGATGTCGCAAAACGCAAGGCTTTTTTTAACTCTCGACGGTTTGACCGAGCTACGCCGGGTGTTTGATGCACGTCTGCAGGGGTTGTGTGACCGTTATGAAACGGTGCGTCATTTGGCGGTCAGCGCGGCGGATAACCTAGAGGACTCTCGGGTGTCTGCTGAATGGGAAGTGTTTTACGATGAACTGGACGCTTTGGTGTATGCGTTGAAGTCCGTCGGCTTGCACGAACTGGTTAAAACGCTGTCCCAGGTTGAAATGTCGTTGATGGACGCGTCGGTGGAAGCCTTTTGCGCATCCTGGTCTCGGGTGCTAAAGCCCGCTGCGCTTAAAGCGCGTTTGAAGGGCGAATTGGCGCGGATCCAACAACGCATTGAGCAGACGGATGAGCCGCCTCGTTTGTGTTTTTACCGAGTGTCGGATGAGCGCAGAGCCGATGTGATGGCGAAATTGACGGGGCTTAACGTCACTCAGGTGGTGATGACCCGACCCGATGAATGGATGCAGTTGACGCACCGCGACATTCTGATATTGGGCGATTGCGAAAACGCTACTAAGGTTGAGCCGAATTTGGCGGGGGCACTGCCGTTGCACTTTCCGCTCGATCAGGCGGTCTATCTGGCCACAGAGGATGATGTGAACGTGCGCTTGCGTTTGGCGCATCAGGGCGTGACCTATTATTTTATCTGGCCTCAAGACAGTTTTTATTTTCGGCGTCAGTTTTATTATCTGCATCATCGGCTGACGCAAGTGGTGCAGCCGTACCGAGTTTGCCTGATTGGCGACAGCGCGGAATGTCAGGCATTGACCACCTATCTGCAGGGGCTGGGCGTCTTGACGGAACGTCACCAAACGGTTCAGCAGGCGTTGTTCGCGGTTAAGAATGGCTTGCCCAATGGGATTGTTCTGGAGCAGGACGATGCCGCGACGCCTGAGTCGGTACATCTGGCCTTGCATCAGTTCCCCAATGTCAAGCGAGTGCCGGTGTTTCAGTTTCGTGACGTGGTGCCGGTTTTGCACGGCCGCGCCGCTTTTCGTCCCTATTCGTTAAATGTTATTTTGCCGAAGGGCGGACGCCTATCGCAGTTGGCCGCTCAGATATTGGCGCGGCTGGATCACGACCGTGATCAGGCCTACTTGGCAGAGGCCGGTGACAGTGCGCTTCAAAAAGCCTTGGATTTCAAAACCGGCTTGGATGTGCATAACATTATTTCCATAACCGACCGTCGTGGGCGCATTATCGAAGTGAATGATACCTTTTGTCGCGTCAGTGGTTACACGCGGGATGAGCTGGTTGGGCAAAATCATCGCATTGTCAATTCCGGTACCCATCCCAAGTCGTTTTTTGCCGATATGTGGCGCACCATCGCTTCCGGTCGCCCTTGGAAAGGGGAGGTGTGTAACCGCTCGAAATCCGGCGAGCACTATTGGGTGGAGTCCACCATTGTGCCGATTCTCGACAGTCGCGGGCGACCGAAAAAGTATATTTCCATCCGTACCGACATCACCCATCTGAAACAAACCCAGCAAGCCTTAACCGTCAGTGAAGAACGACTGATGCGCAGTCAATCCTTTGCCAATATCGGCACTTGGGAATGGCATATTCAGCGCAATGAACTTTACTGGTCTGAGCGCATAGCGCCCATGTTCGGTGGCGAGGCCACTGAAATGGATGTCTCCTTTGATAATTTTCTCCACCATGTTCACCCAGATGATCGTGAAAAGGTGTTGGAAGCCATTCAGGCTTGTGTGGAAACCGGTGCCGATTACAATGTCGAGCACCGTGTGGTTTGGGAGGATGGCACCGTGCGTTGGTTGCAAGAGCGCGGTGATGTAGTACGCGCCGAATCGGGCGAAGCGGAGCGGATGCTGGGGATTGTTCAGGACGTGACTGAACGAAAACACGCGGAGGAAGCTTTGATGCAAGCCTTGCAGCGAGCAGAAAAAGCCGACCGTGCCAAAAGTGACTTTCTGGCCAGTATGAGCCATGAATTGCGCACGCCGTTGAATGCCGTGATCGGCTATGCCGAATTGCTGCAGTCCGATGAGCTGGGGGCGCACCAGTTGCGTCAGGTTCAGAATATTGCGGCCAGTGGCGAGCATTTGCTGGCATTGATTAATCAGTTGCTGGAGTTGTCAAAAATTGAAGAAGGGGCACTGGATTTAAAGGTGGAACCGTTTTGTCTGGCCGATCTGGTCAAAAGTGCGCTTTCAACCATTGAGCCGATGGCGCAAAAACACCGCATAGACATTCAAGTGCCGCAGTGGCAAGAGTTTGAATTGTCTATCTCGGTGGATGCCTTGCGGTTTAAGCAGGTGATGCTGAATTTGTTGTCCAATGCGATTAAATACAATCGACCCGAGGGCAAAGTGGTGTTGCAGGCACAGTGTTGTGGCAGCGAGGGCGTGAGCCAAGTGCGGCTGTCGGTGCAGGATACCGGCTATGGCATCGCCTCGTCTAAACAAGATCAGGTTTTTTCGGCCTACAAACGTCTGGGGCAAGAAGCTTCGGAAATTGAAGGCACCGGCATCGGTTTAAGCATTACCCGAAAACTGGTGGAAGCCATGGGGGGAAGCATCGGCTTCAGCAGTCAGGAAGGCGAAGGAACCACCTTCTGGGTTCTGTTCCCGTTGGTGGATGCTGGAAGTGTTGAACGCGTTTACGCAGACAGGTTGCCGTCGATAAAAAGGCCGCCGACTTGTCTGAGGGTCTTGTTAATGGATAACCAAGGCGATAATATGCAGACTATGGGGCAGGTGTGTCAGGCTGAAAGCGGGGTGGAGCTGAGCATTGCACCGAATTTGGCACTGGGATTGGAGCGAGCGGCTTCGTTTGAGCCGAATGTTGTTGTGCTGGGAACCGGCTTGAGTGCTGAGGCGGTTCTGTCGGTTCGGAAGCAGTTTCGAGAGGCATTGACGGTGCCGGATACTTGTGTGTTTTATTGGTTGTCGGACGACGATGCGGCGCAAGAAAATGCCGAAATGCCGTTGGCGATGGCACCGACCCGGTTAACGTCTGAATGGGTGCAGGCGATGTTGCGAAAAGTGAAAGAGGATCATCATGCTTAAAAACGCTATGCAGACGGTGCACTTACTGGTGATTGACGACCAGCAAATGAATTTGGATCTCGTTTGTGATTTGTTGCAGAGCGAAGGGTATCGCCATATACATGCCATCAAAGACCCGTTGCAGTTAAACAGCGTTTTGCAGGAGTGGGACATTGATCTGATTTTGCTGGACATTAATATGCCGGTGTTGGATGGCTTTGCGTCGCTGGCGTTGATTCAGCAGGCCTTTGCTGAAGAGGCGACACCGCCTGTGGTGATGTTGACCGCTCAGAACGATCAAGATAACCGCGTTAAAGCCTTGCGAAGCGGTGCCAGTGATTATGTTATGAAGCCGTTTAACCGTTATGAACTGCTCAAGCGTATCGAGATACAGTTGGAAAACTGGCTAATGAAAAAAGCGTTGCGGCAGCAAAATCATGCGTTGGAACACAAGGTTCGGGAAAGAACCCAGGCGCTGGAAGAAGCGCATCATGAAATCATTTATCGACTGGGGCGCGCTGCGGAGTATCGTGACAACGAGACCGGTAATCATGTCAAGCGGGTCAGTTTTTTTTCGGAAAAAATCGCGCTGGAAGCAGGGTTGGGCGAGGCGGTGGCGCACATGATTCGAATCGCCTCACCCATGCATGATGTGGGTAAAATCGGCATTTCCGACTCCATTATGCTCAAACCGGGCAAGCTGACCGATGACGAGTATGCCGAGATGCAGCGTCATGTGGAAATTGGTGGGGAAATTCTGGAAGGGTATAATTCCGAAGTGCTTAAACTGGCGTATGAAATTGCGTTGACGCATCATGAGAAATACAATGGCAAAGGTTACCCGAAAGGCCTGAAAGGTGAGGATATTCCAATATCGGGTCGGATTGTCGCGATTGCCGATGTGTTTGACGCCCTGACATCTGAGCGTCCTTACAAAAAAGCCTGGCCGGTTGAGCGTGCCGCTCAGTTAATCGAATCGGAAAAAGGAGCCCATTTTGACCCTTTTTTGGTCGATTGTTTTCTAAAAGTATTGCCAGATTTGCTGGAAATTAAATCCATTTATTCAGATTCGCACCTATCGGTCTAACCGAAGGGCGCTTCTATTGCCGAACCGCGACCACTTTGCTTGAGGGTTCGGCCAGTGAAGTTGTGTGATGCTTTCACACCTTCAAAAAAACTTCGGCCTCTTTGGCTGATGTGACGAATGGTCGCTCATTCGCTGAACACCCTTTGGTTCGATTCAGTAGGGTATCGTAAAGACAAACAATTTGGAGCATTAAATGAAAAGGTTTCCGGTTCGGATAGGAAAAGGCTTGGCCATATTTGTTTTAAGTGCGGCCGCTAGTGGCGTGCAGGCCGAGCACAACTTTGCTGGCGGCGTCTGGTTCAATTACAACTACACCTATGAAGGCGGCGACAACCCCAACGAAGGCAATATCGGTGATGAAGCGCTGGTGCTGTATGCCGATGGTCAGGCCGACCCGGGTGACGGTATCTGGTCTTATGCGGCAGAGTGGCGCATGGGGCCGGGCAGTTTTACCGATCCGAAACACAATTCCACCGGCAACCAGATGGGTATGCACAAGGCTTGGGTCGGTTTTGATTTGGCGGAAAACAATATCCTGAAAGTCGGTAAAAGCCAAGTGCCCTTCGGTTGGAAAACCTATAACTTCTGGCCTGGCGAAATGTTGATCGGCGGTTATGGCGATCAGATGGACGTGGGCTTGAAATGGCACGGCCAGACCGATTCTTTACTGTACGATGTCGCCTATTATCACCAGGATGATTTTGGCGACACCAGCAGCGACACCATGGACGATAACAA
>NZ_JBNGDN010000029.1:14295-21830 GCF_049975065.1 Hydrogenovibrio sp.
ACCATTGAAAATACCCGTTACGCCTTCGAAGTCGGTCAAGAAATCGGGCGTTGGACCTGGTATGTGGATGCCACTTGGGCGGATGCTCAGACCAAAGGCAATGATACCGGTTTTATTTCAGCCTATGCGCCCGGTGTTAAATACAACTATGGGCCGGGCTGGATTTATGCCGAATACTTGACGCAGGACGGTTACGTTGGTATGAACGGTAATCTGGGCAAGGGCAATTTTTCGGCACTCTATTTAACGATGGACTTTTATTTTTGATCGAGTTTGGCCCCTTGCAAACGGCGGCGAAATCGACTCCCTTGCCACTTTTTTAATGAATGCACTCAACACTTAACAAGAACAAGGACAGGCTATGTCACAGACCTCAAAATCAACGTCAACGCCACCGCACGACTCCGCAACCGAGACGGTTGCAGAGCCTGCCAAACTCAATCCCCCCGTATTTTTCAGTGCCTCAGGCCTGGTCATTCTGCTGTTAATCTATGCGGTGCTGTTTCCCGATCATGCGGATGGGTTTTTCGGGCATTTGCAGGACGTGATTGTCGGTAACGGCAGCTGGTTTTATGTTCTGACGGTGGCGATTATTTTGATTACCGTGGTCTTTCTGGGGTTGTCGCGTTACGGCGACATCAAACTCGGACCGGATCATGCCACGCCGGACTACACCAATCTGACTTGGTTTTCGATGCTCTTTTCGGCTGGGATGGGGATCGGCCTGATGTTTTTCGGGGTGGCCGAGCCGGTGATGCACTTTTTATCCCCACCAGAAGGGGCACCCGAAACCGTTGAGGCGGCGCGCAATGCCTTAAAAATTACCTTCTTCCATTGGGGGATGCACGCTTGGGCGATTTACGCCATAGTGGCGTTGATACTGGCGTTTTTCAGTTACCGTCATGGGCTGCCGCTGACCTTACGCTCGGCTCTGTATCCGATTATCGGCGAGCGCATTTATGGGCCAATCGGTCATGCGGTGGATGTGTTTGCAGTGATCGGCACCATTTTTGGTATTGCCACTTCGTTAGGGTATGGGGTGCTGCAGATGAACAGTGGCCTAAATTATCTGTTCGATGTGCCGGTGGATGTCATTACCCAAGTGGTTTTGATTGTGCTGGTGACAGGGCTAGCGGGCGTTTCGGTGGCGACGGGGCTGGATAAGGGCATTCGCCGTTTGTCGGAGCTGAATATGGGGCTGGCGGTGACTTTGATGTTGCTGGTATTGTTTTTGGGCTCAACGGTGTTTTTGCTGCAGGCGTTGATTCAGAACGCCGGTAATTATCTGTCCGGTATCGTCAGGGAAACCTTTTATTTGTTTGCTTACGAAAAAACCGACTGGATTGGCGGTTGGACGATTCTATATTGGGCTTGGTGGTTGGCCTGGGCACCCTTTGTCGGCTTGTTCATAGCACGGGTGTCGCGCGGGCGTACCATCCGGGAATTTGCCACAGGGGTGTTATTCGTGCCGGTCGGTTTCAGCATGATGTGGTTCACCTTTTTCGGTAATTCTGCCATTGATATGATTATGAATCAGGGGATGACCAGTCTCGGAACAATCGTCTCGGACGATGTGGCCGTGGCACTGTTTGCGTTTTTGGGGCATTTTCCGTTAGGGGATGTTCTGTCGTTTATTGCGATTCTGATGGTGGTGATCTTTTTTGTCACATCGGCCGACTCGGGGGCTTTGGTGGTGAATATGCTCTGTTCCAATGGCCGCGATGATACGCCTTTGTGGCAGCGTCTGTATTGGGTCATCGGCGTCGGATTGATTGCGGCGATCCTGTTGCTGGCCGGTGGTTTGGATGCTTTGCAGACCATGACCATTGCCAGTGCGTTGCCGTTCTCCATTGTGCTGCTGGTGGCGACCTACGGCTTAATCATGGCGTTGCGGGTGGATCTGGCGAAACGCGACAGTCTGCAGATGAATGTGTCTCCCGCCGCCATGTCTTCCACGCTGGAGGATAACTGGAAACAGCGGCTGCACACCATTGTCGATTACCCAACCCAGCGGGTGGTCAGTCGTTTTCTGCGAACCGTGGCGAAACGAGCCTGTGACGAAGTGGCGGAAGAACTGGTAATTCAGGGGCTGGATGCCAGTGTGGTACTGGATTCCGAACGTGACAGTGTGAAACTGACGGTTCGACAGGGGGAGGAAGCGGATTTTGTTTATGAAGTGCGGAGTCGTTCGCACCTCAAGCCGGAGTACACCCAAGTGGAACGTCCCGAAGACGAGTTGGATGACTCGGCGCATTATTATCGAGCCGAAGTGCATCTGCAAGAAGGCGGTCAGGATTACGATGTGATGGGCTGGTCGAAGCAGGCGGTGATTCACGACATCATCGACCACTATCACAAACACATGCATTTTCTGCACGTCTTGCGATAATCCAGGTGTTTGCCGACCATTGCCTGTATATAATACCGCCACCCAGTGGCGATATCAGTGCCAGTGGGTTGAGTGCAATTTTGTGAAGGAATGAGTGATGAGTTTTCAATTACAGTATAAGATTCTCGACCCCCGTCTTGGGCATGAAATTGAACTGCCGGCCTACGGCACTCAAGGGTCGGCCGGACTGGATCTGCGCGCCTGCATTGACGCGCCCATGACCATTGCGCCGGGGCAGGCCGAGCTGATTCCCACTGGCATGGCGATTCACCTGGATGACCCAGGCCTGGCAGCAATGCTGTTGCCGCGTTCGGGTCTGGGGCATAAGCATGGGTTGGTGCTGGGCAATCTGGTCGGCTTGATTGACTCCGATTATCAGGGACCGTTAATGGTGTCTTGTTGGAATCGCGGGCAGCAAGCCTACACCATTGAAGTGGGTGAGCGCATTGCGCAGATGGTGATCGTGCCGGTGTTACAGCCCGCCTTGAAAGAGGTGGTGGAGTTTGGCGAAACCACCGAACGCGGTGAAGGGGGGTTCGGGCATACCGGCAAGGCATGAAGGTTTGTCATCTGATTGTTATTTTGAACGCTTATGATAACGGGCTAATTTGCAAATGCAGGGTGTCGCATGGCGCAGTCCGATGCGCGTACCGACGCACACTTGCCCGATCATAAGGTGATGACCATGTTTTCTGATTCTTCCCAAGCCATGACCCCGCAGACGTTGGATGTGGCGGCGATTGACCCGCGTATTTTCCGAACCTACGATATTCGCGGGGTGGTCGATAAGGCGCTCACCGAGGAGACGGTCTATGCCGTGGGTTTGGCACTGGGATCGGAAATGCTGGCGGTGGGCGAATCGCAACTGGTGCTGGGGCGTGACGGACGACTGTCCGGTGAAGCCTTCGCCAACCGGCTTGCAGAAGGGGTACGTGCCACGGGCGTGAAGGTCGTTGATCTCGGGCAGGTGATGACGCCGATGGTGTATTTCGCGGCGGAAGTCCTGCCAGGCGGCCATTCCTGTGCCGTGATCACCGGATCGCACAATCCGCCGAATTATAACGGCATTAAAATGGTCATTAACGGACTCACTTTATTTGGTGAGCACATTCAGGCGTTGCTCAAACGCATTCAGCAAAAAGATTTTGTCCTTTCCGCCAGGCCTGGCGATTATGCGCAATACGATATTTTTCCGCAATACCGCGACCGCATTGTGTCCGGCATCCATCTGGCACGCCCTTTAAACATCGTAGTGGATGCCGGCAACGGCATTGCCGGTGCCTTTGCCCCCCAAGTGCTTGCGGCTTTAGGCTGTGAGGTGACGCCGATTTTCTGCGAGGTGGACGGCACCTTTCCCAATCATCATCCCGACCCGGCCAAACTGAAAAATTTACAGGATCTCGCGGAAAAAGTGGTGGCGCTGGGAGCCGATGTCGGGCTGGCGTTTGACGGTGATGGCGACCGTTGCGGGGTGGTGGATAATCTGGGCGAACCGCTTTATCCGGATCGGCAGATGATGTTGTATGCGCGCGATGTGCTCAGTCGTCAGCCGGGTGCGGAGGTGATTTATGATATTAAGTGTACCGCGCTCTTGCCCAAGGTGATTGAAGCGGCTGGTGGGCACGCCACCATGTGGAAAACCGGGCATTCTTACATGAAAGCGAAAATGCGTGAATCCGGTGCCGCCTTGGGCGGCGAAGTGTCTGGACATATGTTTTTCAAAGAACGCTGGTATGGGTTTGACGACGGTGTTTACACGGCCGCGCGGATGCTGGAAATATTGGCGGCGCAACCTCAGCCAGCCGCCGAAGTGTTTGCCGCGCTGCCGAACGCCTATAACACGCCTGAAATTGACCTGCCGTTTGAAGAAGGCGAGCATTATGCCTTTATGGAAAAGATTAAAGCCGTGGCGGATTTTTCCGATGCACGGGTGTTTGACCTGGATGGTTTGCGGGTGGATTTTGACGACGGCTGGGGATTGATTCGCCCGTCCAATACCTCGCCGGTGATTGTCTTGCGTTTTGAGGGCGAAACGCCCGACGCCCTGAACCGCATTCAGCAGCGTTTTAAAGATTTGATCCATTCGATTGAACCTGAGAGGGTTTTGCCGTTTTAAGCCGAATATTCAGGTGAGTTCTTGGTTTCTCAGCCGGTTGTCATCTTGGATAGAAACCGGCACCCGCTGGGTGTTTTTTGACGTCATCGTTTGTTAATGGTTGTGTAAATTAACGGTCATGTTTACAATGCAAGGCATAAAAAAATAACACAGTGAAACCGAGATGGAACAACGACTCAGAGGCGCGATCAACGCCATCAAAGGGGTGAAAATCCCAGACCTGCCGAAAGAGATTATGGAGCTGGATGCCGCCTTATCCAGCAAGTTTCCCAATAATCAGCAAATTACCGAAATCATCAAGAGTAACACCAAGCTTTCCGGCGACGTGATACGCATTGTCAATTCACCGATTATGAAATTGAAGACGCCGGTCAAATCCGTGCGGGAGGCCGTGGATGTGTTGGGGTACAACAATTTGAAGAATCTGGTGCTTTCAGCCGCTTTGCAAAATTTATTCAACACCCGAGAGGTTCAGGAAATCATCGAGCATTCCAAAGATGTGGCTTTCTGTTGCGCCGAACTGTCGGATTACGTGCACGATGTTTCGCGTGATGAAGCCTATTTGATGGGGTTGTTCCATAATGGCGGTTGTTTGTTGTTGGCGACCAAAGACCCCGAACACTATCTCAAGATGTTTTCATTGATTAACACCAACCCCGTCAGCGGTATTCAGAAAGAAATAGAGCGTTACGGTGCCGCGCACACGGATGTCGGCATTCTGATCGGTCAGAAGTGGAAGCTGCCGGTGGAAATGCTCAATGTGATTATGCTGCACCACTTGGCGCATTCGAATGTCGGTCAGGAACGCGTGCGCGCCATGCTCGCGCTGGTGAAAGTGGCCAATGTCATTGTCAATGAAGTGTCTTTCGGGACTTACATGACCGACGAAGCCCGTCAATACATGGCGGAAGCGCAAGCGGAGTTGATGCTAACGAACGATGTCATAAATGGTTTGCGGCGCACGCTGATCAGCTCAGGTTGAACCTTGGCGGTCGCGTATTTTGTCGCCAGTTTTACCAGGCCTGGCCGTTTTTGCAAATAGTTAACAGAGGAAAATTTATGCCTTCATTTGACATAGTATCTGAACTGGATCAGCACGAACTGACCAATGCGGTGGATCAAGCGAATAAAGAAGTCACCACTCGTTATGATTTTAAAGGAACCGATTCCGGCTATGAATTGAAAGGTTCGTTGGTGACCTTGAAAACCGAATCCGAGTTTCAGCTGCAACAAATGCTCGATATTTTGATCCAAAAAGCCAACCGACGCGGCATTGACGTGAAATGTATGGAGGTCAAAGACCCCGACATTCAGCTGAAAACCGCCAAACAGGTGGTGGAGATGAAAGAAGGGCTGGATGCGGCCTTGGCGAAAAAAATTATCAAAGCCATCAAAGACGCCAAGCTGAAGGTTCAAGCCGCCAAGCAAGAAGATACGGTGCGCGTGACGGGTAAAAAACGCGATGACCTGCAAGCGGTTATGCAGTTGCTCAAAGGCATGGAAGACCTGGAAATGCCGCTGCAGTTTAATAATTTCAGAGATTAAAGGGCAAACCGTCTCAATTATTTTGGTCATTGGTCGATACAGTGAATAGGTTTGGTTAGGCCGTTAAAAATAAATAACGCCAGCAACCCATAAAGAGAGGCAAAGCCTCCAGCCACCAAGCCGTCACATTTCATCGACCAGAAAATGAAAGTGTGATTCTACGACGCACGGTATCAGCCGTGGTTAAGCAAGGGAAGTTGTTTAATTTTCGTGGAGTACCGCTATGATCATCCAATCCTCAACGGTTGACCTGCAACAGTATCATCGCTACCAGCAGGAAAGAACCGAAAAAACCCATATGCGCTATGGCGAAGCCATTAATGCCGATACGCTCAATCAAGACGGCAACCTTGTCACGGTTGCTTTTGAACAGTCCGAACAGTATCACTACCGCAATCAATCGCGTCAGCGTTCTGACGCCACCTCGCACATTACTCAAGGCGACCAGCAACTCACCCATCAACGTGCCGAACTGACCCAGAAGCTGGTGGAAGTCAGCTTGGCCGGTGAAGCCGCCAGCCTAGCCAATCAACGCGTGTTTGCCGCTGGCAACAGCGAAGGGGTCAAGCTGCAGGGCGAAGTGGCGTTTGAGTTTGCTCATCAATTGACCATTCAAACCCAATCCTACACCGCCATGGGTGCCAGTGGCAAAGTCACGCTGGAAGACGGGCGAAACATTGATTTCAGTCTGTTTACCTCCCATTCCAATTTCACCCACATTGCCGCCGAAACCAAAGCCCGCCTCAGCGCTCAGGCGATGACCGACCCGCTGGTGATTAATTTCGGCACCGAATCGGTTTCCTTGAGCGACCAGTATTTTGAATTCGACCTCAATGGCGATGGCGAACAGCAGAATCTTGCGACCTTGGGGCATGGCAGTGGTTATCTGGTGCTGGATTTAAACGGCGATGGTCGAGTGAATGACGGCTCGGAACTGTTCGGCACCGACAGCGGCAATGGATTTACCGATCTGGCCAAGTACGATTCGGACGGCAATGGCTGGATTGACGAAGCCGACCCGATTTTTCAGCAACTGAAGCTCTGGTCGAATCAGTCGGATGACACCCAGTTAGTCAGCCTAGCGGCCAAAGGCGTTGGCGCGATTTATCTGGGTAATGTCGAACAAAGCCAGGACTTGTTAGGCCGCCAAGGCGAAACCCTCGGACAGGTAAAAGCGGCTGGCGTGGTGTTGATGGAAGACGGTCAAGTGCGCAGTGCGCAGTCGATTGATCTGGCCGACCGGGTGGCCGAAGCCGACTTAAAACCCGAGCGGACGCAGCTCTTTTCCGACGACCAGCGCCAGCAGGTGCAGGCGTTTGCCGAGACGATGAATCACATTCAGCAAACCCGCTCGGAGTTACAACAACGGTTTAACTTGAATTTCAATGCGCCAGAACCGGTGGCAAAACCAGCCGGATTGGATGCGGGCAAAGAGGCCAAAAGCTTTTTTGACGAATTGTTCGAATCCATTCAAAAAATGATCGA
>NZ_JBNGDN010000030.1:0-21735 GCF_049975065.1 Hydrogenovibrio sp.
AACATTGTTCACGCACCGTCGTGATAAACACGGTTGTGTGCAGGGGCGTTTGTTCGCCTGGAGAAATGAAACCGCTTAGCCGATTTCGCTGTCACAGTCCCATCTCATCCTTAATCTGATCAACCCATTGATCGACACGCTCGGCGGTCATTTCGGGTTGTTGGTCTTCATCAATGGCCAAGCCGACAAAAAACTCACCGTCATCGGTCACCGCTTTGGACTCATCGAATTCATAGCCTTCGGTGGACCAATAACCGGCTGGCGCGGCACCGTTTTCCAGCGCCACATCATGCATCATCCCCATCGCATCCAGAAAATATTCCGCATAATCCGCCTGATCGCCCAAGCCGAAGCAGGCCACGGTTTTATCGGTGAAGTCGATGGATTTAAAGTCTTCCCAAAAGTCATCCCAGCTGCTTTGCAGCTCGCCATAGTACCAAGTGGGCTGGCCAAGAATGATTTTATCGTACTTGGCAAAATCTTCCGGACTGGCCGACGCCACATCATGCACATCCACACGGTCTGCACCGATTTTGTCTTTAATCATATCCGCAACACGTTCGGTGTTTCCGGTATCCGTTCCATAGAAAAGGCCGATTTGACTCATAGGTTAACCCTTTAAAAGTTTAAAAAAGTTCTAAAAAAGCTCTAAAAATTCGTGATTGAAATTCGTGTTCGAAAAATGACTGTCGCGCGAACACCCCCAACGCTCATACTCCAAGTCTCTAGATGATGTGCTTTGTCATATTTCATCGGACATGATAGCATAAACAGATCACAGCAAATTTCAAAAAAAACTTATCCGAAACAATGAAAAAAACTGATTCCGACAAGCCCAATATCGATTGCTTTCAATGTGTGCATTTTTACATCACCTGGGATGCCAGTCATCCGCGCGGCTGTAAGGCGTTCGACTTCAAGACCAGGCAACTGCCCAGCGTGGTGGTCTTCGAATCTTCAGGACAACCCTGTTTGAAATTTCAACCCAAACGCCCGCAAAAACCCTCTGGCTCAGAAAAAAAAGGCTGGATTGCCTAGCCGCCTGAGCGGATTTTCTAAGTTTTCGCGTCCATCACGGCTTTATGAGCCTTAACTCCGTCGAGAAACGACCACATAAAATATTCCCCCGGGTCGCTTTTTCGCCCAGGCGCAATGTCACTGTGACCGCGCACCCGCTCAAGTGACAGGGTCGGGTAGGCCGCCACCAGACTCAACAGAACCTGCGACAGCGTTTCATACTGCGCCGCCGTATATGGAGTCTTGTCGGTGCCTTCCAGTTCGATACCGATGGAAAAGTCGTTGCACGCCGAACGATCTTTAAAGTGTGACACCCCGGCATGCCAAGCGCGTTTATTAAAGGGGACAAACTGCATCAGCTCGCCCCTTCGATTGATAAACAGATGAGACGACACTTTCAACCCTTGAATCTGACGGTAATAATCGTCTTCTGTTGGGTCGAGTGTATTGGTAAAAAGCTGTTCCACGCCGGATCCGCCAAAGCGACCCGGCGGCAGACTGATACCGTGAATGACAATGAGTTGCAGATCCCGCTCATCCGGCCGTTCATCGGCATTGGGGCTGGGAAGGTAGCGCGCTTCGTTAAAAACATGGCGATGTGGGTCAAGCGTTAATGGGATTTTCATAGTTCAGATAGTATAATCCGAATCGCCCAACATCGAAATGCCTGAAACGCATACAAAGCACAGCGACCATTTTAAGGCACCGCAACAATCGTGATGCCAGCATCAATAGAACGCTTCTTACTCATAACAAAAACAAAGACCCGACCATGCCTGATATTGACTACTTCGCCGACCTTCACACCAACGTTCAGCAAGCCTTAGCGGAAGACATCGGCACAGGCGACCTCAGTGCCGATTTCCTCCCAGAAACAGCCAATGCCCAGGCCTGGGTCCTTCTGAAACAAGATGCGGTGGTGTGTGGCCGCCCCTGGTTTGACGAGGTGATGCGCCAAGTGGATTCGGCAATCCACGTGACTTGGCATTGTCACGAAGGCGATGCCCTGCCCTCTGGCTCCCGAGTTTGTGAAATCACCGGCCCTGCCACCGCGATACTCAGCGCGGAGCGCAGTGCGCTGAATTTTTTGCAAACCTTATCCGGCACCGCCACCGTCACCCAACACTATGTAGAGGCACTCAAAGGCTTCGGCACACACCTGCTGGACACCCGCAAAACCCTACCCGGACTGCGATTGGCACAAAAATACGCTGTGCATTGCGGCGGCGGCACCAATCACCGGGTCGGGCTTTACGATGCCATTCTATTAAAAGAAAATCATCTGATGGCCGCCGGCGGTCTGCTTCAAGCCGTCAAAATGGCGCGCCAGAAACATCCCGGCAAAACCCTGGAAGTGGAAACCGAAACCCTAACGGAAGTCGAACAAGCACTCCAAGCCGGTGCCGATATTATCATGCTGGACAATTTCACCCTTTCAAACATCCGAACAGCGGTTAAAATGGTTAATCGAAAGGCCAAACTGGAAGTTTCCGGCAATGTCGAACTGGCGCATCTCGTCGAACTGGCCGACACCGGCGTGGACTTCATTTCCACCGGAGCCATTACCAAACACCTTCAGGCCATTGATTACTCCATGCGCTTTCATTTAGAAACGGACTGACTTTTTATGTTTGACCATATTCTCTTTAATATTGTCTTTTTACTGATTATCACCGTCGGGCTCGTCTCGATTTCTCGACGCATTCATCTGCCCGCCATCCTTAACTACATTTTAGTCGGGGTCATTGTCGGCCCTTTTGGCTTCGCGCTGATTGAAAGCGAAGAAAATATCCACTTTTTAGCCGAATTCGGCATTGTCTTTTTACTGTTTTCCATTGGTCTGGAATTCTCACTGACGCAAATGGTGTCGATGCGCCGTGTGGTGTTTGGATTGGGCGGGTTACAAGTCTTTGTCACAGGCCTGGTGGTTTTCGGAGTGTCCTACCTGCTCGGGCTGGACATTGAAACCAGCCTGGTCATTGCCGGTGCGTTTGCACTGTCGTCCACCGCCATTGTCATCAAGCAATTAACGGAACAGTCGGAAATTCAAACGCGCCACGGTCGCGCCACGGTCGGCATTTTGATTTTTCAGGACATTATGGCCATTCCGCTGTTGATCTTGATTCCGGCACTGGGTGCCGCAGCTGGGTTGTCGCTGCCGCATGAACTGGGCATGGCGTTTTTAAAAGGGGCCATTGTGGTGGTGGTAATGCTACTGGTCGGGCGTTACGTACTGCGACCTTTGTTTAAAGAAGTCGCCTCCGCTAAATCTCAGGAACTGTTCACCCTGACGGTGCTGACGGTTGTTCTCAGTGCCGCCGCTTTCACCGAAGAAATGGAAATTTCCATGACGCTGGGCGCCTTTCTGGCGGGAATGATGCTGGGGGAAACCGAATACCGCCATCAAATCGAAGCCGACATTCGCCCCTTCCAAGACATTTTACTGGGGCTGTTTTTCATCACCGTCGGGATGATGATTTCGCTGGAAGTGATTCAAACGCATTTCTGGATCATTATGGCCGTTACGTTGGGGATTATGCTGCTGAAAGGCCTGGTGATTTTTGGCTTAATGCACCTGTTCAAAAAGCCCGACGGCGTTGGGCTGCGCACCGCTATTTCACTGTCTCAGGTCGGTGAATTCGGACTGGTACTGATCACGCTGGCACTGACCTACAATTTATTGCCCGGGGAGCTGGGGCAAACTCTATTGACCGCCGCCGTCTTCAGCATGATGGCCACCCCCTTCCTGATTAAATACAACGGGCGTCTGGCCAACCGCTTCTGCCGCAAAAGCTATCAAAACGATTTCAGCGAAATGGAAAACGTGATCAAGGAAGACTCGAAGTTCCTGTCCGACCATGTAGTGCTATTGGGCTTTGGACGGGTCGGCCAGATCACCGCCAAATTCCTCGAACAGGCGCATGTGCCATTTGTGGCACTCGACATGGACATCAAACGGGTGCAGGAGGCGCAACAGAGCGGCGAACCGGTGTACTTTGGCGACTCGGCCAAATACAGCATTCTGCAGGCCACCAACATTCACAAAGCCAAGGTGGCGATCATCACCTTCCACGACTACCATGCCGCCATTAAATCGCTGAAAACACTCAAAGACATCGCGCCCGATCTGCCGATATTGGTGCGCACCATCGACGATCACCACATTAACGAACTGACCGAAGCCGGTGCCACCGAAGTCATTCCGGACACCTTCGAGTCCAGCATTATGCTGGCGTCCCACTTGTTGTTAATGATTGGGCAACCGCCAAGCCAGGTGTTACGACAGACACGTGCCGCGCGACGCGGACGTTACAGTTTGTTAAACGGCCTCTATCCGGGGGAGTCCGAATATGCACCGATTGATCAATCGCAAATGGGTCAGATTATTCAACCCATGCCGATTAACGAATCGGCTTTTGCGGTGGGCAAACGTTTGGAAGCCTTGCCGTTTGAAGCATTGAATGTGTATATTAAGTCGGTCCGGCGTGGCTCGGTGCGGGGCGATAATCCAGATTTGAAAACGCGGCTGCGCGTTGACGATACGATTATTGTGCAAGGCCTGCCGGAAGATTTAGACAAGTTTGAACACTATCTGAATACCGGTAAAATGTATTGACGAACGCCTTGACGGCGAAAGGCGCGCCAACCTAATGGAAGAAAACCAAGCCTATTATTCGATCTCCGACAGCCAAATCAGCGAAGCCATGCGCCCGGTTTGACCGTCTCGCCGATAGGAGTAAAACCAGTCTTCTCGGGCATAACTGCACAAGCCGCTTTGCACAACTTCGCACACGCTCAGACGGCGCAAGGCCGCTTCCGCCAGGCCTGGTAAATCGGCCCACCACTTGCCGTCACGCAGACTTGGCGCGAAATACGGCTCGTTTTCAGAAGACACCGCACAAAAGCCATCGTAAACCTCAGTGCCCACTTCAAAATACGCCGCACTGATGGCCGGACCGATCCAGGCGACCAGCTGATGCGCCGGAGACGGCAGATGCGCCAGATTTTCCGCCAAGATGCCATTTAACAATCCCCGCCAACCGGCATGAACCGCACTGACAAAGCGCCCCTGCCGGTCGCTAATCAGTATCGGCAGGCAATCCGCGGTCATCACAGGGCACACCGCTTCTGGAAGATCCGTCCAAATGGCATCCGCCACCGGCGGCGTGTCGTAATCGTCACCTTGCCACGCCAGTGTGGTGGTCGTGTGCTGCTGCGACAACCATCGGGGAAGGCGCGACCACTGCAAAACCTGCGCCAAGCGATCGCGATTGGCGTTCACCGCCTCAACGGAATCACCGACATGCGTGGCCAGGTTCAGCGTTTGAAACGGCGGCGCACTGACACCGCCAAGGCGCGTCGTCACCCGCGCCTGAATACGACTCGGAACCGGCCAAATCGGTTCGATAAACGTCAAGCCGGCCGTTTCAATCAGACGGTACGTCGGCATCCGTCACCCATTCCACTTCCACACCATTATCATCGTCATCATCGTAATCCGCAAAACGCGCGGCCTGAAAGTCATCCAAATCGTCCCGCAAAATATCGATCAACGCCAGCATATCGTCCGGCATCGGCACTTTCCACTTCATCACCTTCGCAGTGACTGGATGCGTCAGGCTCAGTTGCCCAGCATGCAGCGCTTGGCGTTTGAAACCACGCAGATAATCGGCAAATTCCGGCATCATCTGCTGCGGAATGCGCAGGCGTCCACCATAGACCGGATCTCCAATGAGCGGAAATCCAAGATACGCCATATGGACGCGGATCTGGTGAGTCCGCCCCGTTTCCAGCTGCACCCGCACATGGGTGTGCTCCCGAAAACGTTCCAGCACGCGATAATGCGATACTGCCGGTTTGCCACCGCCCGTGCGAATCACCGACATGCGCTTACGATCCGTTGGGTGACGTCCAATCGGCTGATCGACCTTTCCGCCGGAAATCACTCGCCCCACAACAATGGCATCGTAAACACGCTCCACCGCGTGGCGCTGCAATTGTTCCACCAAATGCGTCTGCGCGGGCACGGTTTTCGCCACGACCATTAAGCCGGTGGTTTCTTTATCCAAGCGGTGCACGATACCCGCACGCGGCACACTTCTCAGCTCGGGGTAATGGAACAACAACGCATTCAGCAAAGTACCGTCTGGGTTACCCGCGCCGGGGTGCACCACCAGACCCGCCGGTTTATTCAAGACCAGAATGGCTGCGTCTTCATACACGACCTCCAGCGGAATCGCTTGGGCTATGTATTCAATTTCGTCTTCAATCACGGCTTGCAATGCCACTTGTTCGCCACCAAGCACCTTACTATTCGGCTTGGTTACAAGCTGACCATCCAGCGTGACCTGTCCGGCTTTCACCCAATCCTGCAGACGATTGCGCGAAAAGTCGGAAAATATTTCTGCCAGTACCGCGTCCAACCGCCATCCCAATTTATCCTGCGGGATCTGAGCGTGCAACAATTGACTTTCCAAACATTCTCCTTTGGATGTCGGTTGTCCCGACACATTTTTCGTGGCCATTCTTCAGCCAATTATTAATATGTCCATCAGGACATATGGTATGATTTGCTTTTTACGCAACGCCATTTTATCAAGAATATGAAGCATTCGCTGTTATCGCTGTTACTTTTATCATTCCTTTCTCTGCAAGGCTGTTCCATTTGGGAAAAGGACGAATCCGACTGGACAGTGCAAGACTTTTACGAACACGCCAAGGATTCCTTCAACAGTGAACAGTGGGGGCCGGCCATTGAATACTACGAAAAGCTGAAGGCCTACTACCCTTACGGAAAATACGCCGAGCAATCGTACCTTGATCTCGCCTATGCCTATTATCGCTACGATGAACCCGAGTCCGCACAGCGCGAGCTGGACGAGTTCATTCGCCTGTACCCCAAACACAGTGCGCTGCCCTACGCCTATTATCTGCGGGCACTTTCTGCCGATTCGATTAACAAAAGCTGGTTTGACAGCTGGCTTCTGGATCCGGCCAGCCGTGACATGGCGTCCACCCAGGAAGCCTACAACGCTTATATGGATTTATTGGAACGCTTCCCGAAATCAAAATACGCCGCCAATGCCAAAGAGCGCATCATCATCCTGCGCAACCGTCTGGCACGCCATGAATTTCTGGTGGCGGAATATTACTTCAAACGCAAAGCCTATCTGGCCTCCGCCAATCGCGCCAAGTTCATAGTGGACAACTATCCGCGCAGCCAAGTCAATATTTTTGCCTTGCAGCTGATGCGTGACGCTTACCAGGAAATGGGCATGACGCAAAACGCCGAAGACACCCAAGCGGTTCTGGACTTGAATCTGGCACGTCGTGCGGCGGAAGCGGAAGACGCCAGCGTCGACTGACCCCGACGATGGCCATCGAACCCGCCGCCCCGGCCTAAACAATCCTTAGACGTAATCCTCAGAACGCAAAAACCGCCAGGCCTGGCGGTTTACCTCAAACAAGGCTGAGACCCATTACTCACTGTAACGGCTGGTCATCGGATAACGGCGGTCGCGCCCAAACGCACGAGGCGATATTTTCACCCCCGGAGCGGCCTGTCGTCGCTTATATTCATTGCGCACAATCATTTTCACCACACGATTGACTTCATCCGCATCGTAGCCATAAGCCGAGACGATTTGCGCCGGCGTCTGATCATCTGCCACAAAGGCTTCAATAATCGTGTCCAGCACCTCGTAATCCGGCAACGAATCCTGATCTCGCTGTTCCGGTCGTAATTCAGCCGATGGTGCACGGGAAATCACTCTTTCCGGAATCACTTCCGCATCGCGGTTACAAAAGGCGGCCAAACGATACACCCAGGTTTTTGGCACGTCTTTCAAGGGTGAAAAGCCGCCAACCATATCGCCATACAAAGTGGAATAACCCACGGCGACTTCCGATTTATTGCTGGTCGCTAAAACCAGTTTATGCGTTTTATTGGAAATCGACATCAGCAGGAGGCCCCGAATACGCGCCTGAATATTTTCCTCGGTAACGTCCTGTTCATACCCCTGAAAACGCTCAGCCAGAGCCGACTCACAGGCGGCATACACCGATTCAATCGGAATGGACTGGTATTTTACCCCCAGAGCCGTGGCCTGCTTTGCAGCGTCCTCGATGCTGATGTCGGCGGTGTAACGAAACGGCATCATCACCGCTTCCACCTTATCCGCCCCCAGCGCCTCTACGGCCACGGCCAGCGTTAGAGCGGAATCAATCCCACCGGACAATCCCAGAACCACGCCGTCGAAACCATTTTTCTGAACGTAATCCCGCACACCGATGACCAGCGCATGAAAAATGCGTGCTTCGTCTTGATATAAAGCTCGCTTTTCACCGGGCAAGATCACCACCGAATCGGCCTGTTTTATAACCTGAACCGGCATCAACTCGGATGTAAACTCCCCTGCCTGCACCTGAACCTCGCCTTCGGCGCAGGTGGCAAACGACCCGCCGTCAAATACCAACTCATCCTGACCGCCCACCTGGTTAACGTAAATAACCGGACGCCTCACCTCGTTAACCCGCCGTTGAACCACCTCAACGCGATCCCGGTGTTTTTCCTGTGAAAAAGGCGAGGCATTTAAGCTGATCAACACGTCCGCCCCATCCTGCACCGACTGCACCGCCGGTGACGGCTTCCAGATGTCTTCACAAATCAACAGACCGAAACGCACCCCTTGGTACTCAACCACACAGGAGTGCTGTGCCGATGAAAAATAACGCTTTTCATCAAACACACTGTAGTTGGGCAGGTTTTGCTTAATGTAGCTGGCTTGAATTTGGCCGTTTTCAATCCAAGCGGCCATATTAAAGCGTTCACCCAGTTCGTCCATCATCGGATAACCGACCACCAGCACCACTTCCTGAACGGCTTCGCACAATCTTTGCAGCGCCTGATTCACCTGACGATACAAGGCTTCTCGAAACAAAATATCTTCCGGCGGATATCCGGTGATCGTCATTTCAGGAAAAACGACGATGTCGGCATGAAGCTCGGTTTTCGCCCGTCTGGCCGAGTCGATGATTAAATCGACATTGCCGAAAATATCGCCGACCACCGGGTTGATTTGCGCCATGACGACCGTGATGTGTTCTGACATAATTTAAATTCCGTTGGCTCTTATCCGATCAGTTTCAACATGGCATCGCCCAAATCCGCCGGAGACGGCACCACCGTCACCCCGGCCGCTTTCAAAGCGGCAAACTTGGCTTCGGCTGTGCCTTTGCCGCCGCTGACAATCGCACCGGCATGCCCCATGCGCTTACCGGCGGGTGCCGTGACCCCAGCAATGTAAGCCACCACTGGCTTGGTCACATTTTGTTGAATGTAACGCGCCGCATCCTCTTCGGCCTGACCGCCGATTTCACCCACCAATATAATGCCTTCGGTTTGCGGATCCTGCTCAAACAGTTGCAGGCAGTCAATAAAGCTCATGCCGTGAATCGGGTCGCCACCAATGCCGACGCAAGTGGATTGCCCTAAACCGTTCTGCGTGGTTTGATGCACCGCTTCATAGGTTAAAGTGCCGGAGCGCGAAACAATGCCGACTTTGCCGGGCAAATGAATGTGTCCTGGCATGATACCAATCTTACACCCTTTTTGATCATCGCCCGGGGTAATCAGACCTGGGCAATTCGGCCCAATCAGATACGCATCGGATTTATCCAACACGGCGCGCACCTTCAACATATCGTTGACCGGAATCCCTTCGGTAATGCAGGTAATCACGCCAATACCGGCCTCAATGGCTTCAATAATCGAATCCGCCGCAAAGGCCGGCGGCACATAAATCATCGAGGCTTCCGCGCCGGTTTGCTTCACGGCGTCTTTAACGGTATTGAATACCGGCAATCCCAGATGTTCGCTGCCGCCCTTACCCGGCGTAACACCGCCGACCATGCGGGTGCCATACGCCATCGCCTGTTCGGAGTGGAAGCTGCCCTGTTTGCCGGTAAATCCCTGACAAATCACCTTGGTTTCTGCCTGAATTAAAATACTCATGCCTGCCCCTCCATCACTGCATTCTTCGCGGCCTCTACCGCTTTGTGCGCGGCATCCGCCAAACCGTCCGCCGTTATAATACTCAAACCGCTGTTGGCCAGTTTTTCTTTTCCGAGCATGACATTGGTGCCTTCCAAACGCACCACCACCGGAATTTGCAATCCGACTTCCTGCACCGCTTGAATAATGCCGTCCGCGATTAAATCGCAACGCACAATACCGCCAAAAATATTCACCAGAATCGACTTGACGTCGGAAGAGGACAAAATCAACTTAAACGCTTCGGCCACTCGCTCGGGTGTCGCACCCCCGCCCACGTCCAGAAAATTGGCTGGCTCACCGCCATTGAGTTTGATCAGATCCATCGTCGCCATCGCCAGGCCTGCGCCATTGACCATACAGCCAATATTGCCGTCCAGTGCAATGTAATTGAGTTGATGATCCGCTGCTTTCGCTTCCCGCGGGTCTTCCTGAGTCGCATCGCGCATTTCCACCAGGCCTGGCTGGCGGTAGAGGGCGTTGGCATCAATATTCAACTTGCCGTCCAGTGCCACCAATTGGTTATCCTTGGTCAAAACCAGCGGATTGATTTCCAGTAAAGACACATCTTTGTCCAGCGCCATGCGGTAAAAGCCCTGCATCATCGTCATGAGCTGCTTGAAGGCATGGCCGGTTAATCCCAAAGCGAATCCAATTTCACGACACTGATAAGGCATCAACCCCACTGCGCCATCCACATTCACCGTCAGAATTTTTTCCGGCGACGCTTCGGCCACCAATTCGATGTCCATGCCGCCGGCTTCGGAAATCACAAACGTATGACAATGCTTGACGCGATCCACCAGCAGACTCAAATAGAATTCCTGCTGAATGTCTAATGTCTGCTCAATCAATAGCGCGTTCACGGGCAAGGCTTTTCCGGCCGTTTGAATCGTTGCCAAGGACGTCCCCAATAACGCCTGCGCCGCCGCTTGCGCCTCTTCGGCCGTTTTCACCAGCTTGACACCACCGGCTTTACCGCGTGCCCCGGCATGAATCTGGGCTTTAACAACCCAGCCGTCGGAATCCACTTGCGCCAAGGCGTGCGGCAACTGGTTGAGATCGTCAATCATCACGCCGACGGGCGCTGGGATACCATATTGTTGAAACAGTGATTTTGCTTGATATTCGTGTAAGTTCATGAATGGCCTTTTACGGATTTGCCGCCTTGCGTCGTTACGCTGTTCGGCAGTAAATTAAGTTGACACTATTTTATGTTTTTTAGCCCCAAATTGCATTAACCCCAATCGTGACCTTCGGGTTCGGATAAAGTCAGGTCAGAACCATCAGGTCAGAGCAACTTTAAACCGTCTTTAGGTTAAAATGACAGGTTACTTTAATTCGGATGTGAGTCACCCCTTATGAGAGCGTTACTTTTTTTTATTTTTATTATGGTTGTCTTCTTGGTGGTGTACTTGGGGCTTCAGCGTTTAAAACAGGCGCGTTCACGTTTGTTTGAGCAGGATGAAAATGCCCCCGCCGACCACAAGCACGCAACGGACGAATCACCGGAAAAAATGGTGGCCTGCGCGACCTGTGGCCTACACCTTCCCGAACAGGAAGCGATTTGCGAGGAAGACACCAACCAAGAACGCCATTATTATTGCAGCCAAAAACACCGCTTAGCTGATAAAGAGCCGAATGTCATGCCTTAAACGCCGGAAGACGAATCCCGCTTGGCAGGAAAAATCGTTTGAATCGTTGCTTCAAACACCACAACCTGACCGCTGAGCGGGTGATTGAAATCCACGACAATCTCATCACCCTCCATCCGATGAATCACCGCCGGCACTTCTTCCCCAGTGGGGGTGTTGAAACCAATAACATAGCCCTCTTCCAGCGTCATTGTTTCTGGAAAATGGCTGCGCGACAAGGTTTGAAAATTGGCCGGATCCGGCAACCCAAAGGCTTGTTCCGGCATCAGCGTAAACTTGCCGGTGGTGCCCACTTCCAAGCCGATCAACAATTCATCCAAGCGGTTCAACAGCTGACCGTCACCGATCTGAAAGGCAAACACTTCGTCCGCTTCGGTTTGATCCACCAAGGTGCCGTCAAGCAATGTCAGCTTAAACGAAATTTCGACATGACTGTCTTCTTGCACCGTCACGACTTCGTTCGATTGATCCATCCCATTTTTGTCTTCCAAACCCATAGACTTCCTCTTCACGGACGCCATCATTGCGCCTCTTATCCACATCAAATTAACCCGAAGCGGCCGATTCGGCCGCGACTCGGAGGCGGTTTCGTCCTGCCGATTTGGCCTGATACAAAGCCTGATCGGCACACTTCATCACGGCCAGTGGTGGCTTGCAGCCAGCCGTTCGTGTGGCCATTCCGCCACTGATGGTCACGCTGACAGCCACCTTTTTTCCCTTCAACGGCACTGAGAGCACTTGCGTGGCGATGGATTGCCGCACCTCATCCAAAAAAGGATACGCCTGCGTCGGCGTTTGACCTTTGAACACCACAGCAAACGCCTCACCGCCATAACGATACACTTGTGCGGTGCTCAGAAGCGCCAGCGCCTGCGCCACCATTTGCAAGACACGATCCCCGACATCGTGACCGTAAACATCATTGACTTTTTTAAAGTGATCGATATCCACCATGGCAATCGTGTATTTTCGTCCCAGACCCACAAAGGATTCCAACAAAGCCCGTCGCCCTTCCAAACCGGTCAAAGGGTCTATGTAAGCCATCTGATGGGCATCAAACACCATAGACAGAAGCACCATCCCCGCGGCCATGGCGATCATCCAAGCCAAAACACCGGTTTGCTCTGAACCGTTTAAGCCGTAGGCCACTACCATCAAAACAAACACCGCCGCCAAATCCAAAACTTTTATCGGATTTAAAAACGCATAACGAAACAAGAGGGTAAAAAACACCGCTAATGTTATCACCATGGCGCCCCAAGGAAGATGAATCACCGAATAACCGCTGGGCGCCAGCAAAAAACGCCAATACGGCAAGGGCCACGCATTGATCAGCCAATAAACCGCATAGACGATTCCCACCAGAAGGCTTAATTGCAACAGAACGTAATACTGGGATTGCAACCCTTTTTCCGGAAACAGCAGCCACAGCAAGAGTGTTAAAGGCCACAACACCGTCAACACCGAAAACAGCTCGGTTGAGGTGAAAGCGCCATCGACCTGCGGGGCAAAAAACGTCATCCCCACATTTAACAACAGAAGTGAAGCGAAAATCATGATCGGCTGCAAGCGATTGAGGTAAACGCTGATAAAAATGCCCAGGCCTGGCAAAATAAAAGGCAAAAACAGCAGCAGCGATCTAAGCCCTTCCGCCCTAGTCGCCATGCCCGGCATCGACCAGATGGCCAGCGCCGTTAACCCAGACAACCACACAAAATGCTTGGCCATTGCCACTTTGCTATCCGTTTAACTGTAAGAAATTACGCGACCAAAGCACCGCGTTTCGAAACCAAACATACCGAAAAACAGCTTTATCCTTGTAAGCAATACATTAGGTTTTCCCGAAAATTGAAAATTCCGGCATGGCACGATCCTCACAGCGAACGCGCCATTCCAGCACGTAATCACAATTCTGGTTGGCCGCACAACTGAACCCGTTATATCCGAACTCACCAGCCTTATTGGCGTTCTTCGACAAAACCAGATACCCCAAGGGACACAATTCGGACGCTTTATTTTCAATACTGATGCTGTCCAGATCATGCGGCGGCTCACTGTAAAAACGCACAATTTGATAGGTATCTTCCGCCAGTGGTTTCGATTCAACACTGCTGCAACCACTCATCACCAAAACGGCCAGGCCTGGCAATAAACGTAAAACACGGGGGCTGAGCCGCTGTAAGGTTTGTAAGGTTCTAATTAACATCATGGGATTCATCTTTAGCAATTCTTTAATGCGGCTCGACCGCTTCTTCCTTTAAACCGATCTCAGAGACAACGTAACACATATTCGTGTGCAGCTTTTTTCCATCCACTAAGAAAGAGGTCGCGCCGGCAATATTGTCGTCCGGATTCAAGCGCACACTGCCCTGATAAGCTTTGAGCACCTTGCCGGTATAGCAACTGTAAATTTCGATTTTACGATCCAGCCCAATCCAATCGGACTGGATATTCTTGGCCGAGTTCGATACTTTTTCACACGCCGACAGTAGCATCACCATCGGCAAAACCGCCAGCAGGCTGAAACGAGTGAACATTAAAACATCTCCTTAAAATAAGGGCTGCAAACAAAAACAATATTTTACACCTTTTCAGTCACCGCAAAAAAAGAAAGCCGACATTTGTCGGCTTAAATGGTCAGATCAATACAGCCATCAAGGCGTCACGCAAAGCCTCATGGCACATCTCTCTTACGGGATCAGTTCCCCGGGTTTTGATTCAAGGGATCCGATGACTTAGCCGGCTTGAGTCCTTGTTTTTTCGCATCTTTTTCAATTTGATCTAACGAGGTGTCTTTCGCATCCTTATAGGCCTCCTTGCCATCGTCAGCCACCTTATCGGCATTTTCCTTGGTGCCATCCCAAGCCTTAGCCGCGTCTTTCTTAACGCCATCCCATGTTTCAGAAGCCGTTTTCTGAACATTATCTACAAAATCGGCCTGCACCGACGAAGCCGAAAACGCCAACACCGAAGCCAACGACATCACACCCAACAATTTTTTCATGATTACATACCTTGAAATAAGAATTTTCCATAGATGAACACCTCAACCGCGCTCGCCCATAACGCCGCTCTTCACACCGTTAAAAGCCAGCTTCGGTTGAAAACTGCGATTTTGAATCCAGCTCCTCAGAGCGTCACCGAATATCGTTAACATTTGGATTCAAGGCATTGTAGCCTTGATTCAACCTCCATAAAGAGTAAAAGAATTCAACTGCCCAGCGAATAAAACACCATGCGAACCGTCAAAAAGCTTGAAAAATCATAGTATTTCCGTTTGAATAATCATTACTTATAAGCGTTTGCAATAAATTTTAATTTTTCTTGGATAGATTTTATCTATATCATAGCGTTCAACAAATCAAAACCAAGCCATCCATAAAGGAAGATCAAGATGAACATCACCATTCTCGGCACAGGATTTGCCGCACTGACTGCGATCAAACAAACCCGAAAACAGTCACCCAATGCCAAAATCACCGTTATCGCACCCTCGAAAGAAATGATTTATCTGCCCAGCTTGATCTGGATTCCTGCCAACCTACGACGTTCGGACGACTTGCGAGTTGATCTGACCAACTTTTTCAATCGCCAAACCGTTGAATACATTGAAGCCACAGTGAGCGATGTTTCCAATCAAGGTCGCACGGTTCACACCGACCAGGGCGACTTCGAGAACGATGGCTTAATCATTGCCTCCGGCGGTCGCTTTATCAAAAAACTGCCTGGCATTGAACACGCCATCACCCCATGTGAAGGCATTCCCGCTGCAGAAAAAATTAAAGAACGCTTGGACAAAATGACGGGCGGCACCATCGCCATTGGTTTTGGCGGCAACCCCAAAGAACCGTCCGCCATGCGCGGCGGCCCGATGTTTGAATTTCTTTTCGGCATCGACACGCTATTGCGCAAACAAAAACGTCGCGACAAATTTAACATTGTCTTCTTTAATCCCGCCCCAAAACCGGGCAAGCGCCTTGGCGACAAAGTGCCGGATGCCGTCATGAAAATGATGCGCAAAAAAGACATCAAAATGGAACTGGGACACAAAATGCTTGGCTTTGAAGCCAACAAAGTCATGACCGAAGGCAGCGAGTTTGAGGCCGACTTAATCCTGTTTATGCCAGGCATGACCGGGCCTGCATGGTCACAAAATTCCGATATTGCCAAATCCGAAGGCGGTTTGATCAAAGCCAATGAATTCTGCCAAGTCGAAGGCATGGAAAAAACCTATGTCGCCGGCGACTCCGGTAGCTATCCCGGACCCGACTGGCAAGCGAAGCAGGCTCACATGGCGGACTTACAAGCCATCGCGGCCAGCCATAACCTAATCAAAGAGTTACAGGGTCAGACCGATTTTGAGACCTTTAAGCATGAACTTGTCTGCATTATCGACACCCTCTCGCATGGGGTGCTGATCAAACGAACCGAAAAAGGCACTCTGATGCTGCCGCCCTGCCGCTTAATGCATCTTGCAAAACGCTTTTTCGAAGGCTGGTATCTGCGCCAGTATCGTTAAGAAAACGCTGGTTAAGGCACCGTTGATGAGATCAGTGGTTGCTTAACCTCCCAACACACGGAAGACTTTCAGCCGGCTTCAGCCACACACAGCTTGCTGAAAGTTCATGCACCAGCTCATTTTTTAACCACTGTTTAACCACTGTTTAACCACTAAAGGAAGTGCAAAATGGAACAATCTCTTTTCCACGATAAATACCCGGTTTTTTCAAAAACCATCGCAAAAACCGACACACAACACAAGGATGTGGACGCCATTTTGACCTATTTGGAGGATTGCATCCGTGACAATCCGAAAGCCGCTTTGATTGCCCGCTTCGACCATGTTGCTCATACTCGCAGCATTGATGGCGAAGTGGCACCGGACATTTTAGAAGCCAAGCACGTTATTTTCTGCTTCGGCATGAAACTGCCCGTGCCGGAAGCCATGGCGGTTCGCCCCCGCTCAATTGGGGTGACCGACATGGGAGATCGCTTTGTTGTGAGCTTTATGGAAGTGCCTAATCCGCAGGCTCAGCAGTGGATAACCGAATGGGTTGAAGCGATTTAGCCTCGACCCGACTGAACAGACTTTCAAATCGCTGCCAATAAAAAAGGGACCTAAAAGTCCCTTTTTTACACGTAATTTCAACCAAAACCCTTTAGTGAATTTCGTCCAAACTCACTTTCAATAACCCAATGTGACTGGCATAGTTGACCAGCTCAGCCGAAGCCGCCATACCCAGTTTCGTCATGATATTCTCGCGGTGCTTGGAGACGGTACGGTCACTGATGCCCAGCAGTTCGGCGATATCCTTGGTCTTATAGCCTTCGGCGACCAGTTTTATTACCTGTTTTTCGCGTACGGACAGTTTTTTGGAACGCTTAGGTTTGTCCGAAACGTCTTCTTGCTGACTGGCCAATTCCGCCTGTTCATTCTGGTAAGCGGTCAAATCCGGTTGGATGTCGGAATGCACGAAGACCTCATCGGACAACACACGCTTGATCCCGTCAATCAACTCCTCTTTGGAAACCGATTTCAACGCAATGCCATGCACACCCATATCCAAGGCTTCTTTCCAGACATTGGGCGCTTCTGCCGCCGTCAACACAATAATTTTGGTGTCGTATTTCTGCTTTTTAAGATGGGCAATAACGGCCATGCCGCTCAATTTCGGCATGGATAAATCGATCATCAAAATATCGGGGTTCTTTTCATCAATCAACGCCAAGGTGGTTTCACCGTCTTGCGCTTCCGCGATGACCTTAACGGTTCCATCCGAATCTAAAATAGACTTGAATCCAACACGAACCAAGTCATGATCTTCCGCCAACAGAACGGTGGGTTTTGCTTTTGCCATGCGAAATCCTTTTTTTCAAAGTTAATGTAAAACTTCGTAGTAAATATTATTTATTTCGAGTCATTATAGACGGTTTAAAAAAAATTTCATTGAAAAATTAGGGTGCTTCTTTCAAGAAATGTTCCATCTGATTCAAACGAGTTTGCAGCAATGACGGCAGCCCATCCGCTGTTACATTTTCCATTTCGCGAATTGACTCGACCCAGTCGGTCAAATTAAATAACATAAAATTCCCCTTCATGCGATGCAGCAGTTTGCGCACCTCTGACAAATCCAATGCGTCCTGCCCAGAGGCGCTCGTTTGATACGCTCGCAAAGCCTTAATGTCTGCTCGAACACTCGCCTCAAACTGCGGCCATAAGTGCACTAGGTGCTCCGGTATGAATTGATGCGACTGCGTGCCTGTTGCCTCTAGTAGACGCCAATTAGGATCCCCACACTCTTTACAATGCAGAAGATGGATAATCTTATCCTCGGAGATCGGCTTTTCAACCCACTCATCAAAAATGGATTGGTCTATTTCAATCCCCATTTGCTCAATTTCATACACTGTATGCGCCGCCGTTAAGGCAAACACGCCTTTTAAAGCGGGCTTCGCCTCCTGGGGCAAGTCGCGTATTTTTTGACAAACTTCGGCACCGGTCAGGCCGGGCATCTGAATATCCAAAAAGACAAACTGATAGGGCTTTTGCTGGAATTTTTGCCAGGCTTGGTTACCATCATTGGCACGCTCAACTCGGCACCCCAATTGCTCCAAAAACGTTTCTAACACCATCTGATTGATCTTGGAGTCATCCGCAATCAGCACGTCGAAATGACACTGAAAGTGGTCACCTAGGGTCGGATTGAAGCGGGTCGGATTGAAACGGTTCGTTTCCATCGGTGCCGGCAATCGATCCGTCATGTCAACCGGACAGCTTTTCGCCTCCATCGGCAGCTCAACGCAAAATGAACTGCCGATTCCTTTTGTGGATTCCACGTGAATCGTGCCCCCCATTAGATCAATCAAGGTCTTGACAATCGACAACCCCAACCCAGAGCCCAAGTGTCTTTGACCCACATCCGATCCCAATTGCTTGAAGGGTTTGAAAATGGTGTGCAAGTCTTCTTCATTCATACCGGCACCGGAATCGGTCACTTGAATTTTCAAGGCGCTGTCTTGCTCCTGAACCTCGACAAAGACCCCGCCGATTTCGGTAAACTTGATGGCATTGACGATCAAATTCACGAGAATTTGCGAGACCCGCACCAAGTCACCGTAAAAGCAATTATTCTGGCTGCTGATGGCAAATGCCACAAACAGCCCTTTTTCGGAAGCAATGGACCGTGTTAAATGGCGCACGTACTCTCCAAGCTGGTCGAGTTCAAACACAGTCGGATTGAGTTCAAGCGGCCCAAACTCCGCTTGGGCAAACGTCAAAATATCATTAATCAGGAAATTCAAGTGTTCAATGGTCAAACGCATGGTTTTTAATTCGTCTGAGGTATCCTGTTGCGCCCATTGCTTTTTCTTGACCACCGAAATCAAGCTATTCATCCCCATCAGTGGCGAACGCAGTTCATGGCTGAGCATGGCTAGAAACTGAGTCTGTTCGTCAAACTGTTGCTGCAACAAAGCCGCTTCTTTTTTGGCCGCCTCTTCTTGGGCACGCAACTGTGCCACCATGAGACGACTGTGGGATTCGATCAACTGCTCTTCCAGCTCATACATTTCAGACACTTCCACACAGGTGGAATAAAGTACCGGAACGCCATCGCACTCAGCCAAATGCAACTTGTTAATTAACCAACTGACCTTTTCCCCCACCTTAAAACCAGCTAGAAAACGCTCATCGCCATCGGGACGTTCAAGAAACGCCTGCCACTTGGATTCTAACAGGTGAGCGCTCTCCGGCATCAGGCAGGACAAAAAATCATCATAATCATCCATAGACGCGCCCACCATCGCCTGAAGGGCTGGGGAAATTCGAAAAACGACGGGGGCGTCAGACACGCTTTCACTCTTTCCCTCTGTGCGCTTATCAGTTTCCAACTGACACAGACACCACCAAAGGGTTTTATTGAACAAAAGATCACCCAGATATTGTTTATCCAAATCCATGCAAGTCACTTTCTATAAATTCGATTACTTATGGGTTAGAATAGCAACAAATTTAACGGAATGCCAATTCAGCGCACTCTAGTCAACTGGCCTAAAACACCTTAAAAATCAATATGACAGACAATTACCGCATTGAAAAAGACAGCATGGGCACTTTAAAAGTGCCAGAATCCGCTCTTTATGGCGCTCAGACACAAAGAGCCCTCGATAACTTTCCGATCAGCGGCCATCCACTTCCCTCCAGTTTCATTCGTGCTTTAGCTTACGTTAAATTTGCGTGTTCGGAAGCGAATCTGGAGTTGGGCCTGATGTCCGAAGAGACCGCTGGTGCGATTCAAGCCGCCGCTCACCAGATTATTCAAGGCCAGCACCTGGAACACTTCCCGGTTGACGTTTTTCAAACCGGTTCCGGCACCAGTACCAATATGAACATGAACGAGGTCATCGCCCATTTGGCGCAGCAGCTTACCGGGGTCAAGGTGCACCCGAATGACGATGTGAATATGAGCCAGAGTTCCAACGATGTCATCCCCACCTGCCTTCACGTGGCAGCCGCCATGGCCGTTGAAGAACAGTTACTGCCAGGCCTGGCGGATTTGGTTGTGGTGTTGGAAAATAAGGAGGCCGAGTTCAACGGCGTTGTGAAAACCGGACGAACCCATTTAATGGACGCTACCCCCATACGCCTGGATCAGGAAATCTCCGCCTGGCGCCACCAGATTCTGGATAACATTGAACGCCTGAAACAAACACTGGCTCGCGTACAACGCTTGCCACAAGGGGGCACGGCCGTGGGAACCGGCATCAATGCCGACCCGCAGTTCAGCACTTTGGTATGCGCCAATCTGTCCACCATTACAGCGATGCACTTTGAGCCGATGGAAAATCTGTTTCTCGGTCTCAGCTCGCAAGATACGGCGGTGGAGCTCAGCGGTCAGCTGAATGTACTGGCCGCAAGCTTAATGAAAATTGCCAACGATTTACGCTGGATGAATTCTGGACCGCTGGCAGGCCTGGGCGAAATTCAACTGCCCGCCCTGCAACCGGGCAGTTCGATTATGCCGGGCAAGGTTAACCCTGTTATTCCCGAAGCGGTGTGCATGGTGGCCGCACAAATCATGGGCAACCATACTGCCATTACGGTGGGCGGTCAATCCGGCAACTTTCAACTGAATGTCATGTTACCGATGGTGGCTCGTAATTTGTTGGAAAGCATTGACATTGCCGCTAACGCCAGTCGCGTTCTCGCCGAAAAAGCCATTGCTGGTTTTATCATCAACCCTGAAAACATTCAAAACGCTTTGGAGGTCAACCCCATTCTGGTCACGGCACTGAATCGCATTGTGGGTTACGAAACCGGTGCCGCCATCGCCAAAAAAGCTTACGAAACCGGGCAGCCGGTTTTCGAGGTGGCCAGAGAAATGACCGATCTTGACGAAGCCACATTACGCCAGTACCTCAATCCCGCACTGCTCACTCAAGGCGGCAACCCCACACCGGACTAGACCCATGCTAAAACCCGCTCGGGTGATTGCACTGGTTCCATCCGGCCTTCTCACTCAGTCATTCATTCTAAAGGAGACGCCATGACTGCCATCAACTTAACCATTGAAGAATTTGAACCCACCATCGAAAATAACGACATTGTCATTCTAGACTTCTGGGCAGAATGGTGTGCGCCCTGCAAACAATTCACCCCCATTTTTGAAGCCGTCTCCGAAAAACACCCTGACATCGTTTTCGCAAAGGTGAATGTCGAAGAACAACAAGATTTGGCCGGCCTGTTTCAGGTGCGCTCCATCCCCACCCTCGTCTTTATGCGCGAGAAAATCGTGGTTTTTTCAAACCCGGGGCTTATTCCAGAAGATAATTTGGAACAAGGCATTCAGCAACTGCGCGATCTGGATATGGCCAAGGTGCATGAAGATCTAGCCAAAGCCCAAACCGAAAATGCCTGACGAACGCAAAAACATTATGCTAAATTAGTGCTCCAGCAATTAACCCGAATATTTCACAAATTTGCACTGACCTTGCTTGCTCCTTGATTCCACA
>NZ_JBNGDN010000031.1:0-21437 GCF_049975065.1 Hydrogenovibrio sp.
TGTAAAGGGCTAGCCATTCACTTCGGGTCGTGCCTAGCATAGGGCATTTTCTTGACTCGCTTAAAGTTCAATTTGTTTAGGATACTACGACTCGAACCGCATGACAAACCTACCCGAAAACCCAGACCCCCATCTGACCGACACGCGTTGCGCTTGGTGCCGCACCACGCCCGACATGCGGCAGTATCACGATACCGAATGGGGCTTTCCGGTGGCGGCGGATCGACGCCTGTTTGAAAGCCTCTGCTTGGAAAGCTTTCAAGCGGGGTTGAGCTGGCGCACCATTTTGGCCAAGCGTGACCATTTTCGCCAGGCCTTCGCCGATTTCGACTTTGATCAAATTGCCGAGTTCACGGCGGCGGATGTCGAACGCCTGTTGCGCGATGACGGCATTGTCAGGCATCGCGGCAAAATCCAAGCGGTCATCCACAATGCCCGCTGTGCACAAACGCTGGTGACGCAGTACGGTTCACTGGGCGCGTTTTTCTGGCCATTTGAGCCGGACGAAACCCACTTGCCGCCACCGCAAAGCGTCACCACGCTTCCCGAGGCGGTGGCACTGTCGAAGACACTGAAAGCCATGGGGTGGCAATTTCTCGGCCCCACCACCGTCTTCGCCTTTATGCAAGCGGTTGGACTGGTCAATGACCACGCAGCCGACTGCCCCATTCGCGCCAACGTTTGCAAGGCGCGACAAGCCTTCACAAAACCCAAATAAAACCACACACCCCAGACAAAACCTTGCCCCGGATGGCTCACTTTCAACCCCAAATCCGCTATACTCTACGCCACATAAAACAACCTATAGATAAACCTATAGACCATAATGCACTCTAAGAGATTTACACCCTATGTCGTCAACATCCGAAGTCCTCAGCCTTCCCATGCAGCCGCACTGGGACGAGTTCCAAACACTGATTGATACCGAACAGTCGCTGCACCCTTTCTGCGAAGCCCTTGCACAACGCCTCATGACCTGTGTGGACGCCGACGCCTGCGGTATTTACCTCAAACTCACCGAATCGGACACCCTCAAGCAGGTTTACTTAACCTCCGGTGCTCACTTCACCCCCAGCGCCTATCTGCATCGCGGGCAGCTGCACCTGGATACCGGACAACTCTTTATCCCCCTGTCCAGCGGCGATCAAATATTCGGTGTCGTGGCGCTGCGCACCGTGAACCGCGAGGTTCTGCAAGCCCAACAGGCCAAACTGGCGCGCACCGCCTTTAAGACCAGCCTGAAGCTGCACAGTATGATTAACGAACAACGCCTGAATCGTAAAATCCGCGTAATGAATGAACATCTGCTCAGTTACGAAACCGACCCGGACGGCCACATTATCGATGTCAGCCAAGCGCTCACGGAAGAACTGGGCGTCACCAAACAGGCGTTGCTGGGGGAAAACGAAACTCACCTGTTCACTCACGCCAGCATTGAAAACGATGACAAGGGTCAGGTGCTGAAGCTCTCATCCCCCAATGGCAACCCGCTCTGGCTGCGCTCCAATAAAGTCCTCAGCTACGATTTTTTCGGGGAACAACACGGCCATTATCATCTGTATGAAAACATCACCGACTTAAAACAGGCCGAATTGCGTTCGATTACCGACGAACTGACCGGTCTGTACAATCGCCGCTACTTCAATCAACGTTTTCCCGGCGACATAGACCGCGCCGTGCGCTACAGTGAAATCGTCGCCTTTATCATTGTTGACATCGACAACTTTAAAAAATACAACGACACCTACGGTCATCAGGCCGGTGACACAGCGCTGGTGACGGTTGCACGCACATTGCATGAATGCTTTCGACGCAAAGGCGATTATGTGTTTCGCTTGGGCGGTGAAGAATTCGGCGTGATTTGCAATGTCACCCAAGCACAGGATGCCGAAACCCTAGCCAATATCGCCTGTGAAAAAGTGGCCGCATTGCAAATGCCGCACACCGGCAACCCGCATCATGTCGTCACCATCTCCTGCGGTGTGGCCACGGTGGACGCCCAACATCCCGCCGACAGCAATGAGCTTTACAAAATGGCGGATCAAGCCCTTTATGCCGCGAAAAACGAAGGACGCAATCGCGTCAAAGTCTCCGGCGCCGACGACGATATCGAATTTTTCTGAGCCTTAGCCTTCGCGCGATTTGGCCAGGCCTGGCAAAATACCCGACACGCGACTCAAACAGTCTCATTCTGGGTAATGTCCTGTCGGGCATAGCACCATTCACAAAATTAATCACAATCCATAAGAAAAACTTATCCAAAGCTAAAAAACCTCTCTTTGACTCGCCTCGCCATATCTTTGAAAATGCATAACAAGATTCAGTCAAAGTGAGAAACGACAATGGATGTCATCGTATGGAGCGCATGGGTTGCGGGCCTGTCAATCGGCCTGTTTGTAATTGCACATTTTTGGTTAATGGGCAAACCGGCGGGCTGCTCGACCGGTTATGGCAATGTCTGTGGCTTGGTTTTCCCGCGCATTCGCTATTTTCGCACCGGGGAATACACGCGCCTGAACAATGCCCGTTTGTGGTTTCTGCTGGGCATTCCCATCGGCGGCCTGATCAGCGCCCTACAGTCGCCGGAACCCTGGCACCTGAGCTTTAATATGGGGATGTACGATGCGATTCTGCCGCAAACCACCGCTGGCAAAGCCCTGTGGCTGATTTTCGGTGGCGCACTGCTGGGCTTTGGTGCTCGCTTGGCGGGGGCTTGCACCACTGGCCACGCGCTGGTGGGCGGTGCCATGCTGAACCCGCCCAGTTTACTGGCCGGCGCAGTGTTCTTCGCCAGCGCACTCATTACCACCCAACTGCTGTTTGGCACTTAATCTTATATCACATTGCATCAAAGGAACGCCCATGAACCAGGACTCAAACCCTACCGACCCATCCAACCCAGCCGACCCCACCGCAAGCCAAACTCGCTTCCGCCCGTTTTGGCTAACCTATCGCCCCCATGTATTTGGTCTGTTGATGGGCATTCTATTTGGTTTTTTAATGAGCCATGCCGGTGCCACCACCTATGACTATCACGCCAAAATGTTTTTATTTGAAGATTTCCAACTGATGATCGTCATTGCCAGCGCCGTCGCCGTTGCCATGCTAGGGGTATTTCTACTGAAACGCTTTCATGTACACGCCGTTGCCACGGGTGAAGAAGTCGATTTTGTCAAAAAGCCTTACCAGAAAGGCTTAGTCATCGGGGCACTGCTGTTTGGCATCGGCTGGGGCATGACCGCCTCTTGCCCCGGCACCCTGCCCGCGATGATCGGCGAAGGCAAAATCGCCGGTGTATTTGCGCTGATCGGTCTGTTACTGGGCACCATGGCCTACGGCATTCTGCAAAGCTATATCCAACTGGAAAAAGTGCACGGCGAACGACAGCGTCCTGACGCCGAGGCCTAAGTTCGATGGACAAGACAAACGCCCAGGCCTGGTGAAACCGGCGGAAAAACGCGCCTGACGCCACGCAGGGTTGAAGTTTTCCAATCATTTCATCAGATTAGGCAAATCGGGAACGGCTTTTCAGTATAATACGCTCTTTTCAATTTAAGAGAGCCCTTCCCCATGAGTACAGATCATATTCGCAACATTGCGATTATTGCCCACGTTGACCACGGTAAAACCACCCTGGTAGACCAGCTTTTACGGCAATCCGGCACCTTCGACGAAGTCCGTAAAGACATGGGCGAGCGTGTCATGGATTCGAATGATCTGGAAAAGGAACGGGGCATCACCATTCTCTCCAAGAACACCGCCGTCAAATGGAACGATTTTCGCATTAATATCGTAGACACCCCGGGGCACGCCGACTTCGGTGGTGAAGTGGAACGGATTCTGTCGATGGTGGACTCGGTGCTGCTGCTGGTCGATTCGGTGGAAGGTCCCATGCCGCAAACCCGTTTCGTGACTGAAAAAGCCTTGAAGCAAGGCCTAAAGCCGATTGTCGTCATCAACAAAATCGACCGCCCGGGCGCTCGTCCGGACTGGGTGCTGGATCAGACCTTTGATTTGTTTGACCGTTTGGGCGCCACCGACGAGCAGATGGACTTCAACATCATTTACGCCTCCGGTCTGAACGGTTTTGCCGGACTGGAAGAGGATGTGCGCGACGGCGACATGACGCCGATTTTTGAAACCATCACCCAAAAGGTTCCACCACCGGATGTGGACATGGGCGGCCCCTTTCAGCTGCAGTGTATTTCGTTGGACTACGACACTTATAAAGGCGTGATCGGCACCGGTCGTATCAAGCGCGGCTCGGTGGAAGTGGGCATGACCGTCACCATCATCGATGCCCAGGGCAAAGAACGCAAAGGCAAGATGGGGGAACTGTTCGGTTACCACGGCTTGGAGCGTGTCAGTGTGGACGAAGCCCACGCCGGTGACATTGTCGCCTTTACCGGACTGGATCCATTGAACATCTCCGACACTCTGTGTGATCCGAACCACCCGGAAGCTTTGCCGGCTCTGACCGTAGACGAGCCCACCGTCAGCATGACCTTCCAGGTCAACGACTCACCATTCGTCGGCCAGGACGGCAAGCTGCTGACCTCACGCCAGATTCGCGAGCGTCTGGATAAAGAACTCCTGACCAACGTCGCCTTGCGCGTGGAAGAAACCGAAGACGCCAATAAATTCCGCGTTTCCGGTCGCGGGGAACTGCACCTGTCGGTATTGATTGAAACCATGCGTCGTGAAGGCTTTGAAATGGGGATTTCCCGTCCCGAGGTCATCTTTAAAGAAGAAAACGGCGAGATTCTGGAACCCTATGAAAATCTGACGGTAGACGTTCCCGAAGACGCCCAAGGCACCATTATGGAAAAACTGGGCGAACGCAAAGCCGAAATGCAGGACATGGTGCCGGACGGGCACGGACGCGTGCGCATCGACTTCATCATTCCGTCGCGCGGCCTGATCGGTTTCCGCACGGAGTTCATGACCGCCACCCAAGGGAACGGCTTGATTTTCTCCAGCTTCTCCCATTACGGGCCGAAGTTTGCCGGCACTCTAGGCGACCGCAATAACGGCGTGTTGATTTCCATTGGTCAGGGCAAGGCACTGGCCTTCGCCCTGTTTAACCTGCAAGATCGCGGCCGCCTCTACATCGGCCACGGTGACGAAGTCTACGAAGGCATGATTATCGGCCTGCACAGCCGCGCCAACGACCTGACGGTGAATCCGCTGAAAGGCAAGCAGCTCACCAATATGCGCGCCTCCGGCACGGATGAGGCTCTGACGCTGACCCCGCCGATTCGCTTTACACTGGAACAGGCACTGGAATTCATTGACGATGACGAGCTGGTGGAAGTCACACCGCACAATATCCGCATCCGTAAAAAGCTGCTGACCGAAAACGAACGTAAACGCGCTGGGCGCAGCAAAGCCTAACCCGCAAGCGGTCAAAACCGCCAGGCCTGGTAAAACAACATTTGCCCAGGCCTGGCAAAACAGTATTTGCCCAGGCCTGGCAAAACAGTATTTGCCCAGGCCTGGGCATTTTTAATTTCCCCTCCCTTCCCCCTTTCCGCTAAAATCATCGGTATGAATCTGGAACAATTACTTTACCCGCCGATCCGTCCCTTTGCGGAGCACAGTTTGCAGGTGGATAACACCCACACGCTTTACGTTGAGGAAAGTGGGCATCCGCTGGGGTTGCCGGTGCTGTTTATTCACGGTGGTCCTGGCGGTGGCTGTACGCCACAGCAGCGGCGGTTTTTTCACCCGGATCACTACCGCATCATTCTGTTCGACCAGCGCGGGTGCGGCAAATCGCGCCCCCACGCCTGCCTGACCAACAACACCACCGCCCACCTGATTGAAGACATCGAAAAAATTCGCCGTCACCTCAATATCGACCGCTGGGTCTTGTTCGGCGGCTCTTGGGGATCGACCCTCAGTTTACTCTATGCGCAAGCCTACCCTGAACGGGTGCTCGCCATGATTTTGCGCGGCATTTTCCTGTGCCGGGATGAAGACACCCGCTGGTTCTACCAACAGGGTGCGGATCGCTTTTTCCCAGACTATTGGCAGGACTTTATCGCCCCAATCGCACCGGAAGACCGGCACAATATGATTGAGGCTTACTACCGGCGACTGACCGGCGACGATGAAATTGCCCGCATGAGCGCGGCGGAAGCCTGGTCTATCTGGGAAGGCCGCACCGCGACACTGGAAACCGACGAGGCGCTGGTCAATCATTTCGGTGACCCCTATCACGCGCTGGCCATGGCGCGCATTGAGTGCCACTATTTCGTCCACCAAGCCTTTATCGAACCAAATCAAATTCTGGACAATGCCGCCATCCTCAACCGCATCCCCACCACCTTGGTGCATGGCCGTTACGACATGGTTTGCCCGGTCAATCAGGCGTATGAATTGGCCGCCGCCCTGCCACAGGCCCAGCTGGTTGCCTGCAACCGTGCCGGACATTCCGCCTTTGAGCTGGAAATCGCCGAGGCCCTAATCCAAGCCACGCAACACACCTATGAAAGCGTCTGGCTTGATGACCTCTCCCACCCTTCTTAGCGGGAAACCCTATTGATGATTGGGTTAACCTTATGATTTGTTTAATTCAACGTGTCACTCAAGCACGCGTAGACATCGCCGGAAAGAAGGTGGCAGAGATTTCACCAGGCCTGGTGGTTTTGTGTGGATTTCAGCCCCACGACAACAGCGACAGCCTGCAACGCATGGCGCATAAGCTATTGCATTACCGCGTCTTCAGCGATGCCGACGACAAAATGAATCGAAACCTTCAGCAGGTCGGTGGCGACTTGCTGTTGGTACCGCAGTTTACCTTGTCGGCCGACACCCGAAAGGGGCTGAGACCGAGTTTTCACACCGCGGCCGAACCCAAAACGGCACAGCGACTCTTCACGGTGTTTGTGGAGGAAGTCACACGCGACTATCGCCCCCCTCAGACGGGCGTCTTCGGCGCGGATATGCAGGTTTCCCTCACCAATGATGGCCCTGTGACCTTCTGGCTGGAAAACTAACGACAAGGTACGGGGCACGGAGTACGAAAGCGAAAAGCGGTTTTCATTTCCGTCAAAAGCGGCTACACTTATAGCTTATTAGTCCTTATGTGACCAGCCAAAATGGATTTGCCTATGGCCTCTGCCGACCTTCATACACAACCACGAAAGCACGCCCAATCCACCCCTCTGATTCTGGTGGTGGAAGACGATCCCGTCACGCGATTAACACTGTGCAAGGTGCTGGCCAAGTCTGGGTTCGAGGTGATGGAAGCCAGCAACGGCCAGGATGGTTTTTCGCTGTTTATCGAACAGGCACCCGACTTAATTCTAATGGATGTGATGATGCCGGTGATGGACGGCTATGCGGCGACCCAAGCCATTCGCAACTATGAAAAAGACCGGGCGGTTCCGATTCTGATGCTGACCGCTCTGCACGACATCAGTTCCATAGACCAGGCGTTCGAAATCGGAGCCACCGACTTTATCACCAAACCCATTAACTGGTCGTTGCTGAGTCAGCGCGTTAAATACGCCATTAAATCCTCTTTAATCGAAGACCAATTGCGCATCAGTCAGTCGCAATTGATGTATGCCCAGAAACTCGCCAAACTGGGTTACTGGGAATGGGATGCCGCTTCTGATCGCGTTACCGGTTCCAGTTCAGCGTTTGAACTTTTCGGCATACCCAATCAGGCCGACGTCACTCTGGAGCAGTTTTTCTCCAACATCATCCCCAAAGACTTGCCACTGATTCAGCAGGCCATCGCCGATGCCACCCAGGGCTATAACGACATTCAGGTCAGTTTCCGTGTGCTGCACCATGACGGCTCCATGTCGCATATCGACTGCTTGGGTGAAATTCGTTTTGACGCGGGCAACACCATCGAAAAAATCACTGGCTCGGCACAGGACATCAGTCGATTGCATAAAGCCGAAAGCCTGATCGACTACCAGGCCAGCCACGACAAGTTAACCGACTTGGCCAATCGCTCCTTCTTCAATAAAACCCTCACCACCTTTATCAAAGAAGCGCATGCCAATAAATACAGCGCCACGTTGATTCTGGACATCGACCGCTTCAAGAAAATCAACGACAACCTTGGGCAAGAAAACGGCGATGCGCTGTTACGCACGGTCGCGCAACGCCTGAAAAAAGTCACTCGGGAAGACGATTTTGTCGCCCGACTGGGCAGTGATGAGTTTGCCATTTTAATTAAAAATGCCGAAGACATTACCGAACTGAATCTGTCGTTGCGACGTATTTTCCACGACATTTCCAAACCCTTTATTATTCGTGAACAAGAACTGTTTGTGACCTTTTCCATCGGTGTCAGCATTTTGCGCCAGGACGGTCACAAGGCCGGCGAGCTGATCGCTCATGCCAATATCGCCCGCAGCGAGGCCAAACGTCAGGGCGGCAACCAGTTCCTGTTTTATCAGACGGAAATGAATGCCGAGTCCAAAGAACAATTGCTGCTGGAAAACGACTTGCGCAAGGCGCTGGATCGCAACGAGATCGAAGTCTACTTCCAACCGCAGGTGGACGGCAAGACACTGAAACCCTATGGCGCGGAAGCGCTGGTTCGCTGGCACCATCCATCTGAAGGTTTGATTTCGCCAGCGGTATTTATTCCCATGGCGGAAAACAACGGCATGATTGTGGAGATCGGTCACTATGTGCTGCAAACGGCTGTCAAAGAAGCGGAAAAGTGGCATCATCAAGGCCTGAAAATCAAAATCGGTGTCAACCTGTCCGGCCGGCAATTTTCCAGTTCCAATCTAATGAAAGACGTGCAGGACGTGCTGCAACACACTCGGTTACCCGCTCAGTACTTGGATTTAGAAATCACCGAAAGCTTAGCCATGAGCAACGCCGACCACAACATCAGCATTCTGAAAGGCCTAAAGGCGATGGGCGTCAGCCTGTCGATCGACGATTTTGGCACCGGTTACTCATCACTGGCCTATTTACAAAGTTTTCCAATCGATGCCATTAAAATTGACCGCTCTTTCATTAACAACCTGGATACTCAGGAAGGTCAGGCCATTGTTCGAACCATTCTGGCGATGGCGGAAAGTCTTAAACTGAAAGTGGTGGCCGAAGGCATTGAAGACGAATTTCACGTCTCCTTTTTACAGAATAAAAACTGTGATGTATTTCAGGGATTCAAATTTGGAAAACCCATGCCGGCCAGCGATTTTCAACAATATCTGAAACATCAGCACGATTTTTAAGCGGAGCCAGTTGCTCCAGTGACCCAGCAGACACCATAGGAAACCACTATGCCCGAACCGGTTGATACCAGTAACTTAGACATGCTCAAAGACGTCATCGGCGATGACTTAAAAGACATTTTGCAAAGCTTTATCGACATCGCGCCCGGATCGCTGGCGGAGATTCGCCTTGCCATTGACAATAGCGATGCCGATGCGTTACGGCTGCATGCACACACGCTAAAAGGCAGTTCGGCCAATGTCGGTGCCACTGAGTTGCCTACCCTCTGCCTGACATTGGAAACCCAGGGCAAGGACGGTCAAGTGACTGGACTGGAAGCCGATTTCAAGGCGGTTGAAACGGAAACCCACCGAGTTGAAGCGTTTTTACAGCGCTATATCGACGGTTTGTAAACCACCCCGAGATTCGGTGCCTTCACCGCTCAACATACCTTTTTATTTCACAAAACGAGATGTCGCTATGCATTATCAAGTCACCCCAGAAGAAACGCATCTGGCTAAAAATCCGCACCATATTTTCAATATCAACATTATTATCACTCATCTGTTTATTTCCATGATTGTGTTGGAAATCGGCACCACCATGATGTTACTCGCCGTGCCTGTCGTGTCGAGTCTGGTGATTGCCTATATTTACCAAAATGGCCGTGCCATACGAAAACGGGGTTCTTGGTTTGTTTCCGCGCATTGGGAACTGGCTTGGCGTCGCTGTCGGATCCTCTTGTACAGTTATGCCATTGCGGTTTTAATGGTTGCCATTTACGTCATTATCAACCAGATATTTCCAGGCGGCTTGAAGATGGTGGACTTCTCAGAAGGCGGTGAAATTAATATCGGGGAAATCATCACCATTCGATTTGCGGCGGTGGTGATTTTTATTGCCGTGCTGATTACCTTCATGCAGACCGGTATTTCCGTCTACGATGCCGGTAAAGGCATTATCGACCCGAAAATCGCCAAATACCTGCCGCGCGATGACAACGCCAATGCGGAATTGGGCGAAGGCGATGATGAAGTGCGTCACGACGGCCAAAAGCAAATGGGGTCATCTCAAACGACGGATAAAGACCCATCATGAGCCAGAAGACGACTACCAAGCGCCGTTTACCCACCTTTTTGATCGTACTGTTGGCGGCAATCGGGCTGACCACCGTATTTGTGATGATTCCGCCCAACCATGACAAGGTTCCGGACAAACAACTGCCATGGAACAGTCACTACAATGCCAACGGTGCCTTGGAGGCGCTAGGGCTGGTTGTGAATCAAAGTACGGTTCAGGAGGCCAAGATGCTGTTTGGCGACGATGTGGAAGTGAAAATTTTTTCCAAAAAGGATGAGACCGGAAAGTCGGCTGAAGCCTATTTCCCATCCATGCACATTGCCACCATTCATGGCGCTCTGGCCATTGGCATTGCGGTGCCGGAAAATCAGCTGAACGCATTCTACGCCCAAGGGGTACAGACAACGGTGACGCCGAATGGAAATCGTCAAGTCACTCCGAATACGGATGATATTCAAGTGCTGATGTCGCTGCCGATTGCCAGCGTTACGCTCATCCCGCGCAAAAACCTCACCCAGCGTGCCATTGAGATGCGATTCGGAAAGCCGCAACGCATTGAAAACCAGTCCGATGGCTTGGAACACTGGTTTTATCCTGAAAAAGGACTGGAGTTGCTCTACGACGAAAACGGACCGGAAGCCTTGCAATATGTGCCAGGCCTGAAGTAGCAAAACCCTTGGGCGAGCGGCCTGTCAGATTCAAGCCGACAGGTGCCTCGCGCAGCTAGACTTCTTTTTTCCAGTGCCCACTTTTGCCGCCGGTCTTTTCCAGCAGCTGTACCGAGCCAATCACCATGCCCTTATCCACCGCTTTGCACATATCGTAGAGCGTGAGTGCCGCCGTTGTGGCGGCGGTTAAAGCTTCCATTTCCACGCCAGTCTGACCAACCAGTTTGCAGGTGGCGTAGACTTCCACACAGCTGCGATCGGTATTCGGAATCAGTTCCACTTTCACGGACGTCAGCATTAACGGATGGCACATGGGAATCAAATCCGGCGTGCGTTTTGCCGCCATAATGCCTGCAATGCGCGCCGTGGCCATGACATCCCCCTTTTTGTGCTTGCCCTCCAAAATCATCTGCAGGGTTTCCGGTAGCATACGAATCTCCGCCATGGCACGCGCCTCACGCACTGTATTGTCTTTTTCACTGACGTCCACCATTCGCGCTTGCCCTTTGGCATCCAGGTGTGTTAATTGAAGTTCGTTGGTCATATTGAAATCCTGTTTTGTTTGCGGAACGGCTTACACCATCTCTGAAAAGGGATAAAAAGCAACAATATCCCCTTTGGATAGGGTTCGGTCTTCGGGAATCATCACAAAACCGTCCGCCCAGACGGTCGAGGTAAGCACCCCGGATCCTTGCTGCGGATACACCTGCACCACCGTTTTCGTTTCACCTTCCGGCACCACAAGCCGTGCGCGTGCAAATTCACGGCGGAAATTGGCAGTCGGCCAGTCAAAATCGGCTGCCAGCCAAATCGGCGTAATGCAAATATTCTTCACCCCTTGCATTCGTAATAGGTAAGGACGGGCAAAGAGGTTAAAAGTGGCAAAAGCCGACACCGGATTACCCGGCAAGCCGATAAACGGTTTGCCTGAGACTTCACCGAAAGCCAAGGGTTTTCCAGGCTTCATTTTCACCTTCCACAGTTCCAAACGCCCTACCGATTCAACCGCGGGTTTAATATGATCTTCTTCACCCACGGAGACACCGCCGGTCGTCATCACCACATCCGCAACCTCCGCGGCTTGCTGCAGAACCGCAATCGTATCCTCAAGCGTATCCGGTACCCGACCCAGATCAATCCATTCAAAACCGAGTTTGGACAAAGCCCCCGCGAGCACATAACGATTGGTGTTGTAAATCTTGCCGTGCTGCGGTGCTTCGCCCGGTTCTAATAACTCATCTCCTGTGGTGAAGGTGGCGATTTTGAGTGGGCGATAGACAGTGACGCTTCCAATCCCGATGGACGCAGTCAAGCCCATGTCCTGAGAACGCAGCCGATGGCCTTTTTCCAGAATGGTCGTACCGGCTTCAATATCTTCACCCGCCCGACGAATGCTTTGACCAGGTCGGGTGGTTTTCGTCAATATCTTGACCTTGTCGCCCACCAGCTCCGTGTCTTCTTGCATGATGACGGCATTAGCGCCTTTTGGGATGGGGGCACCGGTAAAGATTCGCGCCACCGTGCCGACTTCCAACGGTTCCGGTGTCGAACCGGCCACCACGCGCTGACTCACTCGAAAGGTGTCTTCGTGGGTCAAATCCATACGGTCAATGGCATATCCGTCCATTTCACTGTTGTCGTGAGGCGGCACCTGCACCCCCGAAACGATTGGCTCGGCCAACACCCGCCCGAGTGCATCCACCAGATCCACTTGCTCGGTAGGCTGGGCTCTGCGGGCTTGGCCGACCAGGTAGGACAAGGCTTCATCAAATGTTTTCATAGCGTTTTCTCTTAAAAAAATCCCCGCCGAAGCGGGGAAAGATGACAGATAAATCACGTTGATTAAAACGTTTGGTTTTCAGGGGGACTCTCTTTTCAGGGAGCCGCCCATCGTTGCTCGGCTTCTTGATCACTGATACGCGCATCCACCCAACGGGTTTCCCCATTTGGAAAGGTTTCTTTTTTCCAAAAAGGCGCGTTGGTTTTGAGAAAATCCATAATAAAATGCGCCGCTTCAAACGCCGCTTCACGGTGTCTGGAGGTCACAGCCACCAAAACAATTTGATCGCACGGTTGCAGCTCACCGATGCGATGAATAATTAAACTGCTTTGCAGTGGCCAGCGTTCATGGGCTTGCAGGCGAATCTTTTCCAGCGCCTTTTCCGTCATGCCGGGATAGTGCTCCAGTTCCAGTACGGAAATATCATCCCCTTCGTTGATGTCTCTGACGGTTCCGACAAAAGACACCACCGCACCAATGTCTTTGTGCCCTTGCCGCAAAGCACGCATTTCCTCGGTTAAGTCAAAATCCTCAAGCTGAATGCGCACATACGGATAGGCATTCATTGTTAACCGCCCGTCACCGGTGGGAAAAAGGCGATTTCATCACCGGCTTTAATCTCGGTTTTGCGGTCGGCCAGGGTATGATTCACAGCGATTTGCAAATTGAGATTGTCTTTAAGCGCCTGCTGCCACACCTCACCGCGCTGTGCCAGATCGTCCAAGAGGCACGCGACCGTTTGATAAGCCTCGGGTGGCAGTTGCTCCTGACTTTGACCTAAGGCTTCTCTAAAACTGGCAAAATAAAATACATTCAGCATGGTATTCTCCCTAAATGCTTACTCGATGCCCCATCCGCTGCCAAATCAGCCGCCCAGGGACACCATTTGTCTGAACTCGATATTATGAACGTTTTCGTTAAAAAAGTGACGTTCCGGCTTTTTCTTCATGGCTTCCACAATCAGGGCTTTCAAGCCATCGTCAGAAATGCCATCGCGTATCGGCGTGCGCAAATCAACCGAATCTTCTTGCCCAAGGCATAACGCCAGTACACCCCGTGCGGTCAGGCGAACACGATTACACGATTCACAGAAATGATCGGACACGGCCGAGATCACACCGACTCGGGTATCGGTGCCTTTTATGAGGAAATTCTTGGATGGCCCATCATGACTTTTCCCCGTGGACGGAATTAAATCCGTTCCCACATGTGCTTTGACGCGCGCCATGATTTTGTCCATCGGATAATGCTGGTCCATCAAACTGATGCCCGCCTCACCAATCGGCATGGTTTCAATAAAGCGAACTTCCACGCCCTTTTCCAGGCCGTAGTCCACCATTGACTCTATCTCGCCATCATTGGTACCTTTCATCACCACCATATTGAACTTGATCGGCTGAAGCCCTGCCGCTAAACCCGCCTCAACCCCGGCCAGCACCTTAGTCAAATCGCCGCCTCGTGTAATCTGGTGAAAAAGCTTGGGATTTAAAGAGTCGATGGAAATATTGGCACGTGTCACGCCAGCCTGCTTGAGCGCCACGGCATGCTTTGCAAGGTGATGCGCATTGGTTGACAGCGCAATCTCTTTCAACCCTTCATAGGGACTGATTTCGGAAACGAACTCCGCCACGCCTTTTCTTAACAGAGGCTCACCACCGGTCAGACGTACCTTGGTGACACCCAGTTCGACAAACGCTTTTATGATACGCGCCAATTCGTCAAAGTCGAGGTATTCGGTGTGCCGTCCTTCAGGGTGCGCCCCTTGCTCCGGCATGCAATAACCACAACGGTAATTACACTTATCCGTGACCGACACTCTCAGATATTCGATTTTCCGTTGAAACGGATCAATTAAAGCCATAAAAACCTTTCGTTATTTCTTAGTGAATAGAACGGTTATTTTAACGCTTTCCACCCTGAATTCAAGGTATGACTTGGAAAAAAATCAAAAGAAATCAATGACACGTATAAAAAAGGACAAAAAAAACCCGCGACAAGCGCGGGTTCTTTTCTGTCAGCGAAATGACCTAAGTCATTACATACCGGCGTGACCCACACCTGGTGGATCTTCGTGCATACGCTGAGGAACGTTGTACTGCGGCGTTCCGTCAGGCAGAAGACGCGCTTGAACAAAGTTCTGCACATTGCCTTTACCGTCACCGACCATGTAGTCCGGACAATCTTTCATGCAACGCTCGTTATGAATCACCGGACGGTGATCACAGAAGAAATTGCCTTGGTTCTTCATAAACTTGTTTTGCTTCATCAGCAAATCCGCGTTATAGAAAGCATCGTCTTCCAGTTCGATGGGCTCACCGTCTTCGGTGATACCGATTGGGACATAGTTGGACTGCATAATGTAACCCGTAATCCCCATGTAACCGGCTTCGCCAATGAAAGGCGCATTTGGCGTCCAGAAAGGCATGGTACGGCGCACATAATCAAAGAAAGTCACCGCATACGGCCAGTAGTTACCTACTGTTTTCATGGGTGCTGGGGCGTTAAAGTCAGACGCCACCAAGTTCTCGTCAACGGCCAATGGCAAGTAGCCCTTAGCCCCTTCACCGAACTCACCGTGGCACATGCCGCAGAATTGAACGTAGACGCGCGCACCTTCTTCAACGGTCATCCCCACAGAAGGATCCGGCAAACCATTACCGTCACCGTCTACCGTGATCTTCCACTTAGACATGGCGGCTTCTGAGATGGGCGTTCCATAACCGTAAGCCACGTAGCTACTATCATCGTAGTAGTTTTTCGCCACACTTTCATGGACATCTACAAACGCTGCAGGAATCTTACACTGAGCGTTACCGTGGTTACCACCATCAATACTGTCTTCCACTTCGAAAGAATAAGGATTGTTGGGATCCAGCTTGCCTTCCAAACCAGCACGACCGTAAGCCGCATCTTTGCCTAGAATCGCTTCAATCACTTTGGCATCCAGATACTTACCGTCGTTCTCTTTAATGATTTCAACGTAATTGGCGGCGTACTTGCCGTCAATCTTACCGGCATCACCGGATGCGCTGCTGTTAGAGTCGGAATTACCGCTCATGGCAAAGGCTGTTCCGGCGGCTGCCAGAGCAATCGCCGTTGCCAGAATGCTTTTCTTAGTACTGAACATTTTCAATCATACCTCCGTTTTTACCGTCATCCCAAGCGCGAATACGCCAAGTAACCATCGCTGTACGGTGATAAACGTTGTTCGTACCTTCCAGCTGACGCATTTGGGGCATAGGGGGTTGAACGTAGCCGGTCTCATCGGTGACACGGCTCATCAAGAACGCTTCAGAGCCATCCCAGTCCCATTCCACTTCGAAACGCGTCCAGGCTTTGTCCAACACCGGAGAGGTAAAGTGCGCCTCTTTCCAGTTACGACCGCCATCAACAGACACATCGACGTGCGACACTTTACCACGACCGGACCAAGCCAGACCGCGCACAAAGTATTTGCCGGGTCCTTGCATTTTGAAGTCGGGTGACGGATAGGTGATAACGGAGTTGGCTTCCATGTACCATGAGAAACGCTGCGCGGTGCCGTCTGGCATCAACTCAGTGTACTTAGAGGTTTCTTCACGGTGCTGTGCCGGAACATCATGCACTTGAATACGACGCAGGTATTTGATCCACATATTGGCTTCACAACCTGGCACCACCAATCGAATCGGGTAACCTTGTTCACGACGCAGTGCTTCACCATTCTGCGCATAAGCCACAAAACAGTCGTCCATCGCCAAGTCAATCGGAATGGAACGTGTCAGACCCGCGGCATCCGCACCTTCGGGAATCAGCCACTTACCTTCCGGCTTGATGCCCGCTTCCTTCAACAACACAGACAGAGGGACACCTGTGTATTCACAGCAGGACATCATACCGTGTGTCCACTGAACCGAGTTCAACTGAACCCCTTTCCATTCCATTGCGCCGTTGGCCGGACATTCCACAAAGTGAACACGGGAAACGGATGGAAAACGCTTCAAGTCGTCAACGGTAAAAATCAACGGACGCTCAACCAAACCATGGATGACCAAGCGGTGATCCGCTGGATCAATGGTCGGTACACCGCCGTGGAAACGTTCAAAGTGCAGACCGTTAGGCGTAATGATACCGTTCAAACTCTGAATCGGCGTCATGGTGATGGAGGCCATGGAATCCGGCGTCAACCATTCAAGGGTACGACGCTGAACTTCTTTTTCGTGCGGTGAAGGCATCCCGTAAGGGTACTTACGAACACCGAAACCAAGGGTCTTACGTGCCGGACCATCTTCCAGCACCTGCGTAATCTCAGGCTTTCCTGCGTAAGGCGCAACGGCTTTTGCAGGGTCATATTTTCCAGCCTCAGCCGCTGATGCAGCTTTGGTAAACAAAACCCCACCTGCAACTGCCGCGCTGCCTTTCAAGAAAGCGCGTCGGCTCTGGTTGCGACTTTCGTCAGTCTGTACGGCAACCTTTTCAACGATTTTATCTGTCATTTATTGCTCCTTCATTGGCGTTCGTCAAAAACACCTCAGATTCAAGAGTTTAACCATTATAAGTAGCTTATCTATTTTTGCACCGGATTCCATACGGAGTCACCGGAACGCTTTTGCTAGCGTGTAATAATATGTTTAATGGGCTTTAACTGCAAGCATAAGCCTCAGAAAAATTAGGATTTGCTTATATAAATTTTTTATAAGTACACGATAAAATTCTATGATTTCACCCTTCTCCCAGTACGGGAACTCGGTTTTTAAGCCGAGTTTCATGCTGCCGTCGCTAGCTTTCTGGGAGATTTTCCCGTCGGCATATCGGCCCGGATTTCGGGTTTTCAATATCCTCTGCCACTTGCGCCAGACAGCGCTGCAACTCATCTACCGTCAACACCGACAGCACCTTGTTCATAACGGTCGGGTGAATCGCCACGGTGGTGTATTCGCCGGAAGCCAGCTTAATCTGCACCCCGCAGGCATCCGCCATGGCACCGTCTTCATTCCCTTCAATTTGCGCCGCTTGATCGCCAAAAAGCAATTCCGAATACAGGTTTTCCAGCGTTTCGGCCAGCGCATCGTCCAAGGTGCCGTCTATCGACACAGAATAGGACATTTCGCCATTGCCTTCTTCTTCGCATTCGATTGACGTCGTCAGACCATGCAACTGCACGGCCTCACTGAAACGCTGTGCGATGGGTTCATCAAAAAAGGTGTATTCAAAATTATCAAGCATCTTAATTCCTTTTGTTCTTGACCCGCCGGATCCGGTTTATTTTTGCCGCCGACAGGAGTATTATTCAGCGATTACTTAATGACAGGAGTTTCCCATGATCGAACGTCAGTTCCCGATCACCCGCATGCGCCGTATGCGCAAAGATGACTTTTCACGCCGCTTAATGAGCGAAAACCTGCTCACCCCGCAAGACCTGATTTACCCCATGTTTGTGATAGAAGGCCACAATCAGCGTGAGCCGGTCAAATCCATGCCGGACATTGAGCGCTTGAGTATAGACCTTCTGGTTGACGAAGCGCAAGCGCTTTTTAGAATGGGCATTCCAATGATTGCCTTATTTCCTGTACCGAATGCAGACACCAAAACATTGGAAGCCGCCGAAGCCTACAACCCAGACGGGCTGGTGCAGCGCGCGGTTCGCGCGGTGAAACAGATGGTACCGGAGCTGGGGGTCATGACGGATGTGGCGCTGGATCCTTACACCACCCATGGTCAGGACGGCATTATCGACGAAACCGGATATGTACTGAACGATGACACCATTGACGTGCTGATGAAACAAGCACTGTCTCATGCGGAAGCCGGTGCCGATGTCGTCGCCCCATCGGATATGATGGACGGGCGCATTATTGAAATCCGTGAATTGTTGGAAGAACACGGTCACACCCACACCCGCATTATGGCTTATTCAGCAAAATACGCTTCGGCCTACTATGGCCCTTTTCGAGATGCGGTCGGCTCGTCGGGCAATTTAGGCAAGGCAGACAAGAAAACTTACCAGATGGACCCGGCCAACAGCAATGAAGCCTTACACGAGGTGGCACTGGACATTAACGAGGGAGCCGACATGGTGATGGTCAAACCCGGCGTGCCGTATCTGGACATCGTGCATCGTGTTAAAACCGAATTCAAAGCCCCGACCTTCGTCTATCACGTCAGCGGTGAGTACGCCATGCTGAAAGCAGCGGCTTTAAACGGCTGGATCAATGAGCGCGAGGTGGTTCTGGAAACGCTGCTGTGCTGTAAACGGGCGGGCGCCGATGGCATTTTGACTTACTACGCTAAGGTGGCGGCGCAATGGTTGCATGAATCCCGCTAAACGGCATGATCAGAATCCAGCCGAACCCAACCGCGCCACGGCACCCGTTAAAGTCGGCCTGGCCTAACGCATTCAAGGACTTTAAATGACCGATTTATACGCCGTGGTGGGCGACCCGATTGCCCACTCAAAATCCCCATTGATTCATCGACTGTTTGCCGAACAAACCGGGCAGGATCTGGTCTATGAAGCCATTCGCATTGACAGTGAAGAAACCCATTTTCGTCGTGCCGTATCCGAGCTAATGGCAAAAGGCTACCGTGGATTAAACATCACTGTGCCTTACAAGCTGGACGCTTTCGAATTCGCAGACCAATGTTCCGATCGTGCTCAAATCGCTCATGCCGTCAACACCTACCAATTTAAAAACGGTCAAATACTCGGCGACAATACCGATGGCGTCGGCCTGGTCATGGACATTGAGCAAAACGCAGGTGTGGCATTTCAAGACAAACGCTTGCTGATTTTGGGTGCCGGTGGTGCCGTACAGGGCGTGCTGCAACCCATTCTCGAAAAACGCCCAGGCCTGGTGCATATTGCCAATCGCACCGCCAAGCGCGCGGAAGTGTTGGGGCAACGGTTTACCACCGACATTCCCATCCGCGCCAGCGGCTGGGAAGACATTCCCGTGCCAGACGGGGGTTACGACATGATTATCAACGGCACCTCTGCCAGCCTGGAGGGCAAGTTGCCCCCTGTCAGCGGAGACGTTCTTGGCGCGGAGAGTTTGGTTTACGATATGATGTACGGCACGGAACCGACCGTTTTTATGAACTGGGCAAAAGGCGTGCAACCGCAATGCCGCACACGCGACGGTCTGGGCATGCTCGTCGGCCAAGCGGCCGAGGCATTTTATCTATGGCGAGGCGTTCGACCCGACACGGCAAGTGTCATTAACAGCGTTCGCGAGACACTGGCAAGGTCCTAAACGCTGCGTTGAGCAGCTAGCCGCCGATGGCGACTTGCGTTTCCGTGGATTGATATTGCTGTTTCAGGGAAACATAATGGGCTGCGGAATATTTGAAAAATGCCTTTTCATCGTCTGTCAGCGCTCGCACCCGCTTGACGGGTGACCCCAGATACAAATAGCCGGATTCCAAGACTTTTCCGGCCGGCACCAAACTGTTCGCCCCTACCAGCACGTGTTTTTGTACCACCGCATTATCCAACACCACCGCGCCCATGCCGATCAAACATTCGTCTTCGATGATGCAACCGTGCAAAACCGCATTGTGCCCCACTGTCACATCGGCACCAACAATGCAGCGCGATCCTTTCGTGATGGGGGAATCGTGCGTGGTGTGGCAAACGGTGCCGTCTTGAATATTGCTTCTGGCACCAATCTCAATGGCATTCACATCCCCACGCAAAGTGGCGTTTGGCCAGATGCTGACCTCTTCGGCCAACGCACATTTTCCAATGACAACCGCCGAGGCATCCACCCAAGCGGTGCTGTGCAATTCAGGCCAATCCGTTAAATAGGGTCGTACCGACATAAGAATCTCCTTAGAGTAAACCAATCTTTTTCACTATAGCGGGAAACGTAGGTTTTGCAAGTCTTGGAGTCACCTTGAACTCGCCTTGAGTAACAATAACAACAAACGACTCCGAAACCCTCTCAATTCATGGTATTTGCGCATTTTACCAAGCCTGGCGGTCTAAAATGGAAACTCCATTGATGCGCTACCCACACTATCCAAGGAGAACCCCATGAAATCACAAACACGCCACCCTAACCGGTTTGTATTGCACCCATTCTTACTGGCCAGCTTTCTATGGCTCATCGCCGCCTTCGCATCCCATGCGCAAGCATCGCCCGCAACACTCAACAACCAAGCGGCTTTAAAAGGCCTGTCTGACATCTACGCGCTCTACGATATCCGCAAATCCAATCCGGACGTCATGCTATCGTATCTAAAAGGCATCGAATCCAACCATGCCAACCTTTTGAAAGAAAAGGTCACGCCGCACCTGCGCATTATATTCATCTCAGCGGCCGTGCAATTCATTACCACCGACCCAGCCGATGCCATTGAAATCGAGCATGGTGACACGCTCCAGAAGATCGCCGCTCAAGTTGCGCGCTTACAAGCACTGGGCGTTCAAATGGAAGTCTGTTCTACCGCCACCGCCTACTTCAAAGTCGATAACGCGACGCTGTTACCAGGCATCGTACCGGTGCGCTCAGGGTTTTTATCCGTGATGGGCTGGCAGGCACAAGGTTATTCGCTGGTGCCGGTTTACTAACCCGCCTGACGGCTTCATCCGTTTGACCCAATCATTAGCCTTCAGACGAGTCGGCTGACTCACTTCAAGATCATCGGACGCATGGTCACCAACTCTTCCGAGGAACTCGGGTGAATGGCGATGGTCGCATCCAAATCCGCTTTGGTCGCGCCCATTTGCA
>NZ_JBNGDN010000032.1:0-2172 GCF_049975065.1 Hydrogenovibrio sp.
TAACTATAATTAGACATCCTAAACCAAACACACTACGTATGTCAACAAATCATAAATCTGATGTTTTATACTGTTATTTTCGTGGATTGAATTAATATAACAGTATGTTATTATTGAATTTAATTCTAATCCTTACCGTTTTATGAGGCATAAATTATGGCGACTAAACCACGCTTTTTAGACCTTGTGCGTGAACGCATTCGAACTAAGCATTATTCTTTACGCACCGAGGAAGCTTATGTAGGTTGGATTAAAAAATTTATATTTTTTCATAATAAGCGTCACCCTGCTGAAATGGGTAAGCTTGAAATGGAGCAATTTTTGACTTATTTGGCGGTTGAGAGAAATGTGGCTTCTTCGACACAAAACCAAGCATTAGCCGCTTTGCTTTTTATGTATAAAGAGGTTATACAAATGGAACCGCCTTGGGTTGATAATGTGACACGGGCGAAAAAACCACAGCGTTTGCCTGTCGTTTTAACAAAAACTGAAGTCAGTCAATTACTCGAAAATGTTCCTCTTTCTTATCAGCTTCAGGCTAGGTTGCTATATGGTTGTGGCTTACGTTTGATGGAGTTGGTTCGTTTACGTGTGCAGGACATTGATTTTGGTTATCATTCAATTACTGTGCGCGCGGGTAAAGGGGATAAGGATCGTGTTGTTATGCTGCCGCCAAGCACCATCGAAGCTTTGCAAGCGCAATTAACGGAAACGAAACGCATTCATGATATCGACTTGAGTAATGGTTATGGAGAGGTGTATTTACCCAATGCCTTGGAACGAAAATACCGAAATGCAAATAAAACCTTTGCATGGCAATATGTGTTTCCGAGCCGGAATATCGCGTCCGACCCGAGAAGCGGTAAGAAACGCCGCCACCACATGCATGAACAAGCATTGCAAAGAGCCATTAGACAAGCGGCAAGCCACGCCAACATTCACAAAAAAGTAACGCCTCATACGCTTCGGCACAGCTTTGCAACGCATTTATTAGAATCGGGTTATGACATTCGTACCATTCAAGAGTTACTCGGACACAAAAATGTCGAAACGACCATGATATACACACATGTGCTTAAACAAGGCGGGAAAGGCGTTGTTAGCCCTTTAGAAAATTTATAAGGCACCATAAAAAACTTGCGAAAAGCAGGCTTCTTTAAAATCTTAACCCGTAAAACTCATGAATCGGTGATCCGAGGGTGAATTACGGGTTAATGATTAAATTCAAGATTGAACTCAAGGTTGTGAGTGCTAAGGGTATTAGCGCAATTTTGACATTAAAAACGCTATAAAGTCATCTGCTGAAACGTCTTGGGGTTTTTCATCGGTGCGGTGTTTGTATTCAATCATGCCGTTGTCTAGGCCGCGTTCGCCGATGACGATGCGATGCGGAATGCCGATCAGTTCCATGTCGTTAAACATCACGCCCGGGCGTTCGCTGCGGTCGTCAAACAGCACTTCGATGCCTTTGGCGATGAGTTCGTCATAGAGTTGATTCGCGGCTTCCGCCACGCGCGGCGATTTGTGCATTTGCATTGGCACAATGCAGACTTGGAAGGGTGCGATGGCTTCCGGCCAGATAATGCCTTTGTCGTCGTGATTCTGCTCGATGGCGGCGGCGACCACACGGGTGACGCCAATGCCGTAGCAGCCCATTTCCAAGACTTGCGCACGGCTGTTTTCATTCAGCACGGTGGCGTTGAGGGCTTTCGAATATTTGTTGCCCAATTGGAAGATGTGGCCGACTTCAATGCCGCGACGGATTTCGATTTTGCCTTTTCCGCAGGGGCTAGGGTCGCCTTTGACGACATTGCGGATGTCGGCGACCAGCGTTGGGTTGGCGTTACGATCCCAGTTGGCACCGGTGTAATGGAAGCCATCTTCATTGGCACCGCAGATGAAATCAGCGGCATGGGCGGCGGTGCGATCCACAATCACTGGAATATTCAAGCCCACCGGCCCGATGGAACCGGCGTTGCAACCGACGGCGTCCAGAATCTCGGCATCGCTGGCCATTTCCAGCGGCTCGGCCACTAAATCCAGTTTTTCGGCCTTGATTTCATTCAGCGCGTGGTCGCCACGCACCACCAGCGCCACGACCGGGTTTTCGTCGGTCGCGCCTTTGACAATCAAGGTTTTCAAGACGCTCTTTTTCTTGACCTGCAGAAAGTC
>NZ_JBNGDN010000032.1:2272-21288 GCF_049975065.1 Hydrogenovibrio sp.
TTGTAGGCATCGTACATGTCATCGTAAGTGGCTTGCAGGCTGTCGCGATCCATATGGAAAGAATAGGCGTCTTTCATAATGAATTCACGCGAGCGCATGACGCCAAAACGTGGACGAATTTCATCACGGAATTTGGTCTGGATTTGGTAGAAATTGGCGGGCAGTTGCTTGTAACTGCGAATTTCATTGCGTACCAGATCGGTGATGATTTCTTCGTGCGTAGGGCCTAAGGCAAAATCGCGTTGGTGGCGGTCTTTAAAACGCAGCAGTTCCGGGCCGTAATCCTCGGCACGGCCGGATTCTTCCCACAGCTCCATGGGTTGCACCACCGGCATCAGCAATTCCTGTGCGCCGGAGCGGTTCATTTCCTCTCGCACAATCGCTTCCACCTTGCGTAACACGCGCACGCCCAGCGGCAACCAGTTGTACAAGCCGCCTGCCAGCGGTCGAATCAAACCGGCACGCAGCATCAACTGATGGCTGATGACAACGGCATCAGCCGGGGTTTCACGGGTGGTGGCGAGTAAAAGCGATGATGTTTTCATGGTGCGAAATCAAGTCCTTCTGGGTGGGTTACAGGATGGGTTAAGCGAAATCAAAAGAGGCGCATTTTAACATGAATGCTGGAATAAAGTCGGAAATCCCCAGGCCTGGTCTTTTCAATGACGGTTATCGAACATAGCCAATGACGGCAATAAAGTGGGCGATGGAACCCGCCAGAACGAACAGATGCCAAATGCCGTGGGCATGGCGTAAGCGTTGCTGGTCATCCAGAACGTAGAACACTATGCCCGCGGTGTAGGCGAGGCCGCCAAAGGTCAGCCAATAGAGTCCGCCGGTGGGGAGGGCGGCCTTTAAGGCCGAAAAGTCCAGCACCACCATCCAGCCCATCACCAGATAAATCGTCAACTGCAGCCATTCGATGCGTCGCTTGATAAAGAGATCCAGCAGAATGCCGATGATGGCAAGCGTCCAGACAATTGTTAGAATCATCAGGCCGCGACTGTCAATCAGCGTGACCAGCGTGAAGGGGGTGTAAGTCCCGGCAATCAGCAAATAAATGGCGATGTGATCCAGTTTTTGAAACACTCTTTTGGCGGAGGGTTGGCTGAAGCTGTGGTAAAGGGTGGAAAAGCTGTAAAGCAAAACCAGCGACGCGCCGAATATCAAAAAGCCGGTGAGCAGCAACGGATTGTTCTGCAAAAGGCCGACGGCGATTAACGCCCCCAGCCCCACCAGTGCCAAAACGGCACCGATTAAGTGGGTGATGCTATTGAACTTTTCGGAATCGTACATGGTGGTCACTCCAAAAGTGTGCAACGTTGTGTTTCCATAGCAAACGGACGTCAGCTCAACCTTTTGTCGAAGGTTTTAGAGACTGTTGAAAACGCCTGAAGTACAGCAGCGCCAGAACACCGTTTAGCAGTGCCGGTGCCATTAAGGCTTCGTAATGAAACCATTGGAAGGCCAGTATCCCCAGCAAACCGCCCAGAATAAAACTGAACAGCAAAGTAAACAGCAGGCCGGTTTGCCAGGTGAATTGGGTGCGATTGCGCAGCCGATTCGCCAGCGATACGCCGATGTCGGTGGTGATGCCGGTGACGTGGGTGGTGCGAATCTGCAAGCCTTTGTAACTGGCCACCATGGCATTTTGCAAGCCGCAGGCGAGCGCGGCGAAAATCAGCGCCAGCAGATTGACAAAGCTGGCCATTACGGCCGCCAGAATCAGAATAAGGGTGTTGAGCAGCAAGGCATAACCGTAGCGGCGATCTTCTTTGTATTGGCTGTGGCCGATGATCAGCGCCGATAAAAAGGCACCGAAAATAAAGCTCAACAGCAGTGCGGCACTCAGGCCGAACGCCGACCATTCAAAATGAAACCCGCTGTCACTGAGGTGCGAGGCAATGCCGGTCATCTGGCTGACGGGCAGGCCGAACTCAATCAGCATCAAGCTGTTAATGTACCCCGCCATGGCCGCCATCATGCCGGCAACCGTTAAGACCCTGCCCACCGCAATGTCACGGGTGGCGCAGGCCGGTTGCGGTGTTTGGGGTGTTGAGGCGTTATCGGGGTGGCTAGAGGGCATAAGGCAGTGTAAGAAGTCTGGTTCCGTTCAGTTTAGAGTTCAAGGGGTCGGGTATCATGGCTTATCAAGCGATTTTACAGGGTATTCGCTTAATCACCAGGCCTGGGCGTTTTTGGAAAAGCACCCGCGCGACCTTGTCGCGTTTTATTGCCCGTATTCTTCCTTGCATTTATTGACCGCGGCCCAGTAGGCTTTGTTGTCGGCGTTCTTGTTATTGTCCCACAGCTGGCTGGCCTGATCTTTGCACTCGGTGTAAGCCGCGTTTTCACAGCCGCCTAAAATTAACACACTGCCAAGTAACAGCCAGAGAGACGCCGATAACGCACGACGAAGAGAGGTGGAGAGGGATGACGTCATAATGGAACTCCTGTTTCAAGAATGAATGGAACCCGCTTTTTATGTTTTTTGCGGTGCTTTTTTAAAGCTTTGCGTATTTTTGCAGTTTATCAAATAAGTAGGAACGATAATAGGAATTTTTTGCCGTCGCTCGAAGGTTAGAGGTCGAAAAGTCGAGAAGTCGAGGTGCCCGTTTTTTAAATGGGATTGACTCGTTAGACGGTCTCGGTATTATAGGCCTTCGGCTTTTAAATGAAACAGGAAGCACTATGCACCGTGCCCTTCAAGAAGAAACCCTCTGGACACAACGTTACACGGATTTTTTAGAGAATAAACCTGCCCGCGAAGCGCGCATTGTCTATCAGCGGGATCGGGCGCGGGTGATTCACTCCGCCTCTTTTCGCCGTTTGCAGGCGAAAACGCAGATATTCGGCTTGAATGAATCCGACTTTTATCGCACCCGTTTGACCCATTCCATGGAGGTGGCGCAGATTGGTTCAGGCCTGGTGGAACAGCTGATTACCATCGGCAAAGGGCGTGACTATCTCGACTGGTTGCCGTCGTTTTATCTGATTGAAGCGATTTGCCTGGCACACGATCTGGGGCACCCGCCTTACGGTCACGGCGGCGAAGTGGCCTTGAATTATATGATGCGGACTTACGGCGGGTTTGAAGGCAATGCGCAAACGCTGCGCATTCTGTCACGGCTGGGGGAATACACCGCAAAACACGGAATCGACTTGTCGCGTCGCGCCACCTTGGGGGTGTTGAAATATCCGGCTATTTATGACGAAGTAATCGCGTTAAACACCGCCTACCAAGCCCAAATGATGGAAGCAGACGCCAACGATTTCCGCACCTTGCAGATGAACCGTTGGTATCCGCCCAAGGCCAGTGTGTATCGTGAAGAGACCGAGCAGTTTGACTGGGTGTTGAGCGTGTTTTCAGAGGCGGACAAAAAACGCTTCACTCAATTGGTGCCGAATGAAAAAGGCTTTCATAAAACCCAATACAAAGCGCTGGACACGACCCTGATGGAACTGGCCGATGACATTGCCTACGGCATTCACGACCTGGAAGATGCGGTGGCCATGGGCATGGTCAACCGCGACCAGTGGCAGGCGGACGTGATGGAACACCCGGATTTCAGACAGTATCCATTATGGGATACGGTGATGACCGATCGCCTGTTCAGCCCGCGCTCCAGAGACCGCAAACACGCCATCAGCAAAATGGTCGGCATTATGGTGGAAAGCATTGAAATGACCGAAAACGATGTGTTTGAACACCCGCTGCTGCGGTATCAGGCGCGGTTGGGGGAAGCGGAAATGGCGGTATTGGAATTGCTGAAAACCTTTGTATATCAACAGGTGATTACCCTGCCGGAGGTAAAAGGCATGGAATACAAAGGCCAGTTGATTACGCTGGACTTGTTTAAGTCGCTGCGCGCCAATCCACAAGCACTGTTGCCGAGAAATACCTTTGTGAAATATGACACCGCCGAGTCGGAACGCGATCGGCAACGGGTGATTTCCGATTACATCGCCGGCATGACCAATACCTATGCCTCGCGCCTCTACGAAAAATTTTTCACCGCCTCCCAAGGGTCGATTTTCGACCGAATCTAACGTTTTAACCAGGCCTGGTGAATTGCGTTGGGTCAATTTCGGGTTCAATTCTGTGGCGGAATTCATGCGTAATTCGTTAGGAATCCTTGGTTTCAGCGACTATAATGAGAAAAAGTTTACCGTGAAGTCCACCGTGAAGTCCACTCAATTTATGAATTTCCCGACCCTTGCTCAGATCGCGACACGCAACGTCGCGACCCTAGCCGACCACCACAGTGTGCAAGACGCACTCGATTTAATGGAGCAACACCATCTGCGCGACCTGGTCATTACCGGTGCGCAAGGCTTGCGGATGATTACCCCGCAGGATCTTATTACCCTGCGTATGCAGGCCGTTGATTTCGGCACTTCTTTGGCGGAAGTGACGCTGCACGCTGTGACCAGCCTCGCCGAAACCGAGTCGGTGATTGACGGCCTCAGTGCTTTAAAACAGGGATTCTTCGATTATTTGTGTCTGTTGAATGCCGACGGTGAACTGAGCGGGATTGTCAGCTACACCGACATGGCCAATCATTTGGATCAGCGCTATCTGTCGCAAACCCAGCGCATTGATGAATTAACCCACTTGACCGGCTATGTTTGTGTGGACGAAGCCACTTCCGTGCGCAACACCCTTTTGCAACTGAGAAAGGCTCAGGAGACGGCCGCCTTGGTTGCACGTCAAGGCCGTTGTATCGGCATTGTCACCCAGACCGACATTACCCATGCGCTGGCCGCCGATCTTTGTGGCACCACCGAGGTGGGCCGCATTATGAAAACCCCGCTGATCACCTTTTCCGGCGATCATTCTTTGCAAGACGCCCTGGTGTTCAGTCGTGAAAAACACATCAAACGCCTGCCCATTACCAATGTTAAAGGCGAAGTGACCGGATTGTTGCATCAGAAAGATCTGGTGGCGCTGGTGTATGAAAACTGGCGACATCTGCTTGAAGAACAGCAGCGTCATCTCAGCGCCGAACGCGAACTCTTCAAGAACGGGCCGGTGTTGCTGTTTATCTGGCGTCCGACCGGGGCTTGGCCGGTGGTCTATGTGTCCGAGAATGTGGAACAGGTGCTGGGGTATAAGCCGGAGACGCTGCTGCGGGATGATTTTGAATACGGTCAAATCGTGCATCCCGATGATTTTGAGCGTACCGTCAAAGAGCTGGATGCGGCGTTGGCGAGGGGCTACGAATTTGTACAACAAGCCTATCGACTGCTGGATGCACAAGGGCGGGAACGTTGGTTTTACGATTACACCCTGCCGATTTACGACGAAGATGGTCAAGTCAGCACCTTGTACGGCTATCTGTTGGAGCAAACGGATCTGCTCAAGGCCAAAAGCGAAGCGCAACAAACGCAGACCCGTCTGAAGCTGGCGCTGGAAGCCGCCGATACCGGCTTGTGGGTCTGGGATATGAAGACCGAACAGATCAACTGGTCGGATCAGGCCTACACTCAGCTGGGCTATGAGCCGCAAGCCTTTGAGATGACGCTGGCGAAATTCAGTGACTTGGTGCATCCGGAGGATCTGGACGAGATGATGACTCAGGTTCGACAGCAGATGCATGAAAGACAGGGGTTTGTGACCGAATTTCGCATGCGTAATGCGCAAGGCGATTGGGCATGGTTGCAAGGACGCGGCAAGCTGACGCGATCCGCTCCAGACGGTCAGCCGCTGGAAATGATGGGGTCGCATCTGGTGATTACCCCACAAAAGCAATTGCATGAACAGTTGGCGCTTCAGGAGCACCGTTTTCGCGGGGTGTTTGAAAACACTCGCAGCGGGGTGGCCATCTACCAACCCATAGACGAGGGTGAGGATTTTATTTTTGTCGAGTTTAATCCTGCCGCCGAACGAATTGAAAAACTCGCCAAAGAGCAGGTGCTGGGCTGTCGTCTCAGTGATGTCTTTCCAGCGGCCAAAGAATTCGGTATTCTCGATGCGCTAAAGCGGGTATCGCGTACCGGTGTTAAAGAACAGTTGCCCACGACCACTTATGCGGATGACCGGATTGAGGGCTGGCGCGAAAATACCCTGTTCCGTTTGGCTTCTGGCGAAGTGGTGGCGGTGTATGAGGATTTGACGGACATTAAGCAATCCGAGCAGAACCTTGCCATTGAACGCAAGCGTTTGGAAAACATTATTTGGGGCACCGGCGTTGGCACTTGGCAGTGGAATGTGCAGACGGGCAAAACCATTTTTAACGAACATTGGGCGGAGCAGGTGGGGTACACCTTGGACGAACTGCAACCGACCACGGTGGACACCTGGATGCGATTCACCCATCCGGACGATTTGCCGAATGCTGAAAAACGGTTACAAGCGCACTTTGACGGTCAGACCGACCATTATGAAGTTGAATTGCGGATGCGGCATAAAAACGGCGACTGGGTGTGGCTGCTGGTTCGCGGCAAGGTGGTCAGCTGGACGGCAGACGGCCAGCCGGAGTGGATGGCGGGGACGCATCAAGATATTAATGACCGAAAACAGAAAGAGCAGGCTCTGTTGGAGGCTCAGCAGGTGGCCGAAGCGGCGAATCAAGCCAAGTCGGAGTTTCTGGCCAATATGAGCCATGAAATCCGCACGCCGATGAATGCGATTATCGGCATGTCGCAATTGGGATTACAGGAGTCGGATGCCGACAAAATGCGCCATCAGTTGAGCCGAATCCATCAGTCCGGGCGTTTATTGCTGGGCATTCTCAATGATATTTTGGATTTTTCCAAGATCGAAGCGCGTCAAATGAGCGTGGATGCGCAACCTTTCTATTTATCCTGTTTGTTGGAAGAGTTATCGACCCTGCTGGCGGAACAGGCGCAAGATAAAGGCTTGTCCTTTGTCATTGACTGTCATTTGCCGAAGGACAGTTGCTTCATGGCGGATCGCTTGAGATTACGGCAGATTCTGACCAATTTACTGGGCAATGCCATTAAATTTACCGAACAGGGCTTTGTGCGTTTGCGGATTCAGGCGGAGGCGCATCCACCCGAGTTCAGCAGCGTCGCTCAAAACATGTTTGCTCAAACTCCTCAGGCCGGTTCAGAAACGCCGGTTTGGGTGTCGTTTGCGGTGGAAGACTCGGGTATCGGTTTGTCCGCGGCCGAGCAGACCCAACTGTTTCAAGCCTTTCAGCAGGCCGATACCAGTATTACCCGCAAACATGGTGGTACGGGGTTGGGGTTGGTGATCAGCGAGCGTTTGGTGCATTTAATGGGCGGTCAGCACATCCACATTGACAGCACACCGGAGAAAGGATCGATTTTCCGATTCGGACTGCCCTTAATGCCTTGCACACCCGAACAAATACCCGATGCGGCGCGGGCGGAAGGGGATACGACGGCGGTTACACGCTTGAGCGGTCGTGTGCTGCTGGTGGAGGACAATGAAATCAATCAGGAAGTGGTGACCGCCATGCTGGCACGGTTGGGCTTAACGGCTTGGGTGGCGCAAAACGGTGCTTTGGCGGTGGAAAAAGCGGCCCACACCCCGTTTGACCTGATTTTAATGGACATTCAAATGCCGGTGATGGACGGTTACCAGGCCACCCAGGCGATTCGTGCCTTTAATCGTACAGTGCCCATTATTGCGCTGACGGCGGCGGTGATGGTGGAAGATCGCGATAAAGCGCTGGCGGCGGGCATGAACGATCACCTGAGCAAACCGATTGACCCGGACAGTCTGGCGAGCCTATTGGCGCAGTATCTGCCTTCAGCCTCAGACGATATTGCAGAAAAGACACCAAAAAACGCTGTGAAAACATCCACGGCAATGAAAACGGTTTTGATTGTCGCCAGTGATAAGGTGCATTTGAAGCGAAAAGCGGCCGAGTTGCAGGCGCAATATCGTGTTAAAGTCGCGGAGAATTTTGATAAAGCCAAACGCCTGCTGGCCGCCGGTGATGTCGATAAGGTGGTGTTTATTCCCGTGCGTCAAGAGAGTCATCAGGCGGTAGAGTCGGCCTTGCAAGGCGACTCTGAAGCGGATCTCGCCGCTTTGCGTGCGCTGTTAACCGATTCAGGCGTGTCGCTTGAGGTGGACAAGCCGGAGGCGCACGATGGCGGGGAATAAGGGCAATATTTGGCAAAACACCCGCGCCTCCCTAATTTTAGCTTGGGCGTTTTTCAGCGTTTTTTCATGGAGCCTGGCGCAGGCCAGCGAAGCGGAAATGCCAGGGTTTGACGATCTGTTTGAACGGCAGAAAATGATGATGTTACTCATTGAACCGAAAACAGGGCGCATCGTCAATGCCAATGCCGCCGCGGCGGATTACTATGGCTATACCCGTGATGAAATGCGAACAATGGTTATTCAAGACATCAACACCTTTACCGACGAGCAGATAGCGCAGGAGCGTTCCGCCGCTGAGGTGGACGGACGTCATTACTTTGTGTTCCGTCATCAACTGGCGGATGGTGAGGTGCGTCGGGTGGAGGTCTATTCACAGCCTTTCCAATTTAATGGGCAAACCCTGCTGCTGTCCACCGTGCACGATGTTGAAAGTGGCTTGCAAAAGGGGCTGGCAGATTACAGTCAACGCCTTGAAGAACTGATGGACATTCGCACCGCCCAAGCGGTGTTGCGCGATCAGCAAATTCACAGTTTGCTGTTTATGGCGCTGGGGATTATTTCCATTATCGTGTTGTTGTTGCTCAGAGCCATTTCGCGCCGCGCGCGTGCCGAGCGCAAATTGCAATTGTTTGTGCGCGACTTTGAAGCCTTTTTGGATCAGACGGACGATTTTATCTATTTTAAAGATGCCGACAGTCGCATTCGCTTTTGCAGCCAGGCGATGGCGAAAATCACCGGTTTCCGCGACTGGCGGGATATGATCGGCAAGCATGATCGTGAAATTTTTCCGGAAGACACGGCCAACATTTATCAGGAAGAGGAAAAGCCGGTGTTGGAGCAGGGTGAGGCGCTGCTCAATAAAATCAATCCTTACTACGATGAAAACGGAAACACCGGCTATGTACAAACCAGTAAATGGCCGTTGTTGGATCACCAGGGTCAGGTGGTGGGCCTTTTCGGCATGAGCCGTGACATTACCCAGATCAAAGAAGCCGAGCTGGCGCTTCAGCAGGCGAAAGTCGAGCTGCAGCGAAGTGAACGCTTGTTGGAAGACGGCGAAGCTCTGGCCAAAATCGGCGGTTGGGAATACGAGGTGGCGACCGGCAAAATGTTCTGGACGCCGGGCTTGTTTAAACTGCATGAATTCACGCCGCACCCGGATTTTGATCATATTACGGAAAGCGCGAAATGTTATCAACCGGACGACCAAAAAACCATTCTACGTGCTTTTGAGCGGTGTATCGAATCTGGAGAAGCGTATGATCTGGTGTTTCCATTTACCACGCGTTCAGCGCAAAAGACGGAAGACGGTTCCGAACCCGTGCCCAATAAATGGATTCGCACTCGCACCGTTCCGCAGACAGTGAATGACCAGGTCATTCGGGTCATTGGTATAGTGATGGACATTACCGAGCAAAAACACACGGAGGAACGTCTGGAGGAGCTGGTTCGACAGGTTAAGGAGGCCAATCAGGCCAAGTCTGAATTTTTGGCGAATATGAGCCATGAGATCCGCACGCCCATGACCGGCATTATTGGTCTGAGCGAGTTGGCGTTGCAACAAACGGAAGCCGAGGTGTTGCAACGTCAGATGCGTAAGATTTATCGTTCAGGTCGTTTGCTGTTGGGTATTTTGAACGATATTCTGGATTTTTCCAAAATTGAAGCGGGTAAAATCGACATCCTTGCCGAGCCATTTGGCTTGAATAAGCTGTTGGATAATCTTGACAGTCTGTTTCGGTTCAATGCCGAAGAAAAAGGACTGGCGCTGCAATTTGAGGTGGCTGAAGCTGTAAATGGAGCCTACATCGGGGATGAAATGCGCTTGCGCCAGGTGCTTACTAATTTGATTGGAAATGCCATTAAATTCACGCCGCAAGGTTCCGTCACCGTGTCGGTTTTCGCTTCGGAAAGCCCGACGACCCAAGGTTCGAGTGGACTGGCTTCTGTCAAATCAGCGGCGACCGACACGCCGATTGCGTTGACATTCTGTGTTATCGACACGGGCATCGGCATTGAACCGGAGCAGCAGAAAAATCTGTTTAAGGCGTTTGGCCAAGGCGATGCGCGCATTAACCGCCAGCATGGCGGTACCGGCTTGGGACTGATTATCAGTCAGCGACTGGTGCAGGCGATGGGCGGCTCTGGAATTGAATTGTCGTCGGAAGCAGGGGCGGGTTCGCAATTTCAGTTTACCTTGCCGTTGATGCCCTGCCGTGAAGCCGAAAGCTTGGAAGAAGCGGTAGAACCGGTGTTGGGTGTCGATTTAAGCGCCTCGCTTACGGGACGGCTGCTGTTGGCAGAAGACAATGACATTAACCAGGAAGTGGCGCTGGCGCAGCTGGAAAGCTTTGGCCTAGAGGTGGTGTTGGCGGAAAATGGCCGCATTGCGGTGGAAAAAGCACGGCAAGAGGCGTTTGATTTGATTTTAATGGACATTCAGATGCCGGAAATGGATGGCTATGAGGCCACGCAAGCGATACGAGCGTTTAATGCCGATATTCCGATCATTGCCTTGACGGCTGCGGCCATGGTGGAGGATCGGGAGAAAGCGCTGGAAGCCGGAATGAACGGTCATCTGGGCAAGCCGATTGAATCCGAGGCGCTGCATCACCTGTTAGCCAGTTACTTAGGAACCACTGAAATCGCAGAGAAACCCACAGATAAAAAAGCGGCGGGAGATGAATTGACGCCAACCGAAACTGAAACTGAAGCCAAACCAAAACCCAAACCCGATAAGATGCCAAAGGAGCCGATTTTTTTGAAGCAAGCAAAGACACCAAGCCATGACACTGTCACCGAACAGCCGTTGATTAATGCGTCAAAAGGGCTCTTGCAGTTGGGCGGGAATGAATCCTTGTATCACAACTTGCTGTCCAAATTCGCGGTGCAATTGCGTGGCGAATTTGCGGACTTGAGCGCCATTTTGCCAGGCCTGGCAGAATCGGCAGAATCGACAGCCGCAGCCGATGCGGCCTCTTCCGAGGTGGATTGGGCGCGTTGGCAGCGTTTGAATCACGCTTTGAAGGGCGTAGCGGGCAACTTGGCATTGGAGGCGTTGTTTACGGCATCGCAATCCCTGGATAAAACCTTAAAAGCGCGAAAACAACCAGGCCTGGTGGAAGTGACACGCTTTTTAAAGGTGTATGATGCGACGGAAGCGGCGATCACCAAGGCGATGGAAGACAATACCCAAGCGGAAGCCACTGAGATGCCGACGCATGATGAGGGTTTTGATGACGTGCGGGCGGCGTTGTCGGCGTTGTTGCCCAGAGTGGCGCAAAATGAGTTTATTGACGATGCCGAACTGCAACGGCTTTCAAAAGGGGTGCCGCTGCCTTGCCGTGAGGACTGGGAAGCGGTGGTGACGGCATTGGATGATTTGGAGTTTGAACAGGCGGAGGCGGCTTTGCAGCGTTTATTGGCACGGTGTGACGCGGAAAGTGGTCAAGGGATGGATACATGATGGGCTTTGAATGGGTGAAATCACGTTGGCTTCACTTGAGTTTGGCGCAGCGGTTGATGCTGTTTACGCAGAGTCTGTTTATCGCTTTGACCGTCTTGATTGGCGGTGTGCTGGGTTACACCATTTTTCTGGAAACCAAGCAGGAGTTGATACTGGAGCAGCAACGGCTCAATACCCAGTTGGCGCAGCGAATTGATCGCGAGCTGGAAGATCGTCTGGAAACCTTGAAACCGCTGGCGCGTCAGTTAGTGGCCGGTAATCGGCTGAAATCGCTGGGTGAAATGCAGAAGGTGCTGGACTCCCGCATTAAATTGCACGATTTTTTCAATGCCGGTCTGGTGGTCATGAACCCGAAAGGTGAATTGATTTTGGATTCGCCGCGCATACCCGGTCGAATGGGACTGAATGTTGCGGATCGACCCCATGTGAAAGCCTTATTGAAAAATCCGGAACCTATGATTACTCAGCCGTTTGTGGGACGGGCGGTTAAGGCGCCGGTTTTCCAGATATTCGTGCCGATGTTTGGCGAAGATGGGCGTTTGCTCGGCTTTGTGTTTGGGGTCACCAAGCTGGCCGAAGACAACTTTCTGCTGGGGTTGTCCAAAGAGGTTCTGCAGCCGAATCGCCATTTCTATGTGTTTGATTTTGACAATAGCCTGGTGGTGACATCGTCTCGGGAAAGTTTGGTGTTGCGAGATATTAAACAGTTACGTGACAGTGAGGCGTTGAATCTCATTCGACAGGGACAAAAGGCGGGTGTGGCCGGCAGTCATTTTGGTGGTCGCGAGTTGTTTACCGCCGAGCCGCTCAGCCTCATGAACTGGTTGGTGGTGCATACGGTGACCGAAGCGGTGATTTTTAATCCGGTTTGGCAACTGCTGCTGCAGCTGATTGTGCTGATTATTGTATTGATGTTGCTGGTGGTTTTGGCGTTTGCTTGGTATTTGCGGCGTGAACTTAGGCCGTTGGAAACCTCGGCCGTGACGGTGGAAAAAATGGTCAATGGCGATATTCCGGCTCAGACCCTCACCATTGACCGCGAAGATGAGTTGGGGCGTTTGCTGAAAGCGTTTAATCGACTGGTGGCCAAACAACACACCAATATGCAGGAGTTGGAGGCGGCCAAAAAAGCCTCGGATGACGCCAATGCCGCCAAGTCACAGTTTCTGGCGAATATGAGTCATGAAATTCGCACGCCGTTGAATGCGGTGATTGGCCTCACCGACCTGCTGCTGAAGGAAAAGGGGCTGCCCTCCACCGCGAAACAGCGTATCCGGCGGGTGCACGATTCCGGCCGATTGTTGTTGGGCATTATCAATGATGTGTTGGACTATTCCAAAATCGAAAGCGGTCGTTTGGAAATCGAGCAGGTGGAATTTAATCTGAATGGTATTCTGGATCAACTGTCGGTATTGTTTGCCGATGAAACCGCTCGCAAGAAAATTGAGCTGGTGTTCCATATTCGTCCGGATGTGCCGACGCATTTAATCGGCGACAGCCTGCGGTTAACCCAAGTGCTGGCAAATCTAATGAGCAATGCGGTCAAGTTTACCGAGCAGGGTGAAATTGAACTGTGCATTCGTGCTCTGCCGGATAAGAAAAACCACACGCGTTTGGTGTTTGCCATCCGTGACACGGGCATGGGGATGACGGAAGTGCAGCGTCAGCGTTTGTTCAAAGCCTTTTCCCAAGCCGATAACTCCATTACCCGCAAGCACGGCGGCACCGGCTTGGGTCTGGTGATCAGTCAGCGTCTGGTGCATTTGCTGGGCGGCAGCGACATTGATGTGCAGTCGGAGCTGGGACAGGGGTCGGTGTTCAGCTTTGAGCTGAGTTTGCCCGTGGTGGTGCATTCGGATGAAAAAGCCATCCATTTTAACTGTGTGACCGAAGATGCCTGCCGTGCTTTAGTGGTGGACGATCAGGGGATCAGCCGTGATATTTTGCGGGAAATACTGGAGTCTTGGAACTTTGAAGTGGATGAGGCGGAAAACGCTGAGGAGGCGCTGCAGCGTGTGCGATCGCATCTGGATGAAGATCGTTTCTACAAAGTGGTGCTCATGGACTGGGAGATGCCTAAGTTGGATGGCCTTCAGGCGTTGCGGCAGATAAAAGAACTGTATCATGCGGCGGGGCAACCGCAGGCTCTGCCAGCTTTGCTGATGGTCAGTGCGCATTCGTTCAGTGAAATCGCCATGCGTAATGATAATGAGTTTTCATTCCTGCATAAGCCCTTCAGCCCCTCCAGCCTGTTTAATGCCATTAACGGTTTGCATCGCTTGGAACACCTGGGTGTGGTTCAGGATGGTGAGCAGATACGCTTTAAAGGTCAGAAGATTCTGATAGTGGAAGATAACGACATCAATCAGGAAGTGATTGGTGAAATGCTGCGCAATCTGAATTTGAATATGGATTATGCCGTGAACGGTCGGGAAGGTGTCGATAAAGTGCAAAATGGTGATTATGCTCTGGTGCTGATGGACATTCAAATGCCGGTGATGGATGGTTATCAAGCCGCCCGCGCGATTCGTCAACAAAATGCGGAACTGCCAATCATCGCCTTGACGGCGGCGGCGATGGTGGAGGATCGGCAAAAAGCGCTGGCCTCAGGCATGAATGCGCATTTGGCGAAACCGATTGATCTGAATGAACTGAAAAAGTTGATGATGGCCTACTTGGACTGGGAAACGGATCAAGGTGAATCCTTACCCGATAAAAGCAAGGAAGTCGCCCTGAACGAGGCCACCGTTAAACTGGTGGAACACCCCGGTCAGGAAGAGGTTGCCGAGCAGGCCGAGAAGGTGTTGGAGGCGACTCAGCCAGTGGTGCTGATTGTGGATGACGAGCCGGCCAATGCCAAGATTCTGGCCAATGGTTTGAAGCAGGATTATAAAATCCTGCTGGCCAATTCCGGTGAAAATGCCTTGAGGCTGGCGTCCGCTTCGCCGCAGCCGGATTTGGTGTTGCTGGATATTATGATGGCGGACCTGGATGGGTTTGATGTTTGTAAGGCGTTGAAAAATAACCCGGACACCCAGCACATTCCAATTATTTTCGTCAGTGCGTTGGATGAAATGTCGGATGAAGAAAAAGGCTTGAATCTTGGGGCGGTGGATTATATTTCCAAGCCGTTCCATTTGCCAATCGTCAAGTCTCGGGTGCGCAATCACTTAGCGTTGAAGCTGAAAACCGATTTGCTGGAAGAAATGTCGCACATGGACGGTTTGACCCACATTGCCAATCGCCGTCAGCTTGATGAAGTGCTGGTGAAAGAAACGCATCGTTTGGCGCGCAGCGGCCAGCCGTTGGGGGTGATTATGATGGACATCGACTTCTTTAAGCCCTTTAACGATAATTACGGGCACGGCCAGGGCGACTTATGTTTGCAGAAGGTGGCGCAGGCGATGCAATCGGTGATTAAACGTCCCGGGGACTTGGTGGCGCGTTACGGTGGTGAGGAGTTTGTGGTGTTGTTGCCGGAAACCGATTACGAAGGCACGCAAGGTATTGCGGAAGCCTTACGAGAAGCGGTGTCGGAATTGGGCTTGACGCATGATTTTTCCGAGGTCGCCGATCATGTCACCATCAGTGTCGGCGGTGCCGTGGGGGAAGTGGCGCGTTTGGCCGATTCGGAACGCTTGTTGAAGTTGGCGGACGAGTCATTGTATCACGCCAAACAAGCGGGACGAAACCAAGTGCATATGAGCGAGGCCGCTTTGGAGTGATGATTGGATTCAATCAAAAGTTCCTTTAGCAAAGCGCTTTTTAACCTTAGGACCTTAGGGTGGAATATTCAGATGGAATATTCGGCTTAAGGCTTGTTTTTTGGCAGATAGTATTTGGGGGCTTTGTAAGGCCGGATTTGACCAGGCCTGGTGGTTGCGGTTGCCGCCGTTGAAACCGTCGAAACCGGCTTGTGTGACTCGTTTGCGCTTGTGATTCTTTCCGCGGCGGTGTTCAGCGCTTGCTGCTGCCGCTGTCGCGCCCAGTCGCGGTGTTCCTTAACCAGGTCGGAATCGGTCTCAAGCGCCGTCAGTTCGGCGAGGATTTGCACGCTTCGTTGTGGGTCGTCTAGGGCATTACCCAAGGCAATGCAGAGGTTGCGTTGCCACTGTTCAAAGCCAATGCGTCGAATCGGCGAACCTTCAAACCGAGTTAAAAAGTCCGTTTGCGACCAGTTCATCAACTCTAATAAAGTGGCGCTGTCCAGCGGGTGCATGGCTTTAAAAGCGGCTTCGTCGGTGGGTTGGGTGAAGGTATTCCACGGACAGACCAGTTGGCAGTCGTCGCAGCCGTAAATGCGGTTGCCCATTTTAGCACGCAGCTCGGGGGCGATAACGCCTTTGTATTCTATGGTCAGGTAGGAAATGCAGCGGCGCGCGTCCACCACCCCATCCGCAACGATGGCCTGGGTGGGACACTCATCGAGGCAGGCGGTGCAGGGGCCGCAGCCCTGTTTTTCAAAAGGGGCGTCCACCGGTAACGGCAGATTGGTGTAGAGCTCGCCGAGAAAAAACCAGGAACCGGCGCGGGGGTGAATCATCAGACTGTTCTTGCCGATAAAGCCGAGACCGGCTTTTTGCGCCAGCGGTCTTTCCAACACTGGGGCGGAATCGACAAAGGCGCGGTACTGAAATGGGTGACCGGTCTCGGTGAGTTCGGCTTCGATCTTCGCGGCCAGTTGTTGCAAGCGTTTGCGCATGAGTTTGTGGTAGTCTTTGTGCAGCGCGTAGCGCGAAATATAGGCGTGATCGGCGCGGTGCAGCTGTTCAATCGGTGAATGGGCGTCCTGGTCGTAGTAATTGAGGCGGACGCTGATAATGCGAAGGGTGCCCGGTTCCAGTTCGGCGGGGCGGGTGCGCTTGGTGCCGTGGCGTGCCAGATAGTCCATGTCGCCGTGGTAGTGTTCGCCCAGCCAGTTGAAATAGTCCGCTTCATAAGCGGAGAGGTCGGTGTCGGTAATGCCGACATCGGCAAAGCCGAGCGAGCGCCCCCAGCGTTTGATCTGTTCGGCGAGGGTTGTCCAGTTCGGGGCGGTGGTTGCAGTTGTATTGTCCACGGAAATCGGTTTGCCTCGGCAGTGTTTTTTTAAGCTTAATGGTCCAGTGTATGCAAGATACAGAATCAACAGAATCATCTTTCGAATCTCATCCTCATTATTCTAACAAAATTGAGCCGGCGACCGAGTCGGCAACGTCCTCCACCTTTGAAATCGTTTTGGCGGATGCAGCGGCCACGCAAGCCTTTGCAGAGGCATTTGCCCAGGCCTGCCGTGAGGCTTCGGCGTTTCAGCCAGGCCTGGTGGTTTATCTGCAAGGGGACTTGGGGGCGGGGAAGTCGTTTTTTTGCCGGGCGTTTATCCAGCAATTTTTGCCGGGTCAGAAGGTGAAAAGCCCCACCTACACGCTGGTGGAGTCTTATGAAACCGAGCTGGGCATGGTGCGACATTTTGATTTGTATCGCTTGTGTGACCCAGAAGAACTGGCGTTTCTGGGGCTGCGGGACTTGCTGGTCGCGCCGTTTGTCGCCCTGGTGGAATGGCCGTCCAAGGGGCAAGGCGAGTTGCCGTCGGCCGATCTGACCCTGTCGTTGCAGCCTTTGGGGGCAGGACGTTGTGGTCGTTTGACGGCGAATACGGCGGCTGGAAGCCTGATTCTAAAAGGGGTTCAAGCCATTTCTGGGTGAGGCCATTCGGAAGTTGGCACATTAATTGATAAAGCTCCCATACAGTTGAGCGGCACTTCGGTGTCAAGAGCAATGTGATGGGTTGAGTTATGAATGTAAATCGATTAATGCCTTGCAGTTTATGCGTGCGCTGGCTGACACTGGTGATCAGCGTGGTTTTAACCTCTTCGTCCTGGGCGGCGACGTCTTTGGAAAAGATGCGGCTTGGGCAGGGACAAGACCAAACGCGCGTGGTGTTTGAAGTCAAGCAGAACGAGCGCTTTGAAGTCAGTGAGATGAAGCATCCGGCACGGATTATTGTGGATTTTTACGGGGCGAAAAATCGCCTGACCTTTGAGCAAATGAAGTTTTTGGATGCGCGGGTGAAGCAGGCGCGGGTGAAAAATCAGCCTTGGATGAAACGCACGCGTGTGGTGCTGGACTTGCGCGAGGATTTTGATTTTCGCTATTTTACCCTGGCCAAAAATCGCAAAGGCATCGAGCGGGTGGTGGTGGATGTGAAAAACACCCCCAGACCGGCGCAAGTGCCTCAGAAAAAGGCTTCGAAATCCAAACCGCCGTCTAAGTCGAAATCGCTTTTAGCCAGGGCGCAAGCGAAATCCACCCAGGCCAGCCTGCGCAACTCGCCCAAGCCTTTGGTGGACATGGCGTCCAAACCCGCCCAATCGTCTAAGGCCTCCAAGGCGTCCAAACGACCAGAAAAGGTGGTGAATCATCGCCAGACGCAAAATTTGTTAGACCGTGACAGCGATGTGTTTGAAGCGAAAAATAAGCCGCTGGTGGTGGCCATTGATGCCGGACATGGCGGCAAGGACACGGGTGCTATCGGTTATAACAAGGTGCGTGAAAAGGATGTGGTGCTGGCAATGGCGAAAAAGCTGAAAAAGCATATTGACGCCAAGCCGGGGATGCGGGCGGTGCTGACCCGTGACCGAGATGTGTTTATTCCCTTGCACAAACGGGTGCGAATTGCTCACCAGAGAGATGCGGATATTTTTCTGTCGATTCATGCGGATGCTTTTCCCAATCCGAAAGCGCGTGGTGGCTCGGTGTATATTTTGTCCAGCAACGGTGCCAGCAGTGTGATGGCGCGGATTTTGGCGCGTTCCGAAAATGCGTCCTTGCAGGATGTGAAGTTAAAAGGGCGCGATGCCGATGTGGCGTATGTGTTATCCGATTTGACCCGAGAAGCCAATATTCGCGCCAGTCGTAAACTGGGGCAGATTATTCTGGGCGAGATGGCCAAAAATGTTCATCTGCATAAGAAATCCGTGCAATCGGCGGACTTTGCCGTGCTCAAGTCGATTGATATGCCGTCTTTGCTGATTGAAACCGCGTTTCTGTCCAACCCGGGCGAAGCCCGCAGATTGACAACCGATCGTTTTCAAACTCAGTTGGCGCTTTCCATTGCCAGCGGCCTGGAGAAATTTGTCAATGACAATGCCACCAAGCCGAGATGGGGGGAAACCATGTATGTGCATTACCGTGTGCAGCCGGGCGATACGCTGTCGGAAATCGCCGCCAATTACAATATTTCCACTTATCAGTTGAAAAAACTCAACGGTATCAAAAAAGCCGATCGCTTGGTGGTGGGTAAGAAGTTGCGCATACCGGTGTCGGAAGACGTGATTGCCAGTCTTTAACCCGAAAAATTCATAAATTAGGCACCATCTCGCTTGCCCCTTGATTCCACAAGCCATATTTTCTCAGTCGGTCGTAATCGTGGAGTCGACACTTCTTCGAAAATTTCCTTGTGAAAACAAA
>NZ_JBNGDN010000033.1:0-20232 GCF_049975065.1 Hydrogenovibrio sp.
GCGGCATAATGCGTTCGAATTCGTCGAACCGCATGGGGCGGTTATCCAACGCCGACGGCAGGCGGAAACCGAAATTCACCAGATTTTCTTTACGGGAACGGTCCCCTTTATACATACCGCCAATTTGCGGAATGGTGACGTGGCTTTCGTCGATGAACATCAGGGCGTTTTTCGGCAGGTAATCCAACAAGGTCGGCGGCGGTTCGCCCGAACCGCGCCCGGATAAATAGCGCGAATAGTTTTCGATGCCGGAACAATACCCCAGCTCCATCATCATTTCAATGTCCAAGCGGGTGCGTTCTTCCAACCGTTGGGCTTCAACCAGTTTGTTGGCGTCGCGCAATTCCTGCAGGCGCACCACCAGTTCTTCCTTGATTTTATCAATAGTTTCCAGCACCCGCTCGCGCGGGGTCACGTAATGGGATTTCGGGTAAACGGTGATGCGGGTCGGGCGACTGAGGACTTCACCGGTCAGCGGGTCAAACCAGGCCAACGAATCGACTTCGTCGTCAAACAATTCAATGCGAATGGCATACTCTTCCGCCTCGGCCGGAAACACATCAATGACATCGCCCCGCACCCGGAAACACCCGCGCCACAACTCCACGTCATTCCGAGTGTATTGCATGCTCGTCAAGCGTTCCAGAATATCGCGCTGCGAAATGGTGTCCCCCAGACGCAACTGCAGAATCATTTTCAAATACAGATCCGGGTCGCCCAACCCGTAAATGGCCGAAACGGTGGCAATCAGCACCACGTCATTGCGCTCCATCAACGCCTTGGTGGCCGACAATCGCAACTGCTCAATCTGCTCGTTGACCGAGGAATCTTTGGCAATGTAAGTATCGGAGGCCGGCACATAGGCTTCCGGTTGATAATAATCGTAGTAGGAGACAAAATACTCCACCGCATTGTGCGGGAAAAAACTCTTCATCTCGCCATATAATTGCGCCGCCAAGGTTTTATTGTGCGCCATAATAATGGTCGGTCGCTGCACTTGGGCAATCACATTCGCCATGGTAAAGGTTTTTCCGGAACCGGTCACCCCCAATAGGGTTTGAAAGGCTTCGCCGTCCTCCAGCCCTTCCACCAATTGCGCAATCGCGGTCGGCTGATCGCCGGCCGGTTGATAACTCGATACAATTTCAAATGTTTTTGCCATGGAAGTGCCGAAATGCTCCGTTTTATCCCCCTGCCGTCGTTTGAAACAACATTTACACTCAAACCACGCAATACACCGAATTTTTCACTTAAAAAAACCGCGCATAGGATGTAAAATGAATGTCATATTTTACCCGAGTGCCGACCAGAACAAAACCGAAACCCCTGTGCTTTTGAGGCGCTTTTGCGCCTTAGCGAGGATAACGGCCTGGCGTGCATCAGCCCACTGCCCAACTGAATGAGATGAAACACTTATGTCCAGACTGTCCGATCGCGTTAATCGAGTCCAACCTTCTCTAACCTTGGTCATTACCGCCAAAGCCGCCGAATTGAAACGTGCAGGGAAAGACATTATCAGCCTCGGTGCAGGGGAACCGGACTTCGATACCCCCGACCACATCAAAGCCGCTGGCATTCAGGCGATTGAAAACGGGCAAACGCGGTACACCGCCGTGGACGGCACGCCGGAACTCAAGGAAGCCATTATCGCGAAATTCCAGCGCGATAACGGCCTAAGCTATGGCATGGATCAGATACTGGTGTCGTCGGGCGGCAAGCAAAGTTTCTTCAACCTCTGCCAAGGCCTGCTCAATGACGGCGACGAAGTGATTATCCCTGCGCCTTATTGGGTGTCCTACCCCGACATGGCACTGCTGGCGGGCGGCGAACCGCTCATTGTCGAGGCGGGCATCGAACAGGGCTTTAAAATCACCCCCCAGCAGCTGGAAGCGGCCATTACCCCCAAAACCAAAATGGTGGTCATTAACAGCCCCTCTAACCCCACCGGTGCCGTTTACACGGCCGACGAACTGAAAGCGCTGGGGGATGTACTGGAAAAACACCCCAACATCGTCATTGCCTCGGATGACATGTACGAACACATTCTGCTGACGGACACGCCCTTTACTAACATTCTCGCAGTTTGCCCAGGCCTGGCGGATCGTACCGTGGTCATGAACGGCGTCTCCAAAGCCTATTCCATGACGGGCTGGCGCATCGGTTACGCCGGCGGCCCAAAAGACCTGATCGCCGCCATGCGCAAAGTGCAATCACAAAGCACTTCCAATCCCTGCTCCATTTCACAAGCCGCCTCGGTGGAAGCGCTCAACGGTGATCAAGGCTGTATCCAAACCATGCTCACCGAATTCAAAAAACGCCACGATTTTGTCGTGGAACGCATCAACCGAATTCCCGGTTTCAAATGCATTCCCGCAGCGGGGGCTTTCTATGCCTTTATGGACGTGCGCGACGCCATGGCGCAAACAGGGTATCAAACCGATGCCGATTTCGCCACAGCGATTCTGGAAGAGGTCGAAGTCGCCGCTGTGCCGGGTTCCGGTTTCGGTGCCGAAGGGCATCTGCGCATCTCCTTTGCCACCAGCATGGAGAACTTGGTAAACGCACTGGATCGTATCGACACCTTTATGCAAAAAGCCTGATTTTGTGACGTTTCCGAGTTCACTTTAACCCGGAAATTTTATAAATTTGCGCCAAAATCGCGCAGAACCTTGTTTTCACAAGGAAATTTTCGAAGAAGTGTCGACTCCACGATTACGACCGACTGAGAAAATATGGCTTGTGGAATCAAGGGGCAAGCGAGATGGTGTCTAATTTATGAATTTTTCGGGCTAAAGGCTACGAAACCCCAACGGTCGCCTTGAGCCATTACAACGCCAAACCTTGACAGCTTTAATTCGAGAATACACATGACACTCAAAAAACTGCCGATTGGCATTCAAACTTTCAGCGAAATTCGTAAAAATAATTACGTCTATATCGACAAGACGGCACTGGCCTATGAGCTGTTGCAAAGCTATAAATATGTGTTCTTAAGCCGCCCGCGACGCTTTGGTAAATCCTTATTTCTCGATACCCTGCGCAATATTTTTGAAGGCCATAAACACTTTTTTGCAGGCCTGGCGATTGAGAATCAATGGGATTGGGATCAGCGTTATCCGGTGATTCGGATCAGTTTTGCCTCCGGCAAGATTGAAAGCCGTGCGCAGTTGGATGACACCATTTTGCGGATTTTAAAAGAAAACCAACAGTATCTTGACATTGAGTGTGAAGATAAAAACAGTGTCGCCGGTTGCTTTAGCGAGCTGATTCGTAAGGCCCACGCCACCTACAACCAAAAAGTCGTGGTGCTGGTGGATGAATACGACAAACCGATTCTCGACAACCTAACCAACACCGAACTGGCAAAGCAAATCCGTGATGGCTTAGTCAACTTCTACAGCGTGATCAAAGGCAGTGATGAATTTTTACGCTTTGCGTTTCTTACCGGCGTCAGCAAATTCACCAAAACCTCAATCTTCAGCGGTTTAAACAACATCACCGACATCTCGTTACAACGCAAATTTGGCGACATCTGCGGCTACAGCCAGCAGGACGTCGAAACCACGTTTGCCCCTTATCTCCAAGGGGTCGATATGGACAAGGTCAAGCAATGGTATAACGGCTATAACTTCCTTGGCAACCAGATGTACAACCCGTTTGACATTCTCAAATTCATCGCCAATGAACATTCTTTTCAAAATTATTGGTTTGAAACCGGCACGCCAACTTTTTTAATCGAACTGATTAAAAAACAAAACTACTTCTTACCCAATCTCGCCAACTTGCAGGTCGATGAAAAGCTGCTCAATAGTTTTGATATTGATAATCTCGATTTGGAAGTGGTTTTGTATCAAAGCGGTTATTTAACCATCGGCAGCGTCACCCAAGACGAAGATGAGGACATCATTTACACCCTGGTGGTGCCGAATCGAGAAGTAAAAACATCGTTAAATAAACACATTATTACCGCGTTTTATCAAGATGACAGCTTGAGAGCCAAGCCGCTCAGTCGTGCGCTGAGAGAACAAAACCTTGAAGCCTTCAAACAGGCCTTGTTCAGTGTATTCGCCGGCATTCCTTACAACCATTACACCAACAACGACATCAAAAACTATGAAGGCTTTTACGCCAGTGTGATTTATGTCTATTTGCAAAGCCTTGGATTGAACATTATTGGCGAAGACGTGACCAGCCAAGGTCGCATTGATCTAACCATTATCATGGATCATGCGATCTATATTCTTGAATTCAAAGTCGATGATCAAACCAATGCGCTGCAACAAATCAAAGACAAACAATACGCCGATAAATACTTGGATACGCAAAAACCGATTTACCTGATTGGCATTCACTTTGACACGGAACAAAAAAACATCGCCCAGTTTGAATGGGAAAAACAGACGCCTAACGACTAGCCGTCTGTCGTCGTCGATGCGCTAAAATGGGGGTTGATAAAACATTTGGGTTCGCTTAAATTCGGTTCAGATGGCGCAAGACCAACATCAAGGCCGCATAAGCGCGACCTTCTGAAAACTCAGGATGTTCCAATAGGGTTTTCCAATCCGACAAAGGCCAGTGAACCACCTCCAGCGGCTCCGGCTCATCACCCTGTGCCGGTTGCGCACGCAGCCCTTGCGCCAACACCACATGGGTTTGGTGCGTCATATACCCCGCCGCGAGACTGAGAGAATCCAATAGCGAAACCTGTTCGGGGAAAAAACCAATCTCTTCCTGACTTTCACGCACCGCCGCCTGCCGCCAATCCTCGCCGGGATCGATTTTGCCTTTCGGAAACCCAAGCTCGTAGCGCTCCACGCCAGCGGCGTACTCCCGAATCAGCACCAGCGTTTCGTCCAAAACCGGAACAATCAAAACCGCCCCCTGCACGGAGCTGACCAAACGTTCGAACTGCACCCGGGTGTTGTTTCCATACAGAATATCCAACCCCTCCACGCTGAAAATGCGGGTGTTAGTGAGCGTTTTTTTCGTTAGAATGACGGGGGGTTTTTTGGGTTCCATAGCCGCCTATCATACGAGAACAGGAGTTAGAATGCGAACAAAAAGCGATTCACCGATTGTCCAGACCGATCAGGGGCCGCAGATTCCTTGGGAAAACATTGAAACGGTATTGCTGGATATGGACGGCACCCTACTCGATCTGCACTTTGACTGGCATTTCTGGATGACCTATGTGCCGCAAATATACGCCGAGCGCAACCAACTCAGTGAGGCCGAAGCCAACCAAATTATTCGCGATAAAATTCATTCCCAACAAGGCACGCTGAATTGGTATTGTCTCGACTACTGGACGGACGAACTCGCGTTGCCCATCGCCGAACTCAAACACGAGTTCAAACACATGATTCAAGCGCACCCGGAAGTCATCACTTTTTTGAAACGCCTTCAGACACTGGGCAAACACGTCATTATGGTCACCAATGCCCATCGCGACAGTCTCGCCATCAAACTGGAAATGACTGAAATCGGTGATTATTTCGATGAAATGATTTCCGCTCACGACTTCGGCATGCCCAAAGAGGACAGGGCACTTTGGTCGGCCATTCAAAATAAAGTACCGTTTAATCCAGCACACACCCTACTGGTGGACGATAACCTGCAAGCCCTGGCCTCCGCCAAAACCTTTGGCATTGCCTATCAACTGGCGGCCACACACGTCAGCCCCCAACTCGACCGAATCGACCCTCAGGGCTTCCCCCATTTTGAAGATTTCACTCAAATATTACCGCCCATCGCCGAGGATTTCGGTAACAGCCGATAGGCGGTTTCAAGTGTAAACACACCTTTACGTTCAAAGGACGCCGTCGCGAGAATATCAATGTCGTAATCATCACCAAACAAATCGCGTACCTCCTCATCCGGCACAGCAAACGGCGGCCCTTGCCGCTTGGCCTGCTCATAATCCAAACCAATCAACATAATCGGCACATCGGGCGGCAAGATGTCACGTAAATGCGCCGCATAACGCCGACGCCCTTCAAGAGGCAAGGCAATCAAGGCGGCGCGATCGTACACCGCTTTCACCGCCCGACAATCCACCGCCGACAAATGAAAGAAGTCCCCGCAAAACAACGTCATATCCTGCAATTCATAACCACAAAATTGATGGTGCTCCGCTGTTCGCGCATCCAAGTCATTTTCCAACAAAAAGTCGGCCAAGGCTTTTTCGCTCAACTCCACCCCCAGCACCGAATGCCCTCTCCGATGCAACCAAACCATATCCTGAGATTTACCACACAAAGGCACCAAAACCGTTTCGTCCCCCTGTAAGCCCAAACACGACCAGTATTGCGCCAGATAGGCATTGACGTCAGGCTGATGAAAACCGATTTCATTGTTTTCCCATTTAGAATGCCAAAATTCTGCTTTCATTGTGACCACGATTCCTTTAAGCCTCAGCACAAGAGCCGCTCAAATACCCTTTTGAAAAACCGGTCTCGGGCGACCGATTTCGCTTTGCTTTTGTGTTGTCTGTTAATTTACGCTAAGATTTGTGTCATTCTATTTTAAACGAAAAACAACACACCATGACAACCGCTCCCCAATCACCTCAAACGCCACCCGATGACTCCCAAGCGCCTCAGCCGACCAAACTGACCCAGCGCAAGTGGTTTAAAAACGTCATTTTTCTGATTTTTCTGCTCGGCATTTACCTAGCCTTGCGACCCTTTATGCAGGGCGATGTGATCCAGGGAGCCGCGCCCTTGTTCGAAAGCGAATCCATTACCGGCCAGCCCATTCGCCTGGCCGATTATCGTGGCAAACCGGTGGTGGTGCACTTTTGGGCGACCTGGTGCCCCATCTGCAAACTGGAAGGCGGCACCATTGAAGCCATTTCCAAAGACTATCCGGTCATTAATATCGCCACTCAATCGTTGGACAACGCCGGATTACTGGCGTATGCCGACGAAAACAACCTGAACCCAGAACAAATCGTGAACGACTTTAGCGGTCAACTCATGCAGGCTTATGGGGCGCGCGCCGTCCCGGCGACCTTTATCATTGACTCCGACGGTCAGATTGCCTTTGTCGAAGTCGGCTACACCACGTCACTGGGTTTGCGAGCACGTTTATGGTGGCTTCAATAATCGGAAAAATGCGCCGCCGCAAATCGCCCAAAGGGCAAATCGTGCATGCCGTGCGCGATGGCTTTGGCCTGATTCAGGTGATTGACACAGAACACACCCGCAGCTTGCATTTCGGCACACGCGTGGAACAAAGTCGTCTCTACTTCAACGCCCCTCTAACGCTGGCGTTTGAATATCAGGTGGCGTTAATGGAAATCATTCTAAAATGGGCGGAGAAACACCCGGTGAGACAGGCGCTGACCTTGGGATTGGGCGGTGGCACCCTAGCGACGCAACTGCATCACCTTTTCCCGAAATGCCGACAAACCGCCGTGGAGCTGCGTCAAGCGGTGATCGACATTGCACATCGTTATTTTTTTCTGCCCGACACCCCAGCCATTCAAACACTGAGTGACGATGCGTTTATGTACGTTTTGCAACACAGCGAAGCGCTATCTTATGATCTGGTGGTGGTGGATCTTTATGACAGCGACAGCATGCCCACCGAATTCACCGACCCGCTTTTTTTACAGGCTTTGGCTCAAATCACTCGGCCTGACGGGCTCATTCTATTCAACTTATGGAAAGGCACACCGGAAAAAACGTTAAAGGTCATTCGCTACTGGGAAACACAGAACCATCGCCGGATGGCGCTCAGGGAAATACAGTCCAGCCGTAACCTGATCCTAGCCGTTGAACCCAATTAACCCCAATTAACCACTAGTGCCCCTAACCAAAACAAACCCAGTCAGACAAGGCCATCGCAGGAGTGACCATCTATGAACACACCCCCCATCACCGACTACGCCATCCAGTTTGAACGTCTGGCCACGCTCAATAAAGTGGCGCACTTAGTCTGCCAGAAGCAGACGCCCTATCGGGTGGAACACTACTCAAGCGCCCTGCCGAAACTGCTGCCCGGTATTGACCCCCAAGCTCAATTCCACCTGCTTGACTGGGTACACCCCGACGATTGCGAAGCCTATCAGCGCGAGCTTGACGCCTACGCCAAACAACCGGAAATTCAGACCTTTGAACGTGCGCCCTTTCGAATTATCAACCCGAACGGCGAAGTCAAATGGGTACGCGAAATGCTTCTTTTTGGCGACATTGACGGCGAACCCAAGCTGTTTATCAGCTGGAAAGACATCACCAAACACTATTTAGAAGACCGCCAGAACCGCGAAAAAGAGCATCAGTTAAATCTGGTACTCAACTCACTCAATATCGGCTTTTTTGAGTTCTTGCTGGGCACGCAAACGGTGTTTTATTCCGCCAGTTGGAAAAAACAACTGGGCTATGAAGCCTATGAAATCGAAGACACAATCAGTGAATGGGAAAAACGCGTGCCACCGAAATACATTGCCACAGCCTACCGTAATCTGGAAAAACACCTCTCAGGAGAAGCCGAATGGTATGAAACGGTGTTTCCCATGCGCCACAAGCACGGTGATCAGGTCTGGATTCTGGCCAAAGGCCAGGTGGAACGAGATGCCGCCGGTCATCCCTACAAGGTCGTCGGCACCCATACGGACCTCTCCGCCGTTCAGAAGCTGCCTCAGCAGCTTCGGACTATGGCCGACATGGAACTGTTTACCGAAACCCTCTACCAGCGACTGTTTGCCGCCGCTCCCTTACCGCTGATGCTGTTCAACTTAACCAGCCATCAAGTGGAAGTCAATGCACAGATGGTGGCGCTGACCGGCTACCAGTCCCATGAACTCAATGGTCAGGTGTTTACCCGTCTCTGCCATTCCGATGACCGCACCGCCGCGCTGGAATACCTTGAGCGCCAAAAACACCAGTCCCACCCCCAACTCAAAGCACAAACACGGCGGATTCACCATAAAGACGGCGACCTACTGACCGTTACCATTCACAGCTTTGTCACCACTTTGGAAAATGGCGAGCCGCTGCTGTGCGCTTTTTTCCAAAAACAAACCGAACCAGCGACAGACTAAGCCCCTTTTCCAGCCCGAATTTTTCGGGTTAAATTCGGGGGAAGGAAAGAATTCCGGTTAAAATAGCCCTTTTCAGCAATCACTTCAAAGACACTCAACTCTATGGCGCACCTTTTTTTACGTGATACACACCTGAGTTTCGGCTCTCACAAGCTTCTGGACGGCATTTCCTTTAAAATTGAACCCAATGAACGCGTCTGTATTGTCGGCCGCAATGGCGAAGGTAAATCCACCCTGCTCAAGGTAATCGAAGGACACATTCAAGCCGACGACGGTCATCGCATACTGCAAGACGGGCTGAAAATTGCCAAACTGCAACAGGAAGTCCCCAACGACACCCAAGGTCGTGTTTTCCAGATCATTGCCCAAGGCCTTGGCAATGTTGGTGAACTGATCGAACGCTTTCACACTTTATCGCAGCAACTGGCACAGGACACCTCCGAACAGACACTCAAGGCCTTTTCCCGCACCCAACAAGCAATAGACGACCAGAACGGCTGGGAATTGAACCAGAAAGTCGAAACCCTCATTTCCAAGCTTTCTCTCCCGGCCGACGCCGAGTTTTCCGAGCTGTCCGGCGGCATGAAACGGCGCGTGTTGCTGGCGCAAGCTCTAATCCAAGACCCGGACATTCTTCTGCTGGACGAACCCACCAACCATCTGGACATCCCATCTATTCAGTGGCTGGAAGACTTTCTGAAAAACCTATCCTGCAGCTTGGTGTTTATCACCCACGACCGCTCTTTTTTACAGGCGCTGGCGACGCGCATTGTCGAACTGGATCGCGGCCAGTTGCACAATTGGGAATGCGACTACGCCACCTACCTGCAACGCAAAGCCGCGCAACTGGAAGCCGAAGCCAAAGCCAGCGCCGAATTCGATAAAAAGCTCGCCCAGGAAGAAGCTTGGATTCGGCAAGGCATCAAAGCACGCCGCACCCGCAACGAAGGCCGAGTGCGTGCGCTGGAAAAGCTGCGCGAAGCTCACCAAGCGCGACGCCAGCAGCAAGGCACGGCCAACCTGCAATACAATCAAGCGAACCATTCCGGCAAGCAAGTCATTGAAGTGGACAACATTTCCTTTGCTTGGCCGGATCAGGTCGTCATCAAACAGTTTTCCACCATGATTTTACGCGGCGACAAGGTCGGCATTATCGGTGCCAATGGCTGCGGAAAATCCACCCTGCTCAAACTGTTACTGGGCAAGCTGGCACCGCAATCCGGCCACATCAAATTGGGCACCAAAATACACATCGCCTATTTTGACCAACATCGTGATCAGCTGAACGAAGACAAGGCGGTGGTCGAAAGCGTATTGGAAGAGTCGGACTATGTGGAAATCAACGGTCAGCGCAAACACATTATGAGCTACTTAGGCGATTTTCTATTCACCCCGGAACGCGCCCGTCAGCCGGTCAAAGCTTTATCCGGCGGCGAGCGCAACCGTTTGTTGCTGGCACGCGTCTTTGCCAAGCCATCCAACCTGCTGATTCTCGACGAACCCACCAATGATCTGGACATTGAAACACTGGAACTGCTGGAAGAGCTGCTGCTGGACTATTCTGGCACGGTGCTGATTGTCAGTCACGACCGCGCTTTTCTCAACAGCGTCGCCACCAGCTCCATTGTGTTTGACGCCCCCGGTGCGGTCAACGAATACGTCGGCGGCTACGATGACTGGTTACGCCAGCGTCCGGCACATTTCACCCATGCCGCCTCCCAACGCCAAGCCACGAATGACAAGCAGGATTCCACCAGGCCTGGTGAAAACACCGCTTCAGCGGCAACCACTGCGCCGCCCAACCAAACCAGCGCCAAGGCGCCCAACAAACCCAAAAAACTCAGCTACAAAGATCAGCGCGAATACGATGCGCTCCCGGCCACCATTGAATCGCTGGAAGCCGAGCTGGAACAATGGCAATCCGAGATCAGTCAGCCCGATTTCTATCAGCGCAACGACCAGGCCGAAGTGCTGGCACGGATGCAAACATGCGAAACCGAGCTGGAAGCAGCCTTTGAGCGCTGGGAAACACTGGAAGCATTACTGGAAGATTAATCGGAAAAGACGGGATTAAGAGCCGATTTTCACACTGGGACGCGGCGGCTGAGACAACTCTTTCTGCCAACGCTTCCAACGATTCAGGCGGTTTAACAGTCGCAGCATGGCTGTGGGAGCCACTGGCTGAGTCAGCTGAAAACGGAAATATCCCTTATTGATTAAAGATTGCGCCGATTCAACGTCTGAGGCTTCGCGCATCAGCACCACCGGCGTCTGTAAAATCGTCGGATTATCGTGGGTGACTTTCTGCCAGGCCTGCTCAACCGCCTGTGCCAGATGATAATCAATCAGAATCGCTAAATAGACACGATGGGTGGAATAGCGTCTGGCCTCAATTTCCGACAACACCGAATCCACGTCATTAAACGCCGTCACCTGAAGACCATAATGCGCCAGAAAGGCTTCAATCTCGGCAAAACGCTCGGGGTTCGGCTCACACAGCGCCATGCGCCGTCCTTGCAACCACTTTAGCTGACGTTTAAATCCTGTCTCAGTCAACACCTTTACCCCCAGGGTTTTGAACCCGACTCTTTTCGGTGGGCTTTTCCAACGATGGATTTGTTCGACGCCGCCATGACGACCGACGAAAACAATACTACCAAAATTCTCTGGCGCCAGCGGCTGATTTCGGTTGCTCCAAGCAGAATACCACCCCAATCAATAAGAACCCACCTTAGTTGATATTAAATCTCATTAAGTTTAAAATATTTTCGCAGTCCAGCTATCGGATTCCGCACCATAATCGACTACAATTCATCTTTTACTTTGTCGGCCAAGCGCTGAGGTCGATTCAACCCGCTACCACCGACAGGCTTTTTGGGAACCCTTTTATGAGCTGTAACGAAAAACACACCTATTCTACTTTTTGCCGTTCATCCAATAACGCCATGAAAGAACCGATGTTTTTTGGTCAAAACGTGAATGTCGCGCGTTACGATCAGCAAAAACATCCGATTTTCGAAAAACTGATTGAAAAGCAACTGTCATTCTTCTGGCGACCGGAAGAAATCGACTTATCCAGCGACCGAGGCGAATACGCCAACCTGCCGGAGCATGAAAAACACATTTTCATCAGCAACCTGAAATACCAGACACTGCTGGATTCAGTACAGGGGCGCTCGCCAAACGTCGCATTGCTGCCGCTGGTGTCAATTCCCGAGCTGGAAACCTGGATTGAAACCTGGTCGTTTTCCGAAACCATTCACAGCCGTTCCTATACCCACATCATTCGCAACATCGTATCGGATCCATCGCTGGTATTCGACGACATTGTCACCAACGAAGAAATCGTCAAACGCGCCATCAGCGTCACCGAGCATTACGATCATTTGATTTCCTTAACCAATCACATGTACGCCCATGAAATCGATTTGGCCAAAGACGACCACTTCCGCAAGGAAGTCAAAACGGCGCTCTATCTGACCGTGGTATCGGTTAACGTCCTGGAAGCCATCCGTTTTTACGTTTCCTTTGCCTGCAGTTTCTCCTTCGCCGAACGCTCTCTTATGGAAGGCAACGCCAAAATCATCAAACTGATTGCCCGAGACGAAGCCCTGCACCTGTCGGGCACACAGCACATCATCAACTTGATGCGCGAAGGCAAGGACGACCCGGAAATGCGTCAGATCGCCATCGACAACGAGGCCAAAACTTACGCAATCTTCACCGAAGCCGCTCAACAGGAAAAAGAGTGGGCCGATTACCTTTTCCGCAACGGCTCCATGATCGGGTTAAACGCCAGCATCCTGAAAGATTATGTCGAGTACATTACCAACACCCGTCTAAAGGCCATTAAACTGAATCCGGTGTTCGATTCCAAAAGCAACCCTTTGCCTTGGATGAATAACTGGCTGGTGTCCGACAACGTCCAGGTCGCCCCGCAAGAATCGGAAATCAGCTCTTATCTGGTTGGCCAGGTCGATTCCACCGTCGGCAAAGACGACTTTAACGACTTTTCGCTCTAACCGCTTTCGCGCTTGCGTGCCTCTCTCGTGCCCTGACACCGCCGCCAGTCAGCACAGAATCGACCGTTTCCTTCGGTTTCCTGTTCAGAGGGAACCGTCTGTTAAAAAACTGTCATCCGTCTATCATCCAGCCGTCAAATTACCCCCGTAAGATAGTTGGAATGAAACGAGCGACTTTTAAACTGGCTTTTTTACGCCACAGCGACTATCAGCAAACAGCGCACACGCCGAGCGCACTTCAGCACGGTGCCCTCACACCGCTGGGCGTTCAGCAGGCTCAGGCCGCCGCTGAAGAACTGCTTGACTATGCTCGCAAACACCATCTGACCCTGCACCCCGAAATTGATGCCTCACAGTCACTGCGCGCTTGGCAAACTGCCGAGGTGTTGCGTCAAACCCTGAACCGTTTAACCCACTACTCAGGCCATTGCATCGAATACACCGCCCTGCACGAAAGATCCGTTGGCAGCTTTGCCAATTTGAGCGTGACCGATATTGAAGCCTGTCTTCAGGCCGACCCGCGCGTACCTCACCCACCGATGCACTGGAAATCCGACAGTGATTACCGCTTGCCCTGCCCCTATGCCGAATCCTTAATGGAGGCTGGTCAGCGTGTCGCCGACCACCTGACCCAAACCCTAAACACGCTCGCATCATCCAGCGACGCTCACCGCCTCAAACTGATCGTTGGACACGGTGCTTCTTTCCGCCATGCCGCCTATCACTTGGGGGCTTTAAAACGAGAAGAAATTGCGCAAAAGTCCATGCATCACGCCAGACCTTTGATTTTTGAATGCCACTTGGATGACGGTCACCAGGTCTGGTCACTTTGCTACGGCGAATGGAAAACACGCTCGCGAACGGCCGCTCATACCGATAAACGGCTTACCGATTTCACCGATACGACCCTGATCGACTGAGGAGAGACCCTATGATCTATACCGCGTCCGCCACCGCCTGGCACCCGTATCCACCCGAACCGAAACCCACTCTCGAACTGCGAACCGACAATTGGATGGCACCGTCAAAGGACACGTATTTTTTCTGTGACCTTCACGCCGACGCCGACGCTTTTTTACGCTCGCTGAAACTGAGTCATCTAGTCACACGCGACAGCACCGTTGAACGGATTGCGTTAACCACCAAAGGGCAGTGCGGACAAATCATTATCGGCGGCGACTGCTTTGACAAAGGCCCCAGCAATCTGGCTCTATTGCGCTTGATCGGCCAGCTCCAGCAGGCCGAATGCGATTTGATTCTGCTGGCAGGCAACCACGACATCCGAATTTATGCCGGACTGCTGGCCACAGACTTTATGGACGACCTGCGTCAGTCGCATTTTTTTGTGCGCATGGGGCGCAAAACGGCCAGCCTGTTTGCCGAAATCCATCATCAATACGGCCATTTGGCTGAAAACCCAGGCCTGGCGGAATCCGAGATACTGAAGCGCCTTTTCCCCAAGAAAGACTGGTTTGCGTTTTTCCCCGATTACGCCCACCAGACCATGACCGCCGCCAAAATCGACAAGGAAATGCAGCAAATTCGCAAGAAACAACAGGATTTTCTCCAGGCCTGCGCGGAATTGGGAATGGATCTGCAACAGGTCTATCAGGCCGTCACCCTTGCGAAACAACTGTTTCTCAATCCAGAAGGTGAGTTTGCCTGGTTTTTCCAATCTTTGGATCTGGTGCATCTGGCGGGCAGCTACTGTTTCTGTCATGCAGGGCTGGACGACCGATTTGCCGAAAAGCTGGTCAAAGAAGGGGCGGCCAGCTTAAACCAAGCGTTTCGCACCCAAATGCGAGAAGGCCGCATTTTCGAAATCTACTACAGTGAATTTGGCAATGTGTTCCGCACCAAATACCGTGAAAATGACTGGCCCTTGACCGACAGCGGCAGTGAACGTCTGCGCGCGCATCATATTTACGCTCTGGTGAACGGTCATCGCAGCCACCAGCAAGGTCAGCAGTTATTCCTGCGTCAAGGCTTGTTGAACTTTGAATGCGACACCAAACTCAATGCCAATTGCCGCCGCAAATCGAACCTGCAGACGCCAGGAGAAGCTGTTACAATTTTTTACGCGAGCGGTCTTGTTTCCGCACTCAGCAGCGATTTCCCGGTAACTAAGCAGTTTCACCCAAGACAACTGCAATTGGATGAATCGATCCACACCGATCGATCAAGAAGGTAGGCATGGCTAAAAAAAGACAGCATTTCGAACATGAGTCTCTGCAAGACAAAGAGGCCATTATCAACTACTTAAAAGCCATTACCCAAGGGTTTAAAAAAGGTGCCATCGAATTCAGCGATGAAGACGAAGAGTTTCGTCTGACACCGCAGGCACTGGCCAATCTGAAAATCAAAGCCGAACAATCCAAAAAAGGCCAGTCACTGAACATTAAGATCAGCTGGTCTTCGGATCAAAGTAGCGACTTCGACGATTCGCCACTCTTTATCGACCCCAAAAAACCGAAAAAATAACCTGGAATCAATGGATCGGCTCCATTTCGTCCCTTTACCTGAGCGACTGCTTTGACATGCATCACATCACGGAACTTTACGATACGTTACGCTTTCTGATTATCGAGGTGCAAAAGCAACTCGCTGGCGTCAGGCGTTTCTTTGAAACCTGCGAACCCGAACACGCCGAACACAGCCTGAAATACGTCGATTACATTGACAACCACCACATCAATCTGCTTAATCGCGCCACTCGACTGCTCACAGAGCGCCCCGAAGACGATGCCCGTATTGCGGTACAGAGTTACGAACACATCAACCAAGGGCTGAAATCCCTGTCACGGCAATTGCAGGCCATTATTTTCCAAGTCAAACAATCGCAACCGGCACTCAAACTGTTGCGTAAAAAAAATGTGTTTCAAGCCCTCAATGACCTCAAAGCCGGACTGGCGCTGATTGAACCTGCGATTGAATCGGAAGGTTCGACCCTGGCCATCGACATTTGTCGCCTCAAAGTCCACATCGACAAACGTTGCGACCAACAGCTTGAAAAGTACAAAGCACGCTTGAAAAAGGGTCAGCAGACGGCGGCCTTGCTGCAAAGTTGTTTTATACTCCGCGACATCAGCGCCATGGGTGAAAGTCTGCTGCGCATCGGCGAAGGCATCATTTCCGCCAATCTCGGGCAGATGATTCAGATCGAACGCTACCATTCGCTGGAAGCCACGCTCAGCGCTCTGAAACTCAGTCCGCAAGAAGACGACCTGAGCATCCGCGCTATGGGCGAAACCAAATCCGGCTGCACCATCTCCGGCATCATGAGCGCGGAAGAATCGGAAGGACAGATTCTCGCCATTTTCAAAGAAGGCGACAAAACCAAATTGAAGGAAGAAAAAACCGGCATTGAAAGCTGGCACCAGAAATTCCCCGGCATTGCCCCCAAAGTGTATTCCTATCATAAAAACGGCGACAAGGCGGCACTGCTGTTTGAATACTTAACCGGCGAAACCTTTGACACGTTATTGCTGCAAAAAGATCGCAAAACCCTCAAGCCGGCGCTGACCAAACTGTTTGCAACCCTCGATCAAATCTGGGCGGAAACCCGAACCGACCAACCCTGTCCAGCACACTATATGGCGCAGTTACGCAAGCGACTGAAAAATATTTACGACGTCCACCCCGAATTTAAATCGCCTTCCGTCAGCATCAGTGGACTGAAAAGCGCCACCTTGGAAACCTTGATTGATGAGGCCGAAGCGCTTGAAGATCGCTTGCCACTGCCTTGCGGAGTCTATATCCACGGGGATTTCAATCTCGACAACATTATTTACGACCCGGTCGATAACGACATTAATTTTATTGACTTGCATCGTTCGGACTATCTGGATTTTGTCCAAGATTTGTCGGTTTTGATGGTCTCCGCCTATCGTTTGGCCAACTTTGACCCTCAAGTACGCAAACTCGTTGCCCAGACCATGCAGGCCATATACAGCTTTGGTCAAGGCTATGCCGAACGCGTTGACGACACCAGTTACCACCTTCGAATGGCGCTAGGATTGAGCCGTTCATTTTTAACATCGACCCGTTTCGTTCTCGACAAGCAGCACGCCAAAGCCATGCACTTTCGCGGCCGCTATCTGATCGAGCAGGTCATTCGCTTAACGGATGAAGAGCAAGCCCACTATCGAATTCCAAGAGAGATTTTCCATGATTAACAATCCTTTAAAAATCGCCGTGGTCGGCATTCCCGGCAAATGGTCCACCGAAGTGCTCGCAGATGAAATTGAAGCCCTGACCGGTTTTCGTTGGGTGATCGACATCGAAAAAGTTGTGGCGCTGCTGCACGAGTCCTCGGTGCGCTACCAAGGCCGTTGTCTTTGTCAACTGGATGGCATTATCATCAAAAAAATCTCCCAAACCTACAGCCCCACCGTCATCGATCGGCTGGAGCTGCTGCGGTTTGCCGAAAAATGCGGCGTCAAAGTCTTTTCCAAACCGCAGGAAATCATTCGTTTAGTGGATCGCATGAGCTGCACCATTTCCTTAGCCAAGGCTGACATTCCCATGCCGCCCACCCTGATTACCGAAGACATCGACGCGGCTCTGGCGCAGGTCGAAACCTTTGGCGAGGCGATTTTGAAACCGTTGTTTTCCACGAAAGCACGAGGAATGGAAGTAGTGAAGGTCTGCGACGGTGAAAAAGCCATACGCAAACAATTTGAAAGTTACTATCAACAGCACGACTTTTTTTATCTGCAGAAAAAACTGGCACTGCCGGGCAAAGACATGGGGCTGGTGTTTTTAGGGGGCGAATACCGAGGCGCTTATGCACGGGTCTCAGGCAACACCAGTTGGAACACCACCATTAACGACGGTGGCAAATATGCCGAGGCGCATCCTTCAGCCGAAATTATCGACATGGCACAACGCGCCCAATCGCAATTCGACCTCAGCTACACCACGGTGGACATCGCCGAAACCGAAGACGGCCCCGTGTGTTTTGAGGTGTCCGCTTTCGGCGGCTTTAAAGGCGCTTACGATGGTCTGGGGCTGAATATGGCCAAGGAATACGCCCAGTATGTGATTCAGCAGTTACAGTTGGTCACCGCACAAAAGGCTTGAAGGAGGCGCACTTGACACACTCCATTTTGGAAAACATCGCACAGTTTCAAAAAACAGTGCCGCTGGCAGAGCGTCATTTGCAATTGCAACTGCCACAGTGGCGCGCCACAATTCAATCCAATTCAGAGACCTTGCTGAATGGGCTTTCGGACTATTTCGGCGAATCATTAATCAGCGAAAGCAGTGAAAGCCGCGAAAGCACCGCTTCAGCGGACACCACCCTCCTCGCCTATCAAACCGAGGCGTTTGTCGGGGCAGGTCAAGACTGGGAGGACTGGCAGCGGGAAGCGGGTAAACAAGGGCGCAAGGACGCTTTTGTTGACATCCCGCCCGACCGCCTGATTTATAAAGTCAAAACCGGTATGCTGTTCTGGCAAAAACGCGACTGTCCTCTGGCACTCGGCCCAGTGGAACAACACCCCAATCAAATCATCAACTTTATTCTCACACAATATTTAAACGCCCACCTGCGTCAAGGCTGGCAACTTGGGCACGCTGCCGGACTGCAAATCCACGGCCACGGTCTCGCCATAGCGGGTCTTTCCGGCGGCGGTAAATCCACCCTCATGCTGCATTTACTGGAAAATGCCGAACACTTTATCAGCAATGATCGTTTACTTTTCGCAGACAGCCGTTTAAGCGAATCGGCCAAGCCAGGTGAATTATGGATGCGCGGCTTGCCGAAACAGCCACGCATCAACCCCGGCACCATCGTGCACAATCCGAGATTGCACGACTTGATTCCAGCCCAGCGCCGAGCCGAGCTGCTGAACTGGCCAGTGGATCAGCTGCGGCAACTGGAAGAAAAACACGATGCGGATGTCAATCAGCTTTACCACCCGAATTGCTATCAACCCGAATGCCCTTTGCATGCATTGATTATTCTGAACTGGCAGGCCGACAGCCCACAGGCCACACAACTCAACCGCACCACTCTGAATCAACGTCCCGATCTGCTGCCCGCCATTATGAAAAGCGCCGGCCCTTTTTATGCCGATGCGCAAGGGCATTTTTTGCCCAACGGCGCCGCTCTGGACGAACACCCCTATTTACAGATGCTCGGCGACCTCCCTTGTTTTGAAATAGAAGGGCAAATTGATTTTAACGCGGCTCAAGAGCAAATTTTTGAAGCCCTTGCAAAGATTTAACCGTCATCGCCGGGCTTTTCCGTCGCATATTTCATCGTCAACTGCCGCACCAGTGAGGCATTGTAGATCAAAATAAACCAGAGCAGATACAGCCAAAGCAAAAACAGCGGAATCACGGCAAAGGCACCGTAAATCAGGTTATAGGTCGGGAACCATTTTACATAGAGGCCAAAACCGTATTTCAACAACTCCAGCTCCAGGGTCGCAAATACCGCACCGATCAGCGCATAACGCCAAGGCACCCGATGCAAAGGCACAAATCGATACAAAAAACTGAAACCAATGATATTAATCATAATGGGTAACTGATTCAGTAACACCGCCTCCAAAGCCACGCCTGGCAAAATGGGTGCCGCCAGCAGTACCGAGCTCAATACCAAGCTGCCACCCAGCAACAGCGGCCCCACCACACTGATGCCCAAATAGTGCAATAAACTCACCCACCAAGTACGCTGCAGACGGTGATCCCACATGGCATTGATCTTCTGGTCAATGGTCCAAAGTAACAATAATGCAATCACCAACATGGAAAAAATGCCCACACCATGCAGCTTGCTGGCCTGCTGTGAAAACTGCAATAGATAGGACTCCACCAGCGGCGTGGAATCGGGCAACAGGTAATGGAACACCTTATCCATGACCTGCTCTTCAAAGACCTGAAACGTTTCCGACATGGAAAACACGCTCAACATAATGGTCAAAAACGGCACCAATCCGACCAAAGAGGCATACGCCAGAATCGTCACCGCATCCAAACCATTTTTGCGAAAAAAATTCTGGGTCAACTGCACCCAAAAAGCCGGTTTATAAAGTCGATATTCCGCATGGGTCATGCTCTGAGGTTCCTTAGAATAATAATGCGTTTGCTGTTCGGGTTAGCCCGAAAAATTCATAAATTAAGCCCCATCTCGCTTGCCCCTTGATTCCACAAGCC
>NZ_JBNGDN010000034.1:0-15345 GCF_049975065.1 Hydrogenovibrio sp.
GTGCGCGATTCGTACCAGTTGCATGCGGCGGTGGTGGAAGTCATCGTACATGAAAACGCGGAAGTCAAATATTCCACGGTTCAAAACTGGTACCCGGGCGATGAAGATTGCGAGGGCGGGATTTTGAATTTTGTGACCAAGCGCGGCGTCTGCGAAGGCCGGAATTCCAAATTGTCCTGGACGCAAGCGGAAACCGGGTCGGCGATCACCTGGAAATACCCGAGCTGTGTTCTGAAAGGGGATAATTCCATCGGTGAATTCTATTCGGTGGCTTTGACCAATCGCCGTCAACAGGCCGATACCGGTACTAAGATGATTCACATCGGCAAAAATACGCGTAGCACCATTATTTCTAAAGGGTTGTCGGCCGGAAAGTCTGATAACACTTATCGTGGGTTGGTGAAGATTCTACCCACCGCAGAGAACGCACGGAACTTTACCCAATGTGATTCCATGCTGATCGGTGACCAATGCGGGGCGCATACTTTCCCATACATTGAAGTGGAAAATGCCACCGCGAAAATGGAGCACGAAGCCACGACATCCCGAATCGGTGAGGATCAGTTGTTCTATTGCCAGCAGCGTGGTATCAGTGAGCAGGACGCCATTTCCATGATTGTGAACGGTTTCTGTAAGGAAGTCTTCAGCGAGTTACCTCTGGAGTTCGCGCAGGAAGCGGAGGAGCTTCTGGCCATCAGCCTGGAAGGGTCGGTCGGGTAGTTGGCGTCCGCCAGAAAATCATAACGTTTCAAACCGCTTTGAAGGAGCGGTTTTCGATTGAATAAACCGTTTGAAAGCTCTGCTTTCATCGAGTGAGAGAGACCAGATGTTATTAAAAGTTGAAAATTTACGCGCGCAAGTTGCCGAAGAAGGCGGTCAGCCCATTCTAAAAGGATTAAACCTGGAAGTGAAACCGGGTGAAGTGCATGCCATTATGGGGCCGAACGGCGCCGGTAAAAGTACCTTGTCCAGTGTGTTGGCCGGGCGAGAAGATTATGAAGTCACGGATGGCACGGCGACCTTCGATGGCGAGGATCTGTTGGAAATGGATCCGGAAGAACGTGCCCGAAAAGGCTTGTTTTTGGCGTTTCAATACCCTGTGGAGATTCCGGGCGTCAGTAACAAGCTGTTTATGCAGACAGCCGTGAATGCCATTCGCGAGGAAAAAGGCTTGCCGGCATTGGATATGTTCGACTTCGACGAGTACGCCCAATCCAAGATCGACCTGCTCAACATGCGTAAAGACTTGCTGGAACGTTCGGTCAATGTTGGCTTTTCCGGTGGTGAAAAGAAACGTAACGATATTTTCCAGATGGCACTGTTGGAGCCAAAGTTGTGCATCTTGGACGAAACCGATTCTGGCTTGGATATCGATGCCATGAAAGTGGTGGCGAATGGCGTGAACTCTTTGCGTGACGGTGTGCGCAGCTTTGTCGTGGTGACGCATTATCAGCGTTTGCTGGACTATATTAAACCCGATCACGTCCATGTATTGTATGACGGCAAAATCGTCAAGTCCGGTGGCTTCGAGTTGGTGCATGAACTTGAAGAAAGGGGTTATGACGACATCATTCAAGCCCATGACGCTTCCGATTCGGAGTAAGGTGGCTTATGACAGTTGCAGTTTCCCCTAAAATGAGTCCAGCCGCACGCCAGATGCTTGATCACCTGGTGGCTCAAGCCCGACAGTTAAACGAAAATACCCAAGCGGAGGCGCTGGTAGAAAAGCGCCTGGAGGCGGAAAGCCGTCTGTTGGTGAAAGGTCTGCCGACCCGTCAGGACGAAGATTGGCAATACACCTCTTTATTGCCGTGGTTGCCACACCGTTTTGAAATCAAAGCGTCGGGTGCGGAACCGAGTTTGGAAGCTTTGCAGACCCATCTTTTGCCGGAAGAGGCAATTCGCTTGGTGTTTGTGGACGGCGTTTTCTCGGAAAGCCTGTCAGCCGGGTTCGATTTGATTCCCGACGCCTTGTCGATTGAAATGGCTGAGGCGGATGCGATTCAAACCATCTCGCCCAAGGTCGAAGCCGATGCCTTTGAACTGATGAATGAACTGCTGCTGGATCAGGGGCTGACTGTGCGACTGGACGACCGGGCGGCCTTGGACGTTCCGGTGTATGTCGTCCAAGTGCAGACTCAGTCGGAAGGCTTGACCAATCTGCGCATGCAGGTGGAAGTGGGTGAGAAGGCTGAAATGACTTTGATTCAGCAGTATGTCTGTCTGGGCGGCGTTGAGTCGGTGTTTGTGAATGAACTGGCACACTTGCACTTGGGTCAGCACGCTCGCTTAAAACAGGTGGTTTTACAAGACTTGAGCCGAAACAGTTTTTACTTCAATCACCAGTATTTCCGTCAAGCGGAAGCGTCTGACTTGTCCACGGTCTATCTGGGGTTGGGTGCGGAGATTTCGCGTCACCAAAACCAAGTGGCTTTGGCGGGATCTTACGCTGAATGTGAACAGAACTCGATTGGGTTTGGCACCGATAAGCAACTGGTGGATTCCCGTACCGAAACTCTTCACCAAGTGGCGCATTGCAACAGCCGCCAGTTGCATAAGTTTGTCTTGGACGGTCAGGCGCGGGGCGTTTTCAATGGCATGATTTATGTGGCGCAAGATGCTCAGAAAACCGATGGCCAAATGGATAACAAAAATCTCTTGTTGTCGAATGATGCCAATATGGACACCAAACCGCAATTGGAAATTTATGCCGATGATGTGAAATGCTCGCACGGGTGCGCTTCCGGTGAAATTGACGAAAACCAACTGTTTTATGCCCAAGCGCGGGGCATTCGTAAAGCGGATGCGGTGCGCTTGATTACCCAGGCCTTTTTGCTGGAGCCGCTGGAAACGCTGTCTAAAATAGAGCGCCGCCAATGGCTGGCATCCCAGGTCATGCGCAAACTTGACCGGGTTATGGACTGATGCTTTCCGGTAAGACAGCGCATTTTTTACCACCACGATACTAAGAACAGAATATGAATCTTTCGGACGTTAAAGACGCCTTTCCCATTCTCAAACAACTCGAAAACGGCCAGCCACTGGTCTATCTGGACAGCGGTGCCACCTCGCAAACGCCGGTGTCGGTCATTGATACCATTGCGCGCTATTATCGTGAAGAAAATGCCAATGTGCACCGTGGCGTTTACGGTTTGAGCGAAAGAGCCACCGAAGCCTATGAAGGGGCACGCGGCAAAATCCGGCGGTTTTTAAACGCGGCGTCGGATAAAGAAATTATTTTCGTGCGTGGCACCACCGAGGCGATTAACCTGGTGGCGCAAACTTGGGGACGCCGTCACCTGAAGGCCGGTGACGAAGTGGTGATTACCGAAATGGAGCACCACTCCAATATCGTGCCTTGGCAGTTGTTGCGCGAAGAAATCGGTATCAAATTGGTGGTGGTGCCGATGACGGATGACGGCGAAATCCGTCTGTCCGATTTCGAAGCCTGTCTGACGCCGAAGACTCAGTTGGTGTCGGTGGTGCATATGTCCAATGCACTGGGCACGATCAACCCGGTGGCGGAGATGGTGCAGGCGGCGAAAACGGTCGGTGCTAAAGTTCTGTTGGACGGAGCCCAGGCGGTGCCGCATATGCGCGTGGATGTCCGCGCCTTGGATTGCGATTTTTATGCGTTTTCCGGCCATAAGCTGTATGGGCCTACCGGCATCGGTGTGCTCTATGGCAAAGAAGCGCTTCTGGACGCCATGCCACCCTATCAAGCCGGTGGTGATATGATTTATTCCGTGACCTTTGACAAGACCGAATACAACGTGTTGCCGTATAAGTTTGAAGCCGGTACGCCGAACATTTCCGGTGCCATCGGTTTGGGGGCGGCCATTGATTTCGTCGAATCCATCGGGTTGGATACGATTGCCGCCTACGAGCACGAATTGCTGATGTATGCCACTCAGAAGTTGCACGCCATTAAAGGGCTGCGCATCATTGGCACGGCGGCGAATAAAGGCGGTGTGATTTCATTTATTGTGGACGGCACTCATCCGCACGATATGGCCACCTTAATGGATCAGGACGGCATTGCCTTGCGTGCCAGCCACCACTGCGCCATGCCGGTGATGCAGCATTTTAATGTGCCTTCTACGCTGCGAGCGTCTTTCGGTGTCTATAACACCTTTGAGGATATTGATCGTTTGGTGATGGCTGTCGAAGAGGCGCGCGCTATGTTAGCATAGGCAACTTTCTGTCTGTGCTTGCGGCGTTCGGCGTTTCAGGCGCTTAACCCACAGTGAGGTCAAACCATGGATTCCACCGATAAAACCGAATTATCAGCGGTGCCACCGCAGAACAATGACAGCGATGCAGCCGCTTCCAATGAACCCCAAGCGCTTTCCCCGTCAACCTCATCGGCACCACTTGAGTGGATTCGTATGGAGCTGATGCCGTTACCCGGCTCCGATCACCAGCCCAAGGTACTGTTTTGGAATCCGACCACGGAAGCGCTTTTGGGAGACGGCTCGGAAGAGGTGCTGGCGCTGGTGGCTCAGGCGGTTGAGGCGGGGCATCTGAAGAGCGCGACCTTATCGCATTTTGAAATCACCCAGCCACTGCAGAAACCTTCCGAATTTGCCGCGATTCTCACCCAGCATTACTGGGTGGTGCCTCAACCGGTCAAATCCCCCGACCTGGCCGAATCGAATCCGGCGCTTTTACACTAAAGACGTCACTTTTCGCAAAAATTTCGGGTATAAAGCAGTATCATATGCCGGATTGAGAAGGGTGGTTGGATGAAAGATCAAGTTAAACAAATTCATTTTGTCGGCATCGGTGGCGTTGGCATGGCGGGTATCGCGGAAGTCTGCCTGAGTCTTGGTTTTACCGTTTCCGGTTCAGACATCAAAGAAAATGCAACCGTCCAGCATTTGCGGACACTGGGGGCGCGCATTCAAATCGGTCACGCGGCCGAGCACGTTCAGAAAAGTGATGTGGTCGTGGTTTCGACCGCGATACCGGATGAAAATCCGGAAGTGGCCTTTGCGAAAGAGCGTCGCATTCCGGTGATACCTCGTGCCGCCATGCTGGCGGAATTGATGCGGATGCGTTTCGGCATCGCCATAGCGGGGACGCACGGCAAGACCACCACCACTTCGCTGACGGCGGCGATTTTAACTCAAGGCGGTTTGGATCCGACGTTTGTGATTGGCGGCAAACTCAACCAAGCCGCTACCAATGCCCGCCTCGGCAGCAGCCAGTATTTGGTGGCGGAGGCGGACGAATCGGATGCTTCTTTTCTACATTTGTCACCGATGATGGCCGTGGTCACCAATATCGATGAAGATCACATGGAGACCTATCAGGGCGATTATCAGAATCTGGAAAATACCTTTGTGGAATTCATCCACCGGTTACCGTTTTACGGGCTGGTCATCGTGTGCCATGAGGATGAAAACATTCGTCGATTATTGCCGAAACTGTCCCGAAAAACGCGCACTTATGGCTTTTCGGATGAAGCAGATGTCTATGCCTCGGAAGTCACCCATCATGGCCTCACCATGCGTTTTAAAGTGCATGCGCTTCAGTCTGAGCCATTTGAGGTGACCTTGAACTCTCCCGGACGTCATAATGTGTTGAATGCTTTGGCGGCGATCACCATCGGGCTGGAGTTGGATGTGTCGGTTGAGGCGATTCGGCAGGCGCTGACGGAGTTTGGTGGCGTAGGACGTCGTTTTGAAGTGTATCCGCATCGTTTGATTGGTGGGCGGGATGTGACCTTGGTCGATGATTATGGCCATCATCCTACCGAGCTTTCGGCCACCATTGAAACCGCCCGTCAGTCCTTTCCCGAGCGGCGTTTGGTGTTGGTGTTTCAGCCACACCGTTTCAGCCGCACCCGTGATTTATTCGATGGTTTCGTGCAAGCTCTGGTGGCGGCGGATCTGGTGGTGCTGTTGGATGTTTACGCCGCCGGAGAAGCCCCTTTGGCGGCATTTGATTCAAAGGCCTTGTTGCAAGCGATGCGTCTGCGAGGGCATCGCGACAATTTGCACGTTGAATCGCAAGCGGAATTGAATGAATTGATGACGCCAGTGCTGCTGGATGAGGATGTGTTGCTGGTGATGGGCGCGGGTGACATTGGGCAACTGGCGCGCGACTGGAAAGAACGAGTGCTTAACGAAGAGATGGATCATGCAAACGAAAACCCCTGAAGCCGTTACGGCGCAAAGCCCGCTTGCCTTAGGGCGCGTGGCGGTGTTGATGGGCGGCACGTCCGCCGAACGTGCTATTTCGCTGAAAAGCGGCGCTGAAGTGACGCACGCCTTGCAGCAAGCCGGTGTGACCGCCACGGCCTGTGATGTGACAAGCGTTGCGGATGTGATGGCGGTGGTGCAGTCTTATGATCGTGCCTTTATTGCACTGCACGGGCGCTGGGGAGAAGACGGTGGGGTTCAGGCACTGTTGGAGGCATTGAACTTTCCGTTTACCGGCAGCGGCTTGGCGGCCTCTGCGCTGGCAATGGATAAGCTACGCACCAAATGGGTTTGGCGAGGCGTCGGGTTGCCAACGCCCGACTTTCAGGTGGTGTCACCGAGCCAGCCGTTTAAGAGCGAGGATTTTGCGTTATCGTTTCCGGTGATCGTGAAACCCAGTCATGAAGGTTCCAGTTTGGGGATGCGCAAGGTGGCGGATTTGCCCGCCTTGAAAGAGGCGATTGCCGCCGCCGAGGTCTATGATTCGGAAATCCTCATTGAACAATGGATTGCCGGACGGGAGTTTACCTGCGCCGTTTTAGGCGATGCGGCTTTGCCAATGATTCAATTGAAAACGGATCATGCGTTTTACGATTTTGAAGCGAAGTATCAATCCAATGACACTCAGTACCTCTGCCCTTGCGGCTTGCCGAAAGAGATGGAGCAGCGGCTGCAGGCTTTGGTGTTGGACGCTTTTCATGTCATCGGTGCCCGCCATTGGGGGCGGGTGGATTTGATGCTGGACGAAAACGACCAGGCCTGGCTGATTGAGCTGAACACGGTTCCCGGTATGACCGACCACAGTCTGGTGCCGATGGCCGCAAAAGCGGCCGATCTGCCATTTCCAGAATTGGTGCGGCGTCTCGTGTCGATGACGCTGACTTGAAAAACCTTTTGGGAGCGGGCAAACGGTGAAACTGAAATTGGCGCTGGCATTAGGATTGGTGTTGATGGCTGCGATTGTGGCGTGGGTGTTTTTTTCGCCGAATCGAGTGATTACCGAAGTGACCTTGCAGGGTGAGTTTGAAAAATTGGCGCCCAGAAATATTGAGTTTTTGGTGGAACCTTATGTTGGAGAGTCTTTCTGGCAATTGGATTTGGAGAGGCTGCACGCCGATATTCTGAATTTGGATTGGGTTTATCAGGTCAAGGTAAAACGACGCTGGCCGAGTACACTGGTGTTGGATGTTGTTGAGCAAACGCCAGTCGTGCGATGGGGTGAGGACGGTTTGCTGAATCAGCACGGCGACATTTTTTACCCGCATGATACGACCCCCTATCAGCGTTTGGTTCGATTGAATGGTGAGGTCATTCAATCCCGCGATTTGCTGCAAAAGCTTGCCGTGTTTCAGAATGCCTTCTCTCCGCTGGATTGGACGATTGACGATTTGACCGTGCAGGCCGATGGCAGCTGGACGCTTCACTTTGTTTCAGGGGCCACTGTATTGCTGGATTCCAGCGATTGGCAAGTCAAGTTGGATCGTTTTATTCGCGCTTACCCCAACGTCAAACCGGAATTAAGAAAATTCGCACAGCTATACGATTTACGCTATAGTAATGGGTTTGTAATCAAGGGTAGCCCGCCGATTTCCAGTGAGTCAACCGAACGCCCAAAGGCACCCTAGTCAGCCCTTGAAAAGCACCCGGATTGAAACTCTTTGAGAGGCTTGGCTTATTCTTTCGGGTTAGGGCAAGAGGCACACGATTCGGCAGTTTTCACATAAAGGTAAAATACGAATGGCAAGAAAGCAGCAGCCCACAGAGTCCAATATTGTCATCGGGTTGGATGTGGGTACATCCAAAATCGCCGCAGTAATCGGTAAAGTCCAGCCGGATGGTCGCATCGAGGTGGTGGGCATGGGCACACATCCATCAAAAGGTTTAAAAAAAGGGGTGGTCGTCAATATTGATTCCACCGTTGAGTCGATTCAGCGTGCCATTGATGAAGCGGAAAGAATGTCCGGCATTAAAGCGGAATCGGTTTCGGTCGGCATTGCGGGCAGCCACATCGGCAGCTTTAATTCCAATGGTATGGTGGCCATCAGTAACCACGAAGTGCGTGAGGAAGACGTTCAGCGCGTCATTGATGCGGCCAAAACCATTGCCATTCCAGGCGACCAAGAAGTGTTGCACATTTTGCCGCAGGAATTCATGATCGATAATCAGGGCGGCATTCGTGAGCCGATTGGCATGTCCGGTGTGCGTTTAGAGGCGCGTGTACACATGGTGACCGGTTCGGTCAGTGCGGCGCAGAACATCACTAAGTGCGTCGAACGCTGCGCTTTGAAAGTTGATAACCTGATTTTGGAGCAGCTGGCGTCATCGGAAGCGGTGTTGTCGGAAGACGAGAAGGAATTGGGGGTTTGTCTGGTAGACATCGGTGGTGGTACCACCGATATTGCCATTTTCCAGAACGGTGCCATTCGTCATTCGGCGGTGATTCCGGTCGCCGGTGATCAGGTGACCAATGACATTGCCATGGCCTTACGCACGCCGAAACAGGCCGCCGAAGACATTAAGAAAAAATACGCCTGTGCCTTGCCACAATTGATTTCCAAAGATGAAGATATTGAAGTGCCCAGCGTGGGAGACCGTCCGGCTCGCTGTTTATCGCGTCATACGTTGGTCGAGGTCATAGAACCGCGTTATGAAGAGTTGTTTCAATTGATTCAGGCGGAGCTGCGTCGCACCGACTTTGAGCATAAAATTGCCGCAGGCATTGTGCTTACCGGTGGCAGCTCTTTGGTTGAAGGCGCTGTGGAGCTGGCTGAAGAGGTGTTCCATATGCCGGTTCGACTGGGGTATCCGATGGAAGTCATGGGGTTGAGTGAAGAGGTGAACAGTCCGGCCTTTGCGACGACTGTGGGGTTGTTAATGTATGCCAAAGAACACCAGCCGACGGCGTTGCATTCAGAGGACGTCGCGGCCGAACCCTTGGATAAAACTTCCGTTCTGAATAAGATGAAAAACTGGTTCAGCAACAGTTTTTAACCCGACTATTTGGGTCAAAGCTGTGGGCGCAATCTGTGCTAGAATTCGCGCCAGGTTAACCGACGCTTTCAGCGCATTACGAGCACCTCGAATAACCCCCAATGAGATTCTGCGGGACTAAAAGGCGGCTTATTCTCGGCGCGGCTCGCCGACCTTGGTCATTCTAAGGTCAAGCCCTTACATCAAACGAAAATTGAAGACTGTTACGTGAAACAAAGAACCCTTGCCAATTCCATCAAAGCTAAAGGTGTCGGGCTGCATACCGGTCACAAGTCCGTGATGACATTACGCCCCGCACCGATTCATACTGGGATTGTTTTCCGGCGCGTGGATGTGGATCCTGCGGTGGAATTCCCGATTTCGCCAGGCCTGGTCAAAGAAACCACCTTGTGTACCACCATTGTTCAGGAGGTCGGAGACGTCCCTGTTAAGATTGCCACCATTGAACATTTGATGTCCGCTCTGGCTGGGGTGGGGATTGATAATTTGTACATTGATATTACCGCCGATGAAGTGCCGATTATGGACGGCAGTGCATCGCATTTTATTTTTCTGCTGCAATCGGCTGGCGTGGCACTGCAAGAAGCACCCAAACAGTTTATTCGCATTAAAAAGTCGGTCAAGGTGGCCAATGACAAAGGCGGCGCGGCGCAGTTTGATCCATTTCAGGGGTTTCGGCTCAATTTTTCGATTGATTTCGATCACCCGGCGTTTGAGCAAACCGCTGAAAAAATGACGCTGTGTTTTTCCTCTACGGCCTATTTTAAAGAGGTCAGTCGCGCGCGCACTTTCGGGTTTATGAAGGATATGGAAGTGCTGCGCGCGCAAAATCTAGGGCTGGGTGCCGGATTGCATAATGCCATCGGTCTGGATGAAAACGGGGTGGTCAATGAAGAGGGGCTGCGCAATAAAGACGAATTTGTGCGCCATAAAATACTCGATGCGGTAGGGGATTTGTATATGGCCGGTCATGCGATTATTGGGGAGTTTACCGCCCATAAGTCCGGCCACGCCCTAAACAATCAATTGCTCCGCGCCCTGATGGCCGATTCAGAGGCTTATGAAGTGGTGACCTTTGAAAATCAAGAGCCGCCCATTCAATACGGCAGCAGTAAAATTCTGCTATAACTGCATTAACCGCATTAGCGACAGAAGCCCGAATTAATCCGAAAGTCGATGTTCGGGTTAACAACCATTTTAAAATGCTCCGTTATTTTACGGTTTTTGAAATGTGCTAGAATAGCGCCAATTTAACGCAATGAATCGGTTGCAGATGGTCGGTTGGATAGAGGCCGCACCGCTTTTTAAACTCATTACTGGATTTGACCCCGAATGGCTTTTAACATTTTCAAAACGCTTTTTGGCAGCCGCAACGAACGCCTGCTTAAACAATATCGTAAGATCGTACAGCAGATAAACGCTCTGGAAGAGTCGTTTTCTGAACTCAGTGATGACGCTTTAAAAGCCAAAACCGATGAATTTAAGCAGCGGGTTGCGCAAGGCGAGTCGTTGGATCAAATCTTGCCCGAAGCCTTTGCCGTGGTGCGCGAGGCGGGTAAACGGGTCATGGGCATGCGGCATTATGATGTGCAGTTGATCGGGGGCATGGCACTCCACAACGGCAAGATTGCCGAAATGCGCACCGGGGAAGGGAAAACCCTAGTGGCCACCTTAGCGGCGTATCTGAATGCCTTGGCCGGAAAAGGGGTGCACGTCATTACCGTGAACGATTACCTGGCCGCCCGTGATGCCGAGTGGATGGGGCAGTTATACGGTTTTCTCGGCCTGACCACGGGCGTGATTCTCTCCGGCCAAACGGCGGCCGAAAAGCAGCTGGCTTATCAAGCCGACATCACCTACGGCACCAATAACGAATTCGGTTTCGATTATCTGCGCGATAATATGGCGATCTTTGTCGAGGAGCGCGTCATGCGCGGTCAGGCCTTTGCCATCATTGACGAAGTGGATTCGATCCTGATTGATGAAGCGCGGACGCCGTTGATTATTTCCGGCCCGGCCGAAGATAAGTCTGAGTTGTATCAGAAAATGAATCCGCTGGTACAAGGTTTGGAGCGCGGTGAAGAGGATCTGGAAACCAAAACGTCTTCCGGCGATTACACCATTGATGAAAAAACCAAACAGATTCATCTGACCGATGACGGTCATTCCAAGGTCGAGGCCATGTTGGTGGAAATCGGCTTGTTGAACGAAGGGGATTCGCTCTACGATGCGGAACACATCACCCTGATGAAATACGTCAATGCGTCCTTGCGGGCGCATTTGTTGTTTGAGAAGAACACCGATTACATTGTTCAGGATAACGAAGTCATTATCATCGACGAATTCACTGGCCGCAAGATGGCGGGTCGCCGTTGGGGGGATGGCCTGCATCAGGCGGTGGAAGCGAAGGAAGGGGTGTCCATTCAAGCGGAAAGCCAGACCTATGCCTCCATCACTTTCCAGAATTATTTCCGCCAGTATGAAAAATTATCCGGTATGACCGGTACCGCCGATACCGAAGCCGGTGAGTTTCTGGCGACCTATAAACTCGAAGTGGTGGTGATTCCGCCGAACAAGGTGCCGACGCGGCAAGATTTACCAGACCTGGTATTTTTGGATATTGAAGGTAAGTTAAACGCCATTGTGCGCGACGTCAAGGCCATGAAAGAATCCGGTCAACCGATTCTCATCGGCACGGCTTCCATTGAAATGTCGGAAGTCTTGTCGTCGCTGTTCGATAAAGAGGGCATTCAGCACAGTGTACTGAACGCCAAGCAGCATGAGCGTGAAGCCAACATTATTGCCGACGCCGGGCGTCCCGGTGCCATTACCATTGCCACCAATATGGCAGGTCGCGGCACCGATATCGTCTTGGGTGGGAATCTGGACAGTGAAATCGAAGCCCTTGAGGCTCCCTCGGAAGCTCAGATTGCAGAGGTGAAGGCCGCTTGGCAAAAACGCCATGATGAAGTCTTGGAAAAGGGCGGCTTGATGGTGCTCGGTTCCGAGCGGCACGAGTCGCGCCGTATTGACAATCAGCTACGCGGGCGCTCCGGTCGCCAGGGCGATCCAGGGGTCACCCGTTTCTATCTGTCGCTGGATGACGATTTAATGCGTCGTTTTGCCTCGGAGAAAGTCAAAAACATGATGCGTCGTCTGGGGATGAAATCGGACGAGGCCATTGAGCACAATATGGTCAGCAAATCCATTGAGCGTGCTCAGAAGCAGGTCGAGCGCATGCACCAAGATGAGCGTGCCAACCTGTTAAAATTCGACAATATTGCCAATGAACAGCGTAAGGTGGTGTATTCCCAGCGTAATGAGCTGATGGAAGAGGACGATGTTTCCGAGATTGTCGATTCGTTGCGCACCAACGTGGTTGAATCGATTATGGCGAATTTCATTCCGCCGGGCAGCCTGGAAGAGCAGTGGGATGTGGCGGGACTGGAACGCCAGCTGCAAGAGGATTTGGGCTGTGAATTGACCATTCAGCAATGGCTGGATGAGGACAAGAGCCTGTTTGAGGAAAAACTGCGTGAGCGTCTTGTTGCAGAAATCAAAGCGCTTTACCAGTCCAAGATGGCGGTGGTGGACGAAAAAACCCGTCACCACTTTGAGAAAGAAGTGTTGTTGAGAACCATTGACAAGCAGTGGCGCGAGCATTTGAATGAAATGGATTATTTGCGTCGTTGGATTCACTTGAAAGGGTTTGCGCAAAAAGATCCATTCCAGGAATATCGCAGCTCGGCCGCCGAAATGTTTGAAGCCTTCTTGGATGCGGTGATGTTCGAAACCATTCAGACCCTTTCAATGGTTCAAATTCAGGGACGACAGGATGTGGATGCCTACGAGCAGCAACAGCTTGAAGAACGCCCGCAACAGTTGGAAGCCACACATTCGGCGGCGCAAGGCATTGCGGATGCGATGGGCATGCCGTCTGGCGAACCGGAAAACACAGAAAGCGGTTCGGATGGCACTTACCGCCGCGAAACACCGAAAGTGGGGCGCAACGATCCCTGTCCGTGTGGTTCCGGTAAGAAATATAAGCAATGTTGTGGTAAATTGAGTTAATATTAATTGTACAGCTATTGTAGAGATTGAAAAAATCCACGTTGAGCGGAGTGTCGAGAACGGTCGAGCATTTCCATTCACGTGGATTTTTTAGTTTGGAGAACAAAACCATGTCGCAACAACGTTTGATTCATCCGGTGGACGGCGTTTATCTGGGCGCGACGCAAGCCAAGATTAAAAAAGCCGACAAAACCGATTTTGTCGTGGTGTCCTTTGTGGAAGGCAGTCGCACCGCCGCGACCTTCACGCAAAATGCGTTTTGTGCCGCGCCGGTCACGGTCGCCAAAGCGCATTTGCAGGCGACCGCCTGTCGTGCTTTAGTGATTAACAGCGGCAACGCCAATGCCGGAACCGGGCAGCAGGGTCTGAAGGACGCCACGCAAACCTGCCAATGGGTGGCTAGCGAGTTAGGTTTGCCAGCAGAAGCGGTGCTTCCGTTTTCCACGGGTGTCATCGGGCAGAATTTACCGATGGATAAGCTTGAAGCCGCCATTCCGGATGCGATTGCCAATCAGTCGATTGACGGTTGGAAAATCGCGGCGAAAGGCATTATGACGACCGATACCTGTGAAAAAATCGTCAGTCGTCAAATCGATATCGACGGGGCTTTGGTGACGGTGACCGGCATCGCCAAAGGTTCCGGCATGATTCATCCCAACATGGCGACCATGCTCGGCTTTGCGGCGACGGATGCCAAAATTTCCCAGGCCTGCTTGCAGCAAGCGCTCAGCGACGCCGTTAAGGTGTCGTTTAACCGTATCACGGTGGATGGCGATACGTCGACTAACGATGCCTGTACCTTGACCGCCACTCAGCAAGCGGCGATGCCGGAAATCACCGATACACACTCCACGGCTTATCAAGTCTTTTCAGGCCTGGTGAAAGCGGTGATGACCGAGTTGGCGCAAATGATTATCCGCGACGGTGAAGGCGCGACCAAGTTTGTCACAGTGCAGGTCGAAGGCGGCCAAAACTCGGACGAGTGTTTAAAAGTGGCGCATGCGGTGGCCTTGTCGCCGTTGGTGAAAACCGCTTTGTTTGCTTCCGATCCCAACTGGGGGCGGATTCTCGCCGCGGTGGGTCGGGCAGGCCTGGTCGATTTGGATATTGAGGCTTTACAGATTTACTTGGGCGAGGTTTTGTTGGTGGAAAACGGCGGACGCGCCGATTCTTATACCGAAGAAGCCGGTCAGGCGGTGATGGATGAAACCGATATCTTGATTCGCATTGTCTTGAATCGGGGCGAGGCGTCTGAAATCGTCTGGACCACCGATTTTTCATACGATTATGTGAAAATCAATGCCGAATACCGAACGTAAGGAACGTAATCAGGTCGCTTATTCACGCCCATGAGTCCATAAAAAAACGCCGATCACGGCGTTTTTGGGTTTTAGGGCTAAGCCAAAATTTCCGTCAAGGCCTGACAAAGGGCATCGGTTTCCGCATCGGTACCGATGGTGATGCGAAGGTATTCGTCAATACGAGGTTTATTGAAGTAACGCACGATAATGGCCCGTTCGCGTAAGGCTTGAGCCATGTCGGCGGCCGCTTGGCTTGGATGGGCAGCAAACAAGAAGTTGGCCGCCGAAGGCACGACCTGAAAGCCGTGTTGTTGCAGGAATTCGGTCAGACGATTTCGGGTGGCGATGATTTTATTGCAACTGGCCTCGAAGTAGCTTTCATCTTCCATCGCCGCGATGGCACCGGCCACCGCCAACCGATCCAGCGGGTAGGAATTAAAACTGTTTTTGACGCGCTCCAAGGCCTCAATTAAATCCGCATGACCCAAAGCGAAGCCCACTCGTAACCCTGCCAAAGCGCGGGATTTCGAAAAGGTTTGTACCACTAAAAGATTCGGGTAACAGTGAATCAATTGCGCGGCGGATTCGCCGCCGAAATCGATATAGGCCTCGTCCACGACGACGACTGAGTTTGGGTTGCCCTGCAAAATTTTTTCAATGGCTTGTAATGGCAAGAGTCGGCCGGTGGGGGCATTCGGGTTCGGGAAAATAATGCCGCCGTTGTCGATTTGATAGTCGGCCGGCTGAATGGCAAAGTCTTCATTGAGCGGCACGGT
>NZ_JBNGDN010000034.1:15445-19916 GCF_049975065.1 Hydrogenovibrio sp.
GAGGGCGGATAAGGGCTCTCATTGGTATTGAGCTTGATCAGGTTATCCACTTTCGGTTGCTCACCGGGAACATAAGGGGTCAGTTGATGAACGCGTTGGCTCCAGAATCGACTCATGGCGTATGGTTTCCGTTTACATAATTTAGGTTAGGTAACCCGCTATTCTAACGGTATTCGATGATGGCTTCACGAAAAATGAGCGCTTTCAGGCCTGGCGATTTTTTGTCAAAATAGTAGACACTTGAATAAAGCTTACATAAAGGAAAAGACACGAATGAATGAACGAATTCAAGTGGCCGTCGGTGTTTTACGCAAAGAGAAACAGGTGCTGTTGGCGCGCCGCCAAGCCCATCAGGACTTAGCGGGTCTCTGGGAGTTCCCGGGCGGAAAAATTGAAGCGGGCGAAACGCCCGAAGCGGCTTTGACACGCGAATTTTCTGAAGAGGTGGGGGTTGCGACGAGGAACTGGCAACCGCTGATTCAAATTCCATGGGATTATGAAAAAGTCTCGGTATTGTTGAATGTCTATGAAACCGAGCAGTTTGACGGTGAGCCACATGGCGCTGAAGGCCAAACGGTGCAATGGACAGCGGTGCCCGAGTTGGAGGCGCAGGCATTTCCGGAGGCGAATCGAGGTTTGGTGACGGCCTTGCAATTGCCCGGACACTATATGATTTCCGGCGGTTTTCATGATACCGAAGATGCGCTCAGTCGGTTGGAAACCGCGTTAGAAGACGGTATCCGCTTGGTGCAGTTGCGAGCCAAAACCTTGGATGAAACCGCGTTTCAAGCCCTGGCGAAGCAGGCGGTGGCGTTAACCCATCGTTATGAAGGGGCGCGGATTTTGTTGAACGGCAAGCCGGAGGATTTGCGGGCGGTGCCGGAAGCGGACGGCTTGCAATTGGCCTCTACGGCGATTATGGGGTTGACGGAGCGCCCCATTTCTGACGATAAATTATTGGGCGTGTCCACTCATAACGATGTGGAAATGGCGAAAGCACTGGCGTTAGGAGCGGATTTTATGCTGTTGTCGCCGGTGAAAAAAACGCAATCCCATCCGGAACTGGACGGTTTGGGCTGGCCGACGTTTGCTGAGCGTGTTGCGAATGTGCCGGTACCGGTCTTTGCGTTGGGAGGGATGAAGCCGGCGGATGCTGAGGACGCGCGTCAGTATGGTGGGCAGGGGATTGCCGCGATTTCCGGTTTGTGGCCGGAACCCATGTGAGTGAATTTTCTGGACTAGATGTTGAGTCGAAAACCAGAATTATTTCAATAGGTCTTGCAGGCTGTTTTGCAGCTGATCAAGCGGTTGGCTGGCGTCGATAATGTGATTCGCAATCGCTAAACGATCGGAGCGTGACGCTTGTTGTTGCATCAGGTTTCGAATATCGGCTTCCGGCAAGGTGCCGCGTTCTAAAGCACGTTGCAATTGTGTGGCTTCCGCTAAATCCAATACGATGATTTCGTCGATGTAATCCGGTTTTCCGGTTTCGGCCAGCAGCGGAATTTCCACTACGATGGCCGGTGGATTTTGCCGGCGCAGTTGTTCGATGGCGGCTTGCGTGCGGTCGCGAATCATCGGGTGCAGAATCGCTTCCAACCGATGTTTGGCGCTCGGGTCTTTGAGGATGCGCTGGCGTAACTCGGCGCGGTCAAGCTCACCTTGGCTTGTCAAAATATCGGAACCGAAGGCTTGGATGATTTTGACCAGGCCTGGTTGGTTTGGCTCGACCAATTCTCGGCCGATGGCGTCGGCGTCCAGGGTGGGAACCCCCAAGGCTTCAAAGAGTTGCCGAACAGTGGTTTTACCGCTGCCGATGCCGCCGGTGAGTCCATAGACTTTCATACTGGGTAAGCTGCGCTTCTTAAATAGAGTGTCGAGTGTTGCGACTTTATCGACTTCGTTGGAAAGAGTCAATTATTTCCAGCTGGGATTGTTTAAAATACGACTGGATTCAAACGATAGGGCGGGGTTGAGTGCCTTTCCGAACAACAGGTAACTAAGATTATGTGCGGAATTTGCGGTGAAATCTATTGGGATGGTCAGCTTTCAAGTGAAGCGGGGTTGCGCCCGATGTTGTGTGAAATGGAACGGCGTGGTCCGGATGACGGCGGCACCTGGGTGCAAAACCATGTCGGCCTCGGGCATCGTCGGTTATCGATCATCGATTTATCCGACGCCGGGCATCAGCCGATGGTGGATGACGAGTTAACGTTGGTCTTCAATGGCTGCATTTACAATTACGAAGCGTTGCGCAATGAATTGATGGCATTGGGCCATGATTTCCGTTCCCATTCCGACACCGAAGTGATTTTGAAGGCTTACCGCCAATGGGGCATGGATTGCGTGACCCGGTTTGAAGGGATGTTTGCGTTCGCGATTTGGGACGACCATCAGCACCAGTTGTTGCTGGCTCGCGATCGTTTCGGTATCAAACCCTTATATTATGCGCCGGTTAAAGGGGGCGTGAAATTCGCGTCCAATACGCAGGCGCTGCTGGCGTCGGGTGGCATCGATACTGAAATCGATCCGGTGGGGTTGCACCATCAATTTACCTTGCATGGTGTGATTCCGGCACCGCACACCATTTTGAAAGGCCTTCGTAAATTGGAACCGGGACACTGGATGATTGTGAACCCGGACGGCCAAATCTTTAAAAAGGCCTACTGGCATTTGACGGCACAGCGGCCGCAGACGCCGGAGGCTCCGCAAACCGAGCAGGAATGGGTGGATGCGGTGCATGACTCCTTGAAGCAAGCGGTGCATAAGCGCTTGACGGCGGCGGATGTGCCAGTGGGTGTACTGCTGTCCGGTGGGTTGGATTCCAGCTTGATTGTGGCTTTGTTGGCCGAAGCGGGTGTGGAAAATATCCGTACCTTTTCCATCGGGTTTGAAGACGTGCCGGAAGAAAAAGGCAGTGAGTTTGAATATTCCGATCAGGTGGTGGAGCGCTACCAGACCCGGCATCAAAAATATTTAATTCCGAATGAGACGGTCTTGCCGAGATTGACCGAAGCGGTGGACGCCATGGCGGAGCCGATGTTCGGCCAGGATGCGGTGGCGTTTTATCTGTTGTCGGAGCAGGTTTCGCAGGATGTGAAGGTGGTGATGTCCGGGCAGGGGGCGGATGAAGTCTTCGGCGGCTATTTCTGGTATCCGCTGATGGCACAAGCCGCGGCGGAACTGCCGCAAGGCGCTGAGCCGGTCGAAGCGTTTGCGCCCTTTTATTTCGATCGCAGCCACGCGGAATGGTTGGACATGATTGAAGACGATTATCATGTAACCGATGTGACTCGAGCCTTGATTAACGACCGTTTGTCCGAGGAAGGCGCGGAGACCTATTTGGATCAGGTGTTGCGTTTGGATACCACCACACTGATTGTCGATGATCCGGTCAAGCGCGTGGATAACATGACCATGGCATGGGGGCTGGAAGCGCGGGTGCCCTTTTTGGATCATAAACTGGTCGAACTGGCGATGTCGGCACCGCCAGAGTTGAAGCTGAAAGACTTCAAACATCTGCTGAAAAAGGTGGCGCGTGGTTTGGTCCCGGACTCGGTGATTGATCGGCCGAAAGGCTATTTTCCCATGCCGGCGTTAAAGTATGTTCGCGGTCCGTTTTACGACATGATGAAGCGCATTCTGACCAGTCCAGAGGCTCAGGCGCGGGGTCTCTTTAAACCGGATTACATTCAACGGTTGCTGGACGCGCCGGAAGCGGAAGAAAACTTCACCGCCATTCAAGGCAGTAAGCTGTGGCATGCGGCGTTATTGGAACTGTGGTTGCAGCGGCACGTCGATCCGTATCGCGATATTAATAATTGATGGATTAACGATTGCCCGAGTCGGAATTGAAACGGTCGTCTTATCCAATGGACGAGGGAAAATCCGGTCTCGATTTTTGAGCGGACTTTGTTATAATAACCGAGCGAACAACTCAGGTATTGATTGAGAACGACCAGGCCTGACTTTAGGAGAACAGAATGGAAAACCAAGAAACCGAAACCCTTGCTAGAATTCACGAACAAGTCAGTCAGAACCCGGTGGTGCTTTATATGAAAGGCACGCCGCAAATGCCATCTTGTGGCTTTTCAAGCCGGACGGCGGAAGCACTGGTACAAACCGGCGAAAAGTTTGCGTTTGTGAACGTATTAGCGGATCCGATGATTTTTGAATTTTTGCCAAAATACCAAGATTGGCCGACGTTTCCGCAACTGTATATCGGTGGCGAACTGCAAGGTGGTTGTGACATCACCTTGGAATTGGCGGAGTCCGGTGAGTTGAAAAAAATGATGGCCGACGCCAACGCGAAAGTGACCGAAGAAGCCTGAAGCTTTAAACCTTTTCCGGTTGCGCAATTGATAAACCGCCAGGCCTGGCGGTTTTTTGTCGCTGGTATTTGAACCCGTCAAAGGGTTGATAAAACGCGGTTTCAAGTCATAAGTGCAATTTCTATTACGCAGCCAGCAAG
>NZ_JBNGDN010000035.1:0-7001 GCF_049975065.1 Hydrogenovibrio sp.
ATTTTCTCAGTCGGTCGTAATCGTGGATACGACACTTCTTCGAAAATTTCCTTGTAAAACCAATGCTCTGCGCAATCTCAGCACAAATTCATGAAACACTCGGGCTAGGTGGCGGCTTTGCTTTATTGGGTTTTTGCGTGATGAAGTAGCTGCCGATCATAATGGGCAGGGCGCCGAAAATCTGTGAGGCGGTGGGTGGATCGTTTAGATACAGATACGCCAACCCGATGGTCATCAGTGGCGAGAAAGCGAAGAGTGCATTGACTTTGGTGATGGGCAGTCGATGCAAGGCTTCTACCCAGAAAAGCTTGGAAATGAAAAATACCAGAAATCCGGTTAAAAATAACCACAACCATTGCGCTTCAACCGCCGACCAGTCGGGCGTGGTTTCAAATAAGACCGCCAATAAATACACAAACGGCAGCGCAATGAGGGTGCGCAGGGTGAGAATGGTTTCCGCCGAGACGCGTGTGCGGGCGCGTTTTTGAAACAGATTGCCAATCGGCGCAATGGCGGCGGCCAAGAGAGCCAGACCGTCTCCCGGCGCGAGGGAGAGGTTGTCGGGAAATAAGATAATCACCGCGCCGGTGGTCATTAGAATCACGCCGATAAGGTGGCGGCGATCGAGTGTTTCGCCGGGACGCCGGCCATGGTAAAGGTAGCTGAACAACACCTGCATAAACAGAATAATCGCCACATGGCTGGGTGATGTGGTCTGCAATGCCAGAAAGGCCAGACCGAAAAACGTGGTGAGAAACAGGCTGGTGAGCGCCAGATCCTGATAAGCGTCGGTGCGTTTAAGGTCGCTCCATTTACGGCGCAGGGCAAACCAGATCAGCAGGCAAAGCCCGGCAATGGTCAGGCTGTAAAAATAGGCGTGCAGGCTGCCAAGCGCCGCCACGGTAAAAAAAGCAAAGATGGGAAAATGCGCTTCCAGTACCGACAACACCAGCGTGTAGGCTTCGCCTTTGAGTTGCTGTTTATCGGGTGTCGGCGGTGTCGCGGGTGTTTTCTGGGGCATGGGGGCTTGGTGTGTTTAAGTGGTGTTGCCGGTGCAGGGCGCGAAATTGTTTGAATGAGTGAACAATATCATAGTGTTCGATATTCGGGCGACTATTCTGCGCCCACTCGTGTCGTAAACGTGCATCACTCAAAAGGTCGTAGAGGGTATTTTGCCAGGCCTGGTGATTGTCGGCGGGCAGTATGCGTCCGCTTTTTTCCGGATGAATCAGGGTTTGCGGTCCGCCAACATCGGACACCAGACACCCTAGCCCACTGGCTTGCGCTTCCATTATCACCTGCCCGAGGGTGTCGGTGGTGGAGGGAAACACAAACAGATCAGACGAGGCGTAAAGGGTTGAAAGCAAGGCTTGGTCGCGTATCGGTCCAAGGAAATGAACGTGATGCGGTTGCATCTTGGGTGCCCATTTGCGAAAACGACCTTCACCGACCAAGATCAGGTCAGCCGGCAAGTCTGGATGTTTGGTCATCAGGTTTTGCCAAACCTCCAGCAAAAACGGCAGATTTTTTTCGATATTGATGCGCCCGACATACAGCACTTTTAAGCGTTCGGGGGATAACTCGAGATTTGACCAGGCCTGGCGATTTTTGTGGCTGGGGTGAAACTTCTGTAAATTGGTGCCGGGAAACAGGGTTGAAATTTGTGCTTCTTTCAAGCGGATGTCGTTTTCCATAATGTCCAGATAGGTGTCTGAACGGGAAAACACATGGCGGAAGGGGCGGTAGAATTTCGCCATGGTGCGGTCGGTTTGTTTTTTCACCCAGTGGGATCGGGTCAGATCCCATAAATAAGCCGGAAAATCGGTGTGATAGGTGCCGAACAATGGCAACCCCAGTTTTTCCGCTTGGCGTTTGGCGGCCCAGCCAAAGGGCCCCGGGGTGGAAATATGCACCTGATCCGGTTGTTGTTCCATTAAAAATGCGCGCAAAGCGTTTGTGTTGGGCAGTACCAAATCCAATTCCTGATAAAAAGGCATTGGCAGGCGAAAGTGGCGTGGCAGGTTGTGAATGTAGTGGGCGTCCGGAATCGGCTTGGCGGTGGCGGTGACGATCTGCAGTTCAAAGGCTTCGTCAGAGTGGTGTGCGGCCTGCTCACCCATGTCTTGAATAAAACGCGACACCCCGTTTAAATCGCCCAGTGTATCGGTAAAAAGGCACACTTTCATCTGTAAACACCCCTGTTAAATGACAGCAAAGCCGCTATTTTAGAGGTGTCAGGTGTGTGAAAAAATGACCGCTTTTTGACACCTTTTTGACGGTTTGAGGTTGGGTCAAAAGGGAAGCAGTAAATCGCCGAACCCCCAAATCAAGGTGCCGAGAATCAAGGTGATGTGGGTCATGCGGAATTTTTTGCGGTGCCATTTCGACGGACTCAGGTCGGGAATGTCGTCTTCGGCGTTGATTTGATCAAGGCGGCCGTAAAGGGTGCGTAGCTCAACTTGCAGCAAGCTGTATTCGCTCATAACGGAAAACAGTACCACCAAGCTGCCGAAGCGGGCAAACCAGAGCGATTCCAGCAAGCAACCCAGTAATAGTCCCACGCTTATCATAAGCCAAGCCAGGAGCAGAAATAACAGGGCTTTGTTTTTGGGCATCTGTGCCTCTCGTGTTTCGCTGAAAAAGCCTTATCTTACGAGATTTTGAGTTTGTTTAGGCGCTTTTTCGGGCGAGTTTGACTGGGGGATATACGCTAGGTGCTGGATGAATTGTTGCGCGGCACCCTCCCAAGTGTATTGTGGGATGGACGCGGCGATTTGTTGGGCATGGGGCTTGAGTTTGGCGGCTTCCAAAATGGCGGCTTGGAGATCTTCGCTTAATATACCGTTTAACCCTGGGGTGATAATGTCTTTCGGGCCGGTGACTGGAAAAGCCGCCACTGGCGTGCCGCAGGCAATGGCCTCAAGATTCACCACGCCAAAGGTATCGGTGCGGGAAGGAAACACAAACACCTTCGCATCGGCGTAGTAGGCCGCCAGCTCGTGATCGTATTTGGGGCCGGTGAATTCAACCTCTGGATAGGCTTCCTGTAATTTTGCCAGGTCTGGCCCTTTGCCCACCACCACTTTATGTCCCGGTAAATTGAGATCGAGAAAGGCGGAGAGGTTCTTTTCCGGGGCGATACGCCCGACATAGAGATACACGGGCGGCTTGGAAGCGTCCGATTGGGTGGCCGCGTTCGGATGGAAAATATCGGTATTCACACCGCGCGTCATCAATACCAGGTGTTGAAAATTCTGTAGTTGCAACTCCTGCAGGATGGACTCACCAGGCACAAATGTATGGTGTGCCGGACGGTGAAATCGTCGCATCAGCGCGTAAATCCAGCGCTGTGGAATGGGGAAACGTTCGTGAATGTATTCCGGGTATTTAGTGTGGTAGGCGGTGGTAAACGGCAGACGATGTTGCAGCGCGATGCGTCGCGCCTTCCAGCCAAGCAGGCCTTCGGTGGCGATGTGGATGGCATTGGGTTTGAAGTCAAGAAGGCGCTTACGAAGCCCCTTGGCCCGCCACACCAGTGGTATTTCCGGATAGGTTGGCAAGGGCACGCTTTGGTAGTCGTTGGGGTGAATGACGTCCACTTCAATCTGTTGCCGTTGGAGCTGATCCACCAGTTGCGACAGGGTGGTGACCACGCCGTTGACTTGCGGGTGCCAGGCGTCAGTCACCAATGACAGTCGTTGGATGTCGCCAGGTGCGGGTGCAGGGTTGATCATATTTCGTGTCAGCTCATTAGAAGAGTTTGGCTTCATACTAGTGTGTTCTTAATCGCGTGTTATTTATGACCTGTTCTGCGCAATCTCGGCACGCATTTATGAATCGAATAACCGTGAATCTGCGGTCGGGTTGGTCAAAGATGATTCGGTAAATGTATCCGTTTTGGGAAATTCGTATGTGAACTTAATATGACGCTGGCGAGGTTTGCGTCATTCAAATGTCATTAAAGCGTCACCTGACCATCAACTGCGGCTCTTAAACTGGCGCGAAATTCTTAAACGACGACTGTTTTGATGAATATGACGATGAATCTGACATTATGGAGAGATGGCCTGTGACCAGCCTGCCGGATTGGATGGAGTCAATTGAGGCGGATGATTTGATTGTGGCGGAAAACAATCATCAGATGTCTCACTATCGCAGCATTTTTATTTCCGATGTGCACCTGGGTTCGAAAGGCGCGAAAGCGGAATTTTTATCGGAGTTCCTCAAGTACAACCAGTGTGAAAAACTCTATCTGGTCGGCGATATTATTGACGGCTGGCGATTAAAAAAACGCATTTATTGGCCGCAGGAACACACTAATGTGATTCGTCGCATTCTCACCAAAGCCAAGCGCGGCACCGAAGTGGTGTTTGTCACAGGCAATCACGACGATTTTCTGCGCCGTTATTCGGGCGTGGATTTTGGCCATATCCGGCTCACAGATGAAGCCGTTCACACCACCATTTCGGGAGATCGGTTAATGGTGGTACACGGCGATAAATACGACAGTGTGATTCAAACTCAGAAATGGTTGGCGTTCATCGGTGACTGGGGCTACGAAAGCCTGGTGGTATTGAATCGGCATTTTAATCGCTTGCGCAATCGTTTGGGTCTGGGGTACTGGTCGCTGTCGTCTTATATCAAGCAGAAAGTGAAATCGGCGGTGTCGTTTATTTCCGCCTACGAAGAAGCGGTGGTGGCCGACTGTAAAAAGCAAGGCTATAAAGGGGTGATTTGCGGCCACATTCACCATCCTGAAATTCGTGAAATCAATGGTATCGACTATTTGAACTGTGGCGATTGGGTGGAATCCTGTACCGCCATTGTCGAGACTCAAGCCGGTGAGATGAAGCTGCTGCAATGGGTGGAGATCAACCATCAGACCAACACAGAAAACGAAAAAAGGTCGCATTGAATGAAACCCGGTCATAGAGGATTGGTTCGAATTGTAAAAGCCGCCGGCTATTCCTGGCAGGGCATTAAAGCGTGCTATCAAAACGAAGCGGCGTTTCGCCAAGAACTGTTGCTGCTGGCGGTACTGACGCCGATTGCCATGTGGTTGTCGCACAATGCGGTGGAATTTATTTTGTTGATCGGGTCGGTGATTCTGCTGTTGGTGGTGGAGTTGCTGAACACCGCCGTGGAAATGGTAGTGGATCGTCATGGTCAAGAATGGCATGAACTGTCAGGCCTGGCGAAAGACATCGGCTCGGCCGCCGTGTTTGTGATGATGGGACTGGTGCTGCTGGTGTGGGTGACGTTGATTATTTCCCACCTGCATTTGAGTCTGTTTTAGGCGATTGTTTTAAGGCTTGACTTCAAGAGGGAATTCACCAGGCCTGGTCGATTTCGCCAGGCCTGGTGAAAGGCGGGAAGCTGGATCAGCGCTTGTCGGACTGGCGGAATTCGCTAAGACGTTTGAGCAGAAATTCCTGTTCGGCACGCTTTTCTTCTTTTTCCAGCACCTTTTCTTCAATGAAGTCCACCACATTCTTGTGCAGCTTGAGTTTATTGAGCGCATTGATATTGGTGATGCCACCGGGGTTGAGAACGTTCACTTCCAGAATCTTGTCGCCAATCATGTCTACGCCGACAAAATAGAGACCGTCAGCCGCCAGTTTGGGACCGATTTTGCGGCAGATGGCCTTTTGCGATTCGGTCATGGTGTATTTGTGAGCGGTGCCACCGATCTGAATATTGGCGCGGACGTCGCCCTCTGGTGGTTTGCGATTGTAAGCGCCGATGAATTTGCCGTTGAGCATCAGCACACGCACATCGCCTTCTTCCGCCCCTTCGATATACTCCTGCACAATGACGTAGCTTTTTTCCTGAGTGTGGATGTAAAAGTCGAGAATGGAGTTAATACTGCTCTGGGCATATTTTTCCAGCACGATGACGCCGTGACCGCCGGAAGCGTTTAAGGGTTTGAGAATGACCTTGTCGCCGGGCATTTCGTCAATCATCTGACGAATGTAATCCTTGTTCTTGGAAACGTGGGTAATCGGTAGAAAACTGTTGTTTGGATCGTTGAAGGTGGTGGTGTAAAGCTTGTTATTGGCTTTGCGAATGCCGTCAATGTCGTTGAGGATGACGGCTTCGTATTTCACCGAGTCCAGAAAGTTGTACACCATGGCATCAATCGGCGGGTCGCGCCGCACCATGATGGCATCCAAGCCGTGCAGCGGCATCATCTTCTGTTCGAACTGCACGCGCTTGTAAAAATGCAGAATATTGTCGGGGATCTTGTCCATCGGCAGAATGCGCTTGACGTAACCGTAAGTGACGTTGTTGCGTACCGTAAGATTGCTGGGATAGAGAATGGACACCTTGTGACCGCGCTCCAGGCATTCTTTGATAATGCGCAGGGTGGAGTTTTTGGAGGGGGTGATGGTGTTCCAGTCTTCGAAAATAAAACCAATGTTCATAAAGACGATCCTCAGAAAGGTGATGTGCGTGGGTGTGAACCCGATATCGAGCGGTTTTGGTCGATGAGACTCGCTTATTTCAAGCGGATACTTTCGTTCAATCTCGGGCGAATTCTGACGGCTTTTTATGTAAATGTAAACCCCATTCTGTGTCCTGGTTGTGTATCGATTAAATTACCGAACACTCGGGTGCAGTGAAATCAGGAAGCGAACTATGATCACAACAGCCAGGCCTGTGTCGCATGATCCGTTGGAACGGATTCGTGAGTTGCAACCCCTTATTCAGGCTAAAGATGCGGACGCGATCCGCGCCATTTTGGCCAAACTGCATGAAATGGACATGGTGGAAATTTTCGAACGCTTTTCCAAAAGCGATGTGGTGTTCTGTTTTAACCAGATTGAAGGTGCCGTGCGCCGAGCCAATGTGTTCGGCGAATTAAGCTTTCCCTATCAAAGTTATATTGTCCGCGTGTTGTCGGTGGATGAGTCACGTTACATTCTGGAAACGCTGCCCATTGACGAATTGCAGCGGTTTTTCCATCAACTGCCGCGCACTAAAGCACAGAAAATAAAAGA
>NZ_JBNGDN010000035.1:7101-16622 GCF_049975065.1 Hydrogenovibrio sp.
CGCTTTCGTACCCGTGATTCGGTGAGCCTGCCGGTGGTGGATGAAAACGGCGGCATGATTGGGGTGATTCGTGCCGATGATATGGTGCATCTGGCGCAGGAATCCACCACCCGCACGTATCAAAAGATGGCGGCGGTGGAAGCCATGGAGAAACCCTATATTCAAACCACTTATTGGGAATCTTTCAAGCAACGCGGGGTGTGGTTGCTGGTGCTGTTTATCGGCGAAATGTTTACCGCCACCGCCATGGGCTATTATGAAGAGGAAATTTCCCATGCCGTGGTGCTGGCGCTGTTTTTACCGTTGATTCTCTCCAGCGGCGGTAACAGCGGCTCGCAAAGTTCAACCTTGGTGATTCGTGCCTTAGCCCTGAAGGAATTTGAATTGCATGAATGGCCGAAAATTTTTAAACGGGAATTGATCGTCGGCTTCATGTTGGCGATGTTGCTCGGGGTGTTTGCGGTAGCGCGAATTCTGCTGTGGGATGTCTTGGGCTGGGCAGATTATACCGAAAAAGGGCAGTTTGACATTTACAGCATTACCTTGGCCGTGACCATCGGTATTATGGGAATTGTGACTTGGGGGAATCTGGTCGGCTCTTTGTTACCGATTGGTTTGCGTTATTTGAAACTGGATCCGGCGACCATTTCCGCGCCGTTTTTAGCGACATTTGTGGATGTGACCGGTCTGATTATTTATTTCACGGCGGCAAAAATCATTCTAGGGTTGTAGTCAAACACCACCGTTTCGAGCGGGTTTGAATGCGATGCGTGCGAGGTCTGAGGCCTGTGTGTCCGTGTGAAAAATCACCAGGCCTGGTCGTTGGTGATAAGCCCCAGCCGTTAAGCCTGGCTGACGGATTGTACCAGTGCGGAACCTTTAAAGGCGTCGGGCAGCGCATTGTGGGCAAAGCTGTCCGCCAGTTCGGCCTCTGAAATGCTGTTTTTGTCGTACACGAAAACGCCGATGCGATCCCCGGGCTTTAAGTAGCCGGTTTCACCGAAGGGTGCGTAACGTGTCGCCCCGAGGGTGACGATGATTTGGGCAGGATAGTCGGCAGCGGCCAGCAGCTCGGCAAGGTTTTCCAGTGGTCCTTGGTCGCACTGCTGGTTAAAGGTGCGCACCATCCAGTGTTTCAGGGTTTGGTAAAAGTAACTGTACCCCAGCACCGGGCTGTTCATTCCGTAGCGTTCGACACGCTCGTTGCGTTGGATAAAGGAGGCGATGTGGTAATCATCGAGAATACCGCCTTCATCAAAGCGATCAATGTCGATCCAATCGCTGGCCAGTCCGGTGCTGTCGGTGCCCCAGTTTTTCTTTTCACTGATTTTGCGGGCATTGGGGCGGCGGATGGAGCAGTCGTTAAACGCGGAAAAGGCTTTGGCTTGCAGGTCGGTCAGGTGGTGGTCGTTATCGTAAAAGGCGTCGAACAAAATTGAGATTTCCGGCTCTACCTGCACTTTGATGGGTTGGGAAAAATCCGCCTGAATCCGTCGGCTAGACAATGGATAGGTGCCGAGATAGGAAGCGTGGCTGGGAATGTATATCGGGAAAATGCCTTTTGGCGCGGCGGCGTCTTCCGTTTTGATTTGCACAAAATCGGCGTCTTCGCCGGCCTGAGAGAGGTGTTCGGCAAAGTTGCCGGCAATGCCGAAAACGGGAATGCGTTGGAGCCTGTCGGGAGTCAGTGTCATGCGGTTGCCTTTAAAATAACAGGTTTTGCAGTTTGCGTCGGTAGGTGTTGACCTGTTGCGGGTGATCTTTGGCCAGCAGGTCAAAAATCTCCAGCAGGGTGGTTTTGGCGATGCCGTCGCGGAAATCACGATCCACGGTGAACAGTTTTAATAAACAGTTCATGGCTTCTTCCACCTGCTGATGCAGCATCAGGTAGCCTGCGAGATGGTAGAGTGATTCGGCGTCGTTGGGGTTGGTCTGCAGCGTGTTTTGCACGGTTTCGATGTCCGGGGCTTCGGCCACCATCTGGCTGAATTTAAAAAGAGCCATAAGGGATTTGCCTTCGTCGGATTGCCTGGCTTCGTCGGGCAGTTTTTCCAGTAGCTGTCTGGCGTCGTCCACATGGCCGCGCTGGAAATACATTTTCGCTAAATCGAGGTGGACGCGGTAGTTGTTCGGGTTGGCTTGGGCGGCTTGCGACAACAGTTGGGTGGCACGCTCGTAGTCGCCTTCGGCAAACGCCTGCTGTGCCTGAGCACGTAGGTCTTCGGATTCGTCCGGTTTGAGATAAGGCTCCAGTGCGGTCTGGAAGGCGTTGAGCGGTTGTGCGCCCTGTAATTCTTGCACCATCTGCCCCTGATGAAAAATCTTGAAGCTGGGAATGCTGCGAATTTGAAAGTGGTTAGCGAGTTCCTGTTGTTCTTCGGTGTTGATTTTGGCCAGAATAAAGCGTCCGGCCATATCCTGCGCCAGTTTTTCCAGCATGGGCATGACCTGTTTGCAGGGGCCGCACCAAGGTGCCCAAAAGTCTACCAGCACTGGGACGTGCATGGAGTTGTTTATCACCATTTCATTGAAGTTTTCCTGGGTGACGTCGATGATCATCGCTTCCATAAGTGTGTTTATCCTCGAAATTGTTTGACAGTTTCCTGCCACTCGTAAATTTTTTGTAACGCTTTTCTGGGGGTAAGGTCATCGGTTTTCAAGTCTTTCAGCTCGTCCAGCAGGGCGTCGATTTCGGCGGGGTTCGCCGCCGCTTGAGTGAAGAGGTCGAATTGTTGTACCGTTTGTCCGTTAACGCCTTGGGGCAGGGTGGTTTGGTTGGCGGTTTGGTTTTCTAGGCGGTGCAGGTGTTTTTTGGCGTTTCGAATGACGGCGTTCGGCACCCCGGCTAGCGCCGCAACCTGCAGGCCGTAACTTTGTGAGGCCGGGCCTTCTTGCACCTGATGCATAAAAACGATTTTATCTTGGTGTTCGATGGCACTGAGGTGGATGTTGACGGTGTTGTTAAATTGTTCCGCCAGAGTGGTCAATTCGAAATAATGGGTGGCAAATAAGCAGTAACCTTGTATGCTTTGTGCCATCTGTTCCGCAATGGCCCAAGCGAGGGCGAGACCGTCAAAAGTGGAGGTGCCGCGCCCGATTTCGTCCATCAATATCAAAGATTGTGGTGTGGCGTGATGCAGAATATTGGCGGTTTCGGTCATTTCCACCATAAAGGTCGAACGCCCGGAGGTGAGGTCGTCCGAGGCACCGATGCGGGTGAAAATGCGGTCGATGGGCCCCAGTGTCGCCGATTGTGCCGGGACGAAACTGCCCATGTAGGCCATGATCGCAATCAGCGCGGTTTGCCGCATAAAGGTGGATTTACCCCCCATGTTGGGGCCGGTGATGATCTGTAGGCGACGCTGATCGTTAAAGTCGATGTCGTTGGGAATAAACGGCTGGTCGGTCAGGGCTTCAACCGTCAGGTGGCGGCCCTGCTGAATGACCAGGCCTGGCGTTTCCACCAGTGTGGGGCGAGAAAGGTTTAAGGCGATGGCTTGACGTGCCAAGGCGTTTAGAACGTCGGTTTCCGCGAGGGCGGCAGCGGTTTGCTGTAATGGCTTCAGGTCTTGATTGAGACGCTCAAGCAATTGCTGGTACAACCACTTTTCGCGCGCCAAGGCCTTTTCGTTGGCGCTGAGCACCTTGTCTTCAAAGCTTTTTAATTCGGGGGTGATGTAGCGTTCCTGTGCTTTCAGGGTTTGGCGACGAACGTAATCGGCGGGCACCTTGTCGGATTGCAGTTTGCTGACTTCAATGTAGTAACCGTGTACGCGGTTGTAGCCGACTTTTAAGGTGGAGAGGCCGGTGCGTTCTTTTTCGCGTGCTTCCAATGCCAGCAGGTAGTCGCCGGCCTGATTTTTGAGGTTGCGCAATTCGTCCAGCTCGGTGTCGTACCCTTCGGCAAATACGCCGCCGTCGCGGATGACCATCGGCGGATTTTCCACCAACGCTTGATTTAATTGTTCTGCCAGGTCTGGGTAGTTTCCTAAGCGTTGCGCAATGTACGCCCATTTCTCGGCGGTTTGCCGGGTCAGTATGGTTTGCAGTTGCGGCAGCTGGTTAAGCGAGCGGCCAAGGTGTAACAGATCGCGCGGACGTGCTGAGTAAAGGGAGACTCGGCTGAGAATGCGTTCCAAGTCACCAATGGGCTTGAGGCACTGGTGAATATCGTCGGTGCTGTGGCGTTCAATCAGCTCTTCTATGGCATCCAGGCGGGCGTTGATTGGGTCGCGGTTTCGCAATGGCTGGTTTAGCCAACGGTTCATCAGGCGACTGCCCATGGCGGTGGTGGCATTGTCGAGAATCGAAAACAGCGTGTGGTGTTTGCCACCATTGAGGTTGGTGTCTAATTCCAGGTTGCGACGGCTGACGGCATCCAGCGCTAAGGCGTCATCCGTACGATAGGTTTGCAGACTGTAGACGTGTCCCAGATCGCTCTGTAACATGGCGCGCGCGTAGTGCAAAATGGTGCCGCTGGCGGCAATCACGGTCGGCGACTGTTCACAGCCGAAGGCCACCAGATCCTGAGTGCCGAAATGGTCGGTTAAGCGCTTGCGGGCGGCATCGACATCAAAATGCCAAGCCGGGTAATTCACCAGGCCTGGGCGTTTTTGAATGGCCTCCGGCAGGCTTTGTTTCAGTTGCGGATCGTCGGGCAAAATGATTTCCGCCGGTTTGAGGCGTTCCACTTCTGCGGCCAGTTGCGCCGCGTCGTCCAGTGGCGTCGCTTCAAAACGACCGCTGGCCACATCCAAATAAGCCAAGCCATAGCCACCATCGACTTTGACAATGGCCGCTAACAGGTTTTCCGATTTTTCTTCCAGCAGAGCGTCTTCCACCAGTGTGCCCGGGGTGACAATGCGCACTACCTTGCGTTCCACTGGACCTTTGGAGGTGGCTGGGTCGCCGATTTGTTCGCAGATGGCAACGGACTCGCCGAGTTTGACCAGTTTGGCCAAGTAGCCGTCTGCGGAATGGTGGGGAATGCCCGCCATCGGAATCGGTTGTCCGCCGGATTTGCCGCGTGCTGTGAGGGTGATTTCCAGTAAGTCTGCGGCTTTCACAGCGTCGTCATAGAAAAGTTCGTAAAAATCTCCCATGCGATAGAACAGCAAATGCTCTGGATGCTCGGCTTTGACGGCCAAATATTGTTGCATCATTGGAGTGTGTGATGCCTTTTTAGTGTTTGATTTTTCGGTGTTTTTCATATTTAAGACGTTGATTTTAAATGTTTTATTTTTTTATTTGGTATGTCGTGTAGTGTCATGTAAATTCACTTAAAATCATAAAAATTCATGTTTTGGCGTAACAGTTGGCGTAACAATATCTTATAATGATTTACGTAAAAACGTTATCCATTGACGCAATCAGAACTCATTATCTGAGGGCTTTTATCAAAAGGGCATCAAAGTTGGCTACTAATTCTACCAAAAAACCTATCACAGCGATTGCTGTTACAAAAATGAAAAGCGGTGATGTGCTTACCGACATAGGGGACAACTCTGGCTTACGAGTTAAAAAGACATCAAGGGCAACAACATTTATTTATCGGTACAAAAATTTTGAAGGAAAAATGAAGCAGTTAGTGCTTGGTATTTATCCTGAAATAGGGCTGGCAGATGCTCGTAACAAGCTGCAAGAATTTAAATCACTTAAAGCAAGTGGTTACGATCCTCAGCAATATTTAGTTGATCAAGAAGCAAAGCAAAAAGCTGAAAAGCTTGAAGCACAGCTTGCAGCTGAAAAGATGAATTTTACTTTCAAAGCGATGGTTGAACTCTACTTGACAGGCAAAGTTGAAGATCGTTATTCAGAGCCAGACCGAAAGGGAATCCGAAGAATTATTCCTGGTAGTCGAAAAGACAAGGGGCAAAAAGAGGTTAGGCGTACTTTATATGGTGATGTTGTGCGCTTACTTGGCGATCTGCCTGTCTCTGAAACGCCTTTGATTGAAGTGAAAAGCATGGTTGATCAAATTATTTCCAGAGGAGCAAATGTTCAGGCTGGAAACGTTTTACGAGAGCTGAATCTTGCTTATCGTTTCGCTATTTCAAATGACCGACTGCCTCCGAACTTTCAAAATCCATGCCCAGAAATAAAAACAAGAATTAAAGACTCTGGAATCAGAATCTCGAATGGTAAGCGTCAAAGAGTGCTCACAGAACTCGAATTGCAAAAGCTATGGCAATGGTTACCAAGGGCAAAATTTCTATCTCCAACGGTTAAAGATGTATTGAAATTTACCTTACTAACTGGCATGCGAACTGGTGAGGTATGTGGTGTTCAGTGGTCGGATGTAAATTTGAAAGAAGGAACTGTTTTCTTAAAAGAGACAAAAACCGGAGCATCTCGTTACGTTCAGCTGTCACAGCAAGCAATTAAGTTTTTATCTGCCATCGATGTTTCTGGAAAATATGTATTCAGGGCGAAAAGTAGAAATGGAGATTTAACAGATCGCCCGCTTGATCAAAAGCAGTTGACGCAGCAACTGTACTATTCCAGAAAGAATAACGATCATCTAGATATTGACTCTTGGACTCCTCATGATCTGCGACGCACAGTCCGAACCCAATTGGCAAAACTTCGGTGTCCTAGAGAGGTGAGTGAAGCTATTTTGGGGCACTCCAAAAAAGGCATTGAGGGTACTTACGACCTTCATCATTATGAACATGAGTCGAAAGAGTGGTTGCAAAAATGGTGTGATCGTCTCGATGAAATTGTTTTGTAAGTGTTATTTTATAATGTGTCAATTTGGCACATGGTTATTGTTTTTGGCTGAAAGTTTTGGGATAATATCTAGCGTGCCAATTTGGCACATATCGGTTAAAAGGAGTTGTTGTCATGAGTTCAGCGAGTTTGCCTCGAATCACTGCGAGAGTTGATATAGATACTCAAGAGTTGCTGTATAAGGCCGCTGCTCTGAGTGGAGTGAGTAGTATTAACGCTTTCGTGCTCAATAGTGCGGTTGAAAAGGCAAAACAGATTATTGAAAAAGAAGAGGTTCTGAAGTTATCAGAACAGGATTCATTGAAGCTGATGGATGCGTTAGATCAGCCTGCGATGGCAAATAAAAAATTACAATCTGCTTTTTCTCGTTATGAGGCATCACAAAATTGATGCAAACAGTTTCATTATCGAATGGCCAGCATGATCGCAGTCGTTTTGACTGCGGTGAAGATGATCTCAATAACTATCTGAAAGTCATTGCAAACCAGCAATCTAAGAGAGATAACTCTCGCACATTTGTTCTGGAGAATATTGAAGACCCGTCTCAGATTGTCGGTTTTTATACATTGACGATGGCAACGATTGATTTGAGTGCGCTGCCAACAAAGCTTAAAAAGAAGCATAGCAATACGACATCTGCGGGCTTAATTGCAAGGTTGGCGGTGGATAAGCGTTTCAAAGGACAAAGGATTGGGGAGTGGTTGTTGATTGATGCCTTGCAAAAGCTTTTGTCCGCCAGTGACACGGTAGGCTTTCCTCTGGTGATTGTCGATGCGAAAGACGGTGTGGAAGGCTTTTATCAGCAATATGGATTTAACGCTTTTGCAGATGAATCTAATCGTTTGTTTATGACGGTTGCAGACATTCGCGCTAGTTTTTCAAATTCTTAAAGTGGTCAATTTTACCCAACAATATGACTGCAAGTTGAAACCAACACAAAAAGCCTGATACATTAAGTATGTCACAGGCTGTGTGTTTTGAATATAGTTGTTTTAAAAAACTAGCAAGGCTTTGTTGTTGTGAGGTGTACTTGCTCATCAAGCCACTTTTCGACATCAGATAGACGCCAGCGAATGGCTTTCTGTCCAACTTTTATGGGTTTTGGGAAAGTTGGGTCGTATTGTTTTGCGTTTGGTTTTATTTTTCGATAAATAGTGCTACGGCTTATGTTTAGCATTTTTACGAGGTTGTTGAGGTTTAATAGTTCGATTCTTTTAGAATTCATTTTTAGGCATCCTTAAAAAATAAGTAAAAATAAGAAATGCAGCTGCGTTTAGTGCGTTTAGTTTAGGCCTGGGTATATGGTGTAACAGGGTGGGATCTGAAAGTAGGGGCTTACGTTAAGAAATAAAATAGAGGGTAAGCCCCTTGAAATCAGTTTGTTTTTGTGGTTATGGGAAATTTCTTAAATTTTTCCATTCTGAGCATAGGAATAATGCCCTTCGGTTCCAAGGATGAGATGATCCAGCACGCGAACTTCAATTAGATCGAGAGCCTTTTTGATGGTTTGAGTGAGCTGGTCATCTGATGAAGATGGGTCGGTACGGCCACTCGGATGGTTATGAAACAAAATCACAGCGGCGGCATTATGACCGAGTGCGGATTTCACAATTTCGCGTGTATAGACAGTGGCTTGATTGATCGTGCCGCGAAACATTGGGTCTTGGGCAATGATACGGTGTTGCTGATCCAGAAAAATCACCCCAAATACTTCATGTTCAGTTTCTTGTAAAATGCTCTGCAAGGCTAGACAACATTCATCAGGTCGGTTTATTATTCGCCCCTTGCGTAACCGCTGACGCGCTAAATAGTTGGCCATCTTAAAGATGGCCTCAGCGTTCAGCGGCTGCTGGGTCTGATAAATGCCTGATTTATCGCTTGCCTTAAAAGGCTCAGGCAGCATAAAATTCTCCTTCAATAATGGATTTAAATACAGGTTTCGAGATTGGCTGTGCCTGTTTCAGGTTCAAAAATTCTTCAGCGAGTTGCCAAAGCGAACGGTTTAATCGAACGTCTTCAGACACCGACTGAATGGCACGGGTTTTGGTCGAACGTCCACTTGCAGAACGGCCAGTTATCCCGCCCTTCATCATGTTTTCCTGAATACGGTTAAAGACTTTCCAAAGCGTAGGCTCGTTGTCCTCAATGCGTCTGGGCTGTAATAGCGACTCAGGGCGTATAGGGCTGATCGATTGCCAGTCATTACCGTAACGTAATGCCAGAAAAGCACGCGCAAATAGCCGGGCTTCTTCTGTTGATACCAAGGTAGATTGAAGCTTTTCCACTGATTCCGAAAGACGCGGAATTTGGTTTGCCAGGGCCAAGGAACCGTCAATAATGTTTTCGACAACATTTTTGCCATGTTTGACCCGAATCCCGCCAAAATCATTTGTAGGTGTGACCATACCGTTAGAACAAACCAAGCGGAATAAGCCTAAATCTAATTGATAAGCCGAGCTGCGGTCATGGCTGTTGGTCAAAACCATTTCACTGATCGAGTCACCGACCACGACTTGACGATCAGGGTCTTGGCGAAAGCGGATCATGTGTCGAGCAAGATGCTTTTTCTCAGTATCGCGTGAATGCGTTTGTTGTGCTCTGACAGGATACCAACCTTCTTGCTGAAGGGAATTGACCACCTCAATGGTCGGCACAAAGCCATAGCGTTCAGATACGGCTGTATCCGGCGCATCCGCAAAAACAGCGGGAGCCATTTTGTAAAGTTGAGCCGTTGTTAAAATATTCATAGCCATTGTTTTTCTCCAAAAATAGTTGATTTAAGTTTGTTGAGT
>NZ_JBNGDN010000035.1:16722-19779 GCF_049975065.1 Hydrogenovibrio sp.
TGTTGCGCCAACTTTTCAGTTAAGCTCTGAGTTGGCTGGTTGGATTGAGAGTGATTTGTTGTGGCGGTCGAAGACGGGTCGGGAAAAAACTCCTCAATGACCGCAGAAACGGTTTCCTCATCTTCTTCAAAGTGACCGTTTCGCAAGCCTGTTAAAGCGGCCTCGTCCAAAGCTCTCTGATCAAACCCCATTTCTAAACGTTTGAGTTCCGTGGTCTTGGCTTGAGTCAAGGTGTCTTCCAGTCGCATCCCAGTGCGCAGTGTTAGGTCTACGTAATAAATAGGGTGCCCAAAGCTCTGCCGAGTTGATTTCCCCCGAATTTTCAACGCAAGCGGCAAACACGATAGGCGATCACCCGAAATCGCCTTAAAATAATTGAGCCGAGCCGCCAAGGTTCGGATGCTATTAAATCCACTGGTTCGAAAAATAAAGCTCCCAATTGGATCATCGGCACCGTCATCATCGGGTTTTACTACAACATTCATGCGACCGAAGGGTTTGCAATATCCTTGTGATAAGTCACAATGCTCTGGGCTGGGACAGGCAAAGGATTCATAGCCTGCTGGGGTATGTCGTTGACAGGATTCACCGTTGCCTACGCAGATAGGGCGGGCGGTTTGTCGGTCAAATAGACAATATTGCGTTCGCAGATTCAGATCCGGTTCGTTAAAAAGCAGTTGGACAGGAATTTCTCGAAGTTTCTTTTGGCCGTTTCGAAGTTTTTCATCCAACGGGTGTCGAATCCAACCATCGGATGTTTGAATTTGGCTGGTTAATGTAAATTGGTCATCCTTTTGTGGTAATCGCTTACCATTGCGCTCCACGACCTGTCCAATGGAAATACGACCGATTTCAGGCGGGGTGAGTACAAGTCCTTTTAACATAAGGCCTCCTAAAAGTGAGTGGTATAAAAAACCCCACAATGCGCAGATGGCATTGTGGGGGATTCGAGTTTATTCATAATGGTGCTTGGTTGTATCTAGTCGGTTTGTACTAAAAACCGTCGATTGCCCGGGCGAGTCATTGTGTATTCTTTGAAAAGTTCCGGTCTTTCGGCCTTGATTCGCTTGGTATCGAGTAAAATCGAGGGCTTGGATTTGCGCCAAGACACTTTTCCTGATGAAAAATGGGCGTAACTGAAATCGCCGATGCGAGCTTGGAGCTGATTTTTCAATAAAGCTTCTTGATCGGTTAAATCCGATAGTTGAGCGCGAACCGCCACCAGTTCTTCAAATGCGTCATTTGCATCCGAATCGTCGGTGAGATCAAGTGCGTCGTTGTTGTCGTTAGGGTAAAGTTTCTGTAAAGCGCTGGCCGCAGAGGCAGAGGCATCCACGGGCGGTGGTGTATCGGTTTGAACACGGTGCCAAAAAGCCGACTCCAGTTGTATCAATTGGCGAATCAAATCGTCATTGCGTTCAACACGAAAAATCTCTAATTTCTGACCGCCAATCAATACCGCTACATCCGCCGCCGCTTGCCCTGTGACCGCCAGTTGATGCTGAACTTGCAGTTGAATATACTCAGGCACACCGTTTTCCCAGTGTTTGGCCGAGAAAACACCCGCTGTTTTACACTCCAAAACCTGAACTTCAGGATCACCGACAACCTCGCGGTCAATGTTGGCCAGCATCCAAGGGTGTTCAGAGTGTTGTAGAATAGAATTAACGCGACGGACTTTTCGCCCCGTGCGTTTTGCGTAATGCTCAGCGACAATCGGCTCTAAAATGGTTCCCCAGACCAACGGGCTATCATCCTTTAAATCCGTTTGTTGCGGCGCTATTCGCCCGGTTTTTTCCATCCACAATTCCAATTGAGATTTATACGGATTCAAGCCGCAAGCCGTGGCCGCATCACTTGATCCGATGCCTTGATTGCGGTACTTTAACCACAAACTTTCATCCATTTGGTTCGTGGAAATCATCCGCTTGGCCTGGGCATGATGACGAGGCTTTTTAACAGACGCTTTTTGCGAAATAACAGTTAGATTTTCCATTTTGTTCCTCCTTACAATTTTTGTGAAAACTCATGGCCGCAGTGTTGACACTTGCAGTTCAGAAGCACTTCATCATCAATTCGTTCGCCAAGCTTAGAGCCAGCAACACCGCCAGCGGTGGCACCGGCTAACCCACCAAAAATAGCGCCGCCAAGCCCTCCTAATGCGATTCCAATTGGACCACCGATAGCCCCGAACGCTGCACCAGCCTGAGCACCGGACGCCGCACCGGTGACACCCGCTGCACCGCCCGCCGCAATACCGATAGCGCCCCCGACTCTCTTGCCAGCATTTTTCTTGATCACTTGATGCGAGCCACAATTTGGACAAAAATGTGCCATATTCACTTCTCCTATGTTTTAATAAGCATAAAAAGGTAGTCGTTACCTTTTTCATATAAGTAATATAGGCCTAAGTTTTGTTTGAATCGAAGCTGAAGGGGACGGTACCAGGCAAGCAGGTCTGGTTGTGTAGGATGTGTCATAGCACCTGAAGCCAAAACGGACGTTTCAGGTATAATTTGGATGTTATTGCATCCAAAGGTGGCTTAAATGAAAAATCGGACTATCCATATAGACTTGCCATCTCGCACAACGACCGTCACCATCCATGAAACCCTGTATCACTTGATTAGTCTAAAATTGACGAATGAAGCAGATGCTTATCGAAGGGTACGAGAATGGTTAAGCCAGAAATGTACAGATCAGCTGGGAGATTGGCCAAAAAGCGGTGGTGTACGGCAAAACTTGAGTAAGTATGCTGTGCTTGAATTGATCTAATCTGCAATAAATAAACTTGTTAATCACCCTTGAATTCATATAATAACCGCAACACCCAAAAAACAGAATAATGTGGCGGCCAACTGTCCTAGAATGGTTGTTCCCACACAAACATTCGGGTGCCAAAGATGACACAATTCAAACAGTTGACCATTGAAGAACGATACCACATTCAAGCCCATCTTGAACAGGGATTGAGCCTAAGAAAAATGGCTGAAAAGCTGGGTCGAGCGGCTTCAACCCTAAGCCGGGAACTGAGGCGTAACCTACACCCGTCCTGTA
>NZ_JBNGDN010000036.1:0-18348 GCF_049975065.1 Hydrogenovibrio sp.
GATTTTGGCGCAAATTTATGAATCGAAGAAACCGAAGGTAAATTTCCGGGTTAACCGTCATTGAATCTTTTTGCAAGGCCTGGTCATTTTGCCCATAACGGGGGATTTTGCCAGGCCTGGTTGTTTTGCCCCAGTCTCTTCTCTGGGTTTGCGTGCCGAATCATTCACGTCGGCCAGACTCTCCGTTATAATGTTGGGTTTGAATCAAGCGCAGATGGATAGACCCACCCGATGTCCGACCCGAAACCCGAGCACTCTATTTCAGCACCCTTTCCCGATGATTTGACTCAAGACCCCGTCCTCCAGTCTGGCCGACAGGTGCGTGATATTGCGTTGATGCCGTCGTTTTTAGCGGATCAGATTGCCGCTGGGGAGGTGGTGGAAAGACCGGCGTCGGTGGTCAAAGAGTTGTTGGAAAATGCGCTGGATTCCGGGGCGACTTCGATTGAGATTGTGATTGAAGCCGGCGGCATTCAGCGGATTCAGGTGACCGACAATGGCATGGGCATTCGCGCATCCCAGTTGGGCTTGGCGGTCAGCCGTCATGCCACCAGTAAAATTCATGCCGCCGACGATTTGTCGCGGGTCAGCACGCTTGGGTTTCGTGGTGAGGCGCTGGCGAGTATCGGATCTGTGTCGCGTCTGCGGTTGACCAGTCGCTTTCAAGGGGAATCAACCGCTTGGCAGTTGCGTGGCGAAGGGGAAGGCCGTTGGACGGAGCCGGAGCCGGTGGCGCATCCGCAAGGCACTCAGGTGGATGTGCGCGACCTGTTTTTTAATACCCCAGCGCGTAAAAAATTTTTGCGTTCGGAACGCGCCGAATTCATGCAGATTGAGCAGCTGGTGAAGCGCATTATGCTCAGTCGTGCCGACGTCAGTTTGAAGTTGACGCACAATCAAAAAGTGGTGCGTCATGTGCAGGCGGCCTTGGATGAAGCCGCAATTCTTCAGCGATTGAAGCAACTGATGGGAAGCGGTTTTGTCGAGCAGAGTTTGAAGGTGGACTTTGAAGCCCAAGACATTCGCTTGAGCGGTTGGGTGGCGCAGCCCACGTTCAACCGGCGGCAGACGGATATGCAGTATGTGTTTGTTAATGGGCGCATTGTGCGTGATCGACAACTGTCTTTTGCGGTGAAACAGGCGTATGCCGATGTTATGTATCACGGGCGTCATCCAGCTTATGTGCTGTTTTTGCAGATTCCGCATGAGAGGGTGGATGTGAATGTGCATCCCGCTAAGTACGAAGTGCGCTTTGCTGATGGGCGCTGGGTGACCGATTTTCTCCGCCGCTCGGTGCGCGAAGCGGTGACGCGTCCTTTGGGTCTGGTGAATCAAGGGCATCCTGGAGGGCAAGTCGATCAGGAGACTCTAATCAATCCTATGACTTCGATGCGCCAGGCCGCGCCTCCGCCAGAAGGCGGTGCTGGCTCTGGGTTTCGCTCCGGTGCTTTGGCCGCGGCTTCGTCACCGCTCAGACAAAGCGATGTGCAATCGGCACTGCAATTTCAGAGACCGCCTTCCGAGCGAGACAGCACAGCCATGAGCGCCTGGATGGCTCAGGAATCCATTCCAGACTACGTAATGACCCCCGACCCGGCGCAACTGGCTGGCGTGGCCGCGTCTTTCGCCGCCGATTCGGTCATGGATTCAAGCTGGCCATCTTCGTCACAAGTGCCACCGCTGGGGTATGCCAAGGCGCAGATTCACGGGGTGTTTATTCTCGCTGAAAATGCGCAAGGGTTGGTGTTGGTGGATATGCACGCCGCCCACGAGCGCATAGTGTATGAGCGCATGAAACGCCAGTGGGCGCAGGATCGGCTGGTGTCGCAACCCTTGCTGGTGCCGATTGTGGTGGGTTTGGAGGCATCGGAAATTCGTTTGTGGGAAGCGTGCCGTGAGGAGTTGGATCGGTTGGGGTTTGAAGCCGAGCCGTTTGGTCCTGAGCAGTTGAAGGTGGTGCGTGTGCCGAGTTTGCTGGCCAAATCCGATGTAGTGGGGCTGGTGAATGACATTTTGGCCGATCTGGCGGTGGCGGGTGAGACGCGACTTGTGGAAGAAAAAATCAATCAATTGATCAGTACCATGGCCTGTCACGGTTCGGTACGGGCGAACCGCCGTTTGACGCTGGAAGAAATGAATGCGCTGTTACGCGATATGGAAGCCACGGAAAGTTCGGCTCAGTGCAATCACGGTCGCCCGACTTGGGTTCAGCTGTCGATGACGCAGTTGGATGCGTTATTTATGAGGGGACAATAGTTTGAAACAGGGGCAGGGTACGCTGGCTGGGATGCAGACTGAGGCGCTCGCTGGCGCGCAGGACTTGGCCGATTGGGTTCGACAATTGATCGAACGTAAAACCTGCTTGGCCATTATGGGGCCGACCGCCTCAGGCAAAAGCCAGCTCGCCATGGCCTTGGCGCAACGTTTGCCGTTGGAGATTATCAGTGTCGATTCGGCGTTGATTTATCGCGGCATGGACATTGGCACCGCCAAGCCATCCGCCGAGGAATTGGCCAAAGTGCCGCATCATTTAATCGATATTCTCGACCCCAGCGAAAGTTATTGCGCCGCTGATTTTGTGGAGGATGTGCATCGTTTGGTGCCGGAAATCTGGGCCCGAGGCCGATTGCCGGTGTTGGCGGGCGGCACCATGATGTATTTTAATGCCTTGCAGAAGGGAATGGCCAACCTGCCGTCGGCCGATGTGGCCTTGCGTGCCGAGATTTACCAGGCCTGGCAGAAAGATGCGATGGCGATGCATGCGCGGTTACAGGCGGTGGATCCCGATGCGGCACAGCGCATTCACCCGAATGATCCTCAACGACTGGTGCGGGCACTGGAAGTCTATGAGATGACGGGGAAGCCTTTGAGTCATTGGCAGCAAGCCAGCCAAGGAAAGGGTTTGAGTGCGTTTCAACTGGTCAAGGTCGCTCTGATTCCGCAAGATCGCGCCCGACTGCACCAGCAGATTGCGCAACGCTTTGAGTGGATGTTGCAATCGGGGTTTCTCAAAGAAGCGGAGCAGGTGTTTGTGCAACCGGGGTTGGATGACGATCAACCGGCGGTGCGCAGTGTGGGCTATCGCCAGGCCTGGTTGTTTTTTCAGCAGCAATATGACTATGACACGTTTGTGGAAAAAAGCCTGGTGGCGACTCGACAACTGGCGAAACGCCAACTGACGTGGTTGCGAAAAGAAACCGACGTGTGCGTTGTGGATCCATTTCAGACGAACCTTGAAGACTCTATTGAAATTGTGCTGGAACAGCTATGCGAAGCCTGTCAGTCACAATAAAACCCATCAAGTTTGGGTGCGTTTGTGATATGATTTGAGCGATCATTTTGCGTCACGAGTGCTGTAAGAAGGCGATTTTATCCATTTTACTCAGCGACAGACACGCTTTTCGGCCGCATTCGGACGATTAAAACGATTTTCAACGCTCAATTTTATAAACGAGACGGGCTATTTCGATCTCAATAAAAAGTACAACAAAATACAGACAGGAAATAATCATGGAGACAAAAAAAGTGGCGAAGGCCTTACCGATTCAAGATCCCTATTTGAACGCTTTGCGAAAAGAGAAAATCAATGTGGCGATTTATCTGGTGAACGGCGTCAAGCTGCAAGGACGGGTGGATTCGTTCGATCAATTTGTGGTGCTGTTGCGCAGCAATGTCACACAGATGGTGTATAAGCACGCGATTTCAACCATCGTTCCGGCGCGTGACCCGAGAGCTTATGAGTTTGATACCGTGGATGCAGCCGAGACCAAAGCGGCTGATTGATCTTTTGGCCGCCCGAAGCCTTCGGGCGGCGGTTCCCTTCTTGACTATCATGTGTTTCGACGCCGGTTTTTCGGAGTCGGAACGGTCTTGTAATGTCCAAAATTCTTGGACGTCCTGTCTTATTTAAAGCGTTTAACCTATGGAATTATTTGGAAAAATCGAGCAAAAAGTGCTCGAAAAAGCGGTGCTGGTGCATGTGGATTTTTATCATGAATCGGATCGCGAAGTGTTGGAAGAGTTCTATGAACTGGTGGATTCCGCCGGTGCGGAAGTTGCAGAGCTTATCACCACGAAACGCTCAGCCCCGGACCCGAAATTGTTTATTGGTAAGGGCAAGGCCGATGAGGTCAAGCTGGCGGTTGAGATGCACGAGGCGGATGTGGTGATTGTCAATCATGCGTTGAGTCCGGCGCAGGAGCGCAATTTAAGCCAGTTTCTTGATTGTCAGGTGTTGGATCGGGTGGGCTTGATTTTGGATATTTTTGCACAACGCGCCCGTTCCCATGAAGGCAAATTGCAAGTGGAGTTGGCGCAGCTCAAGCGGATGTCCACCCGTTTGGTCAAAGGTTGGAGCCATTTGGATCGTCAGGGCGGCATTGGCGCACGCGGTCCGGGTGAAACCCAGTTGGAGACGGATCGACGCTTGATACAAGGCAAAATCAAACAACTCGAAACGCGCATTGAAAAAGTGCGGCAGCAACGAAATCTGGGGCGTCGTTCCCGCCAGAAATCCGACTTGCCAACGGTGACGATTATCGGTTATACCAATGCCGGAAAATCGACCTTGTTTAATCAAATGACCCAGGCCGGTGTTTACGCCGAAGACCGTTTGTTCGCAACCCTGGATTCGACCTTGCGTAAAGTGCATTTGCCCGGCGCTGGCCCCGTTATCTTTGCCGATACGGTCGGGTTTATTCGGCACATTCCGCATGATTTGGTGGCGGCGTTTCGCTCGACCTTAGAGGAAACCAGCGAAGCGGACTTATTGATTCACTTGGTGGATGCCGCCGACCCGCACCGAGACGAAAAAATCGCCGATGTGGCCGAAGTCATTAAAGAGGTCGGTGCCGAGGATGTCCCTCAGTTATTGGTGTTTAATAAAATTGACCGCTTGGAGCCATTAGTGGCACCGCATGTCGATAGGAATACCGAAGGCTTGCCGGAACGGGTTTGGATTTCCGCCCGTGAGCAATCCGGTATTGAGTTGATGATGGATGCCGTGGCGGCCTATTTTCGCGGACGCTTTATCACGGTTCGTCTGGTGCTGGATGTGCAGGCGGGAAAGCGTCGTTCACAACTCTATACACTGGGTACGATTCTGGCGGAAGGCTATGATGAGGCGGGTAACAGTGTGTTTGAGATGTCGTTGACGGAAATGGAATCCGAACAGGTTCAAAAATGGGATGAGATTCTTGAGTACAGGGTATTAGCCGCTTCAGGCTGACAAACTCTGTCTAATCAAATAAATTAATCCCAAAGTCAAAGGGATTAATTGATGACATTTTGTTCGATAAAATTTAGAATGTCAGACTGAATTTTAATTTTCTGGAGAAAAGAATGGCGTGGAATGAGCCGGGTAAACCTGGACAAGACCCTTGGGGAAACTCAGGGGGGAATTCTGGGGGCAGTTCAGGAGGCAATTCGGGCGATAAACGACCGAATGACTCAAACAGACCGAATGGATCGAATCACAATTCAAATCAAGATCCGGATTTAAAAGAAGTGCTGCAGAAGGCACAGGAGTTTTTCGGTGGCTCCGGTGATAAATTCGGCGGTTCTAAAGGCGTTGGGTTGATTGTACTGGCACTGGTGGTGGTTTGGCTGTTAAGCGGTATCTATACCGTTGATTCGCCGGAAAGAGGCGTGGTCAAACAATTCGGTGCTTACAAAGAAGAAACCACAGCCGGTCTGCATTGGCATTTGCCTTGGCCGATCGAAACCGTTACCACGGTAAATGTGGATCGCATTCGTACTGCGGAAATCGGTTACCGTTCCGATGGGCGTAACCGTAACGGCACCGTGGCCAATGAAGCCTTAATGCTGACCAAAGACGAAAACATTGTCGATATTCGCATTGCGGTGCAGTACAAAGTCAGTGATGCCAAGAAGTATCTGTACGATGTGGCCATGCCGGATGCCACTTTGCGCGACTTGACCGAAAGTGCTTTACGCGAAGTGGTCGGGCGCAATACGATGGATTTTGTGCTCACCGAAGGGCGCGATGAAGTGGTCTCAAAAGTGCGGGCGCTCACCCAAGAAAATCTGGATGCCTACAATACCGGTTTGATGATTACATCCTTGAACTTGCAAGATGCGCAACCGCCCGAACAGGTGCAGGACGCCTTTGCCGATGTGGTCAAGGCGCGTGAGGATCGCGAACGTCTCATTAATGAAGCGGAAGCCTATTCGAATGACATTCTGCCGAAAGCGCGTGGTAATGCAGCTCGTCAAATTGAAGAGGCGCGAGCCTACCGAGATCAGGTCATTGCACGTGCGACCGGTCAGGCCAGTCGTTTTGAGAGCGTGATGAGCGAATACCAGAAAGCGCCAGGCGTGACGCGCGAGCGTCTGTATCTGGATGCTATGACCAATGTCTTGACGGCGACATCGAAAGTGTTTGTCGGTGCCGACAGCGGGACGAATTTGTTGTACCTGCCGTTGGATAAAATGATGTCTGGGTCTCAGTCGGCAACCATTCCATTCAATATCCCGAGCGACTCGTCTTCGAGCACCCAGCCGACTGGCACGAACTCGTCTAACGCTGCAACGGGCAATCGAGGCTCGAATCAGAGCAATATTCGTGATTACTTGAGAACAAGGGAGCTACGTTAAAATGAAAACCGTTATGACACTTTTTCTGGCGGCGATTCTGTTTATCGGAAGCAATGCCTTGTTTACGGTTCAGCAGGGTGAAACCGCTTTGGTTTTCCGTTTCGGTGAGATTGTTGAAGACAATTTGAAACCCGGTCTGCACTTCAAAACACCGTTTGTCAACAATGTGCGGGTGTTTGATGCCCGTTTGCAGACACTGGACGCCGAACCGGAGCGTTATCTGACCAGTGAAAAGAAAAACTTGCTGGTGAATTCGTTTGTGGAGTGGCGCATCAGTGATGCGAAACGATTTTATACTTCCATGAACGGTGATATTCGCTTGGCGAATATGCGTCTGGCGCAAATCATCAAAGATGGTTTGCGAGCCGAATTCGGTAGCCGGACGGTTCAGGAAGTGATTTCTCAGGATCGTCGAACCATTGTCAATGCGATTCGCAAGGATACGGTGCAATCGGTTGCCGATTTCGGTATTGATATTGTCGATGTCAAAATCAAACGGGTGGATTTGCCACAGAATGTGAGCGAGTCGGTGTATCAGCGCATGGAAGCCGAGCGTAACCGTGTGGCGAAGGACTTGCGTTCACAGGGTTCTGAAGCGGCGGAGCGTATTCGTGCGGACGCCGATCGTCAAAGAACCATTATCATTGCCGATGCATATCGCGATGCGGAAACCATTCGCGGTGAAGGGGACGCTAAAGCGGCGGATATTTATGCCAAAGCCTACACCAAAGACCCAGAGTTCTATGCTTTCTACCAAAGCTTGAATGCTTACCAACAGTCATTCAGCAGTAAAACTGACATGATGGTGGTGGATTCGAAGTCCGACTTTTTCAAGTTTTTTAATCAGCCTAAGTAAAGAAGGCTGAACGGTTAAGACAATCATAAAGGTGGTTCAGTCCACCTTTTTTATGCCTTTTTGATGGCCGCGTGCCCCAGTGTGGGGCGTCCCGATTGAAAGCCAATGGTTCAATGGTTTGGGGGCAATGTGTGGGATACGTTACTGAGTGCGATTGCGCTGGTGTTTGTGCTGGAAGGCTTGTTGCCGTTTGTGTTTCCAAAGGGTTGGCGAAGTGCCATGTCCGAGTTGATTCAGCTGGATGATCGCTCGTTACGCTGGATGGGCTTGAGCAGTATGGTATTGGGTCTGATTTTATTGTTTATTTTTACGTAAGAAGAGTGTGATGCAACAAAATATTTGGTTTACGCCTGATGGTCTGGAAGATCTATTGCCAGGTGAAGCACGCAAACTGGAGTATTACCGTCGTCAATTGCTGGATGGGTTTGAGTTGTCGGGGTACGATTTGGTGTTACCGCCGATTGCGGAATTTACCGATTCGTTATTGACCGGAAAAGGACGTCACTTGGCCGTGGACACTTGTCGTTTTACCGACCAAGAGAGCGGTAAAATGATGGGGGTGCGGGCGGATATGACGCCTCAGGTGGCGCGTATCGCGGTCAACCGGATTCAACAGGCGGGCATTCAGCGCCTATGCTATGTCGGTGAAGTGTTGAAAACTCGTAATAACCGTGCGAAAGGCTCTCGAAGCCCGATTGAAGTCGGCGCAGAATTATTTGGTCATTCCGGTGTGGAAAGCGACATTGAAGTGATCGAGTTGATGATTCGCAGCCTGCATGCCTTGGGATTAATGGATTTGACGCTGAGTATCGGGCACGTTTCAATTGTGGACAGTCTGATGACGGCGGCCGAGTTGACGCAAGCGCAGCAGAATACGCTGGTGGATATTTTGTTGCGCAAAGCGGTGCCGGAATACAATGATTTCGTGGGCACTTTGTCGCTCTCGGAGCCACTGAAAGCGGCGTTTCACAGTCTCTTGAATTTGTGTGGCGAAGCCGAGGATGTGATGGCCGCCACTCAAGAGTTGTCGGATGCAACACCGGATATGGCGTCGCATCTGTCGCATCTTGACGCGATTGTGCGCTACTTCAAAGCGTTTGAACACCTCAACCTTCACATCGATTTGGCCGATATTCGCGGTTATCAATATCATACCGGGATCATTTTCAGCGGATATGCGGCTGGACGAAAGATGTATCAGTTGGCCAGAGGTGGGCGTTATGATGGTGTTGCCTTGGCTTTTGGCGTGGATAAACCGGCGACCGGCTTCAGTCTGGATCTGCGAGGGGCGCTTGATTTACTGGTGCAGCCGCCATCGTCGCAGAAACCCCTGGTGTATGCACCGAATGTATTGGATGCCACGCTCTTGGCGGAGGTGGAACGTCTGAAGTCGCAAGACACCATTGTGAAACGTTTTTATGATTTGGCGGAATTACCCGATGGGGTTTCGTATTTTGCTCAGGATGCGGGTCAGTGGCAGTTATCTGTCAAAACCGGTCAACCGTAATTCAAACTCAAAGAGAAAGAAATGGCTAAAAAGAATATTGTCGTCGTAGGCACTCAGTGGGGCGATGAAGGTAAGGGTAAGATTGTTGATTTGTTAACCGATCGCGTGGCGGCGGTGGTGCGCTTTCAAGGTGGGCACAATGCCGGTCATACGCTGGTGATCGATGGGCAAAAAACGGTTTTGCATTTGATTCCGTCCGGCATCCTGCGAGAAACGGTTGAGTGCTTTATTGGCAATGGTGTGGTGCTGTCACCGGAGGCGCTTGAAAAAGAGGTCACGCAGCTTGAAGCCAATGGTTTGCGTGTTCAGCATCGCCTGAAAATCAGCGATGCCTGTCCTTTGATTCTGGATTATCATGTGGCGGTCGATCAGGCCAGAGAATTGGCGAGTGGTAAACAGGCCATTGGTACCACTGGTCGAGGCATCGGTCCGGCCTATGAGGATAAAGTGGCGCGACGCGGATTGCGTGCTGGTGACCTACGAGATATGGTGCAATTCAAAGCAAAGTTGGAAGCCACCTTGGCGTACCACAATTATATGTTGGAAAACTACTATCAGGTTGCGCCGGTTTCATTCGATGTCCTTTGGGAAAAATGCCAAGCTTACGCGGATCGCATTGTGCCGATGTTGGCGGATATTCCGAACCTGATTGATCAGTATAATCGTGCCGGTAAGAACCTGATGTTCGAAGGGGCGCAAGGCACGCTTCTCGACATAGATCAAGGGACTTACCCCTATGTCACCTCTTCGAATACCACGGCGGGCGGGGCGGCCTCTGGCAGTGGCATAGGCCCTTGTCAGCTGGACTATGTGTTGGGGATTACCAAAGCCTATGCCACGCGTGTGGGTGGGGGACCATTCCCAACCGAGTTGGTCTATGACTGTGAAACGGATACGGGCGATGCCATTGGCAGAGAGTTGGGCACTCGTGGCCAAGAGTTTGGTGCGACGACCGGACGGCAGCGCCGTTGCGGCTGGTTTGACGCGGTGGCTTTGCGACGTTCCGCGCAAGTCAATGGGTTGACGGGCGTATGCTTAACCAAGTTGGATGTTTTGGACACCTTGGCGGAAATTAAGGTCTGTACCCATTATTTAAAAGATGGCCAGCCGGTCAGTCTGCCGCCTTCCAGTGCCGATGAGTATGATCAGGTCGAACCGGTTTACGAAACCTTGCCTGGTTGGCAGTGCTCAACGGTCGGTGTACCCAGTTGGGAAGCCTTGCCGGAGGCCGCGCAAACGTATATTCGTTTTCTTGAAAACGAAATGGGTGTGCGGGTTTCGATTCTATCCACCGGGCCGGATCGCAATGAAACGCTGGTGCTTGAAGACCCTTTTGAAATTTCCTGAGCGAGCCTTTTTGAGCGAGGCGCCCTGATCTTTCAGGACGCTGGCTAACTTGGGGTCAGTTAAGAACTTTACGAATAATGGTGGGTAACTTTTCGGGGTCAAACGGCTTCACAATCCAGCCGGTGGCGCCTAAGTTTCGTCCCTGATCCTTCATTTCCTGACTGGCTTCCGTGGTCATCATCAGAATCGGGGTGAATTTATAATTGTCCAGTTTTCGTGCCGCTTCCAGGAATTCCAGTCCAGTCATTACCGGCATGTTAATGTCTGAGATAATGACATCAAATTGATGGCGACTGAGTGCCTCCAGCCCTTGCTGGCCATCATCTGCCAAAGTCAGGTCAAATTCATTTCCAATCACCATGCGTACCAGTTTGCGCATGGAAGAGGCATCATCAATATATAATACTTTGTTCATAATAGTTAGAGTCACTTTTGAGTTTAGACGGGTCAGAAAATCCAACAATTTATCATAAAAACACGGTCTTGCATTAGAAACTTGTTGGGTTTCTGATCGCCTTCCCATGTATTGAATGTGCCATTTTCATGTTTAGGACATCACACTCGGTAATAGCGTCTTTTAAAGGCTAAATTTATCTGAAAGCCTGAGTGGAGATTGTTACAATAATTTTTTTAAATTTTTAAGGTATCGAATTAAGATGTTACAGAGCATTAGAGATCATGCACAGGGCTGGATTGCTTGGACGATTGTGGGGTTGATCATTATTACCTTTGCGCTGTTCGGCATAGATCAGTATGCCCAAGGCGATAAAACTGTGGTTGTGGCCGAGGTCAATGGTGAAGAAGTGACTGCGAATCAGTTTTTGAATCTATACAGTCGCCAGCAGTCTCGATTGAAAAATCAGTTTGGCGACCTCTACGATCAGGTGGTCAAGGATGCGGATTTGCGTGATCAGGTGCTGGATGCTCTGATTGAATCGGAAGTGGTGCGGCAGTGGGCGAAAAGCCACGATATGATCATTTCGGATCAGCAGTTGGCGATGACGATTGAGTCGGCGGCGGTTTTTCAGAAAGACGGCCAGTTCGATGAGGCGCTTTATCAGGATATTTTGATGCGAAACGGCTTGAATGTTGCGCTCTTTGAGTATGAGCAGCGACAGTATCTGATTGAGAATCAAAATCGTCAGTTGACCGCCGCTTCGGCGTTTGTCATGGACGATCAAGTGACGCAGTTGGCGGCGTTACAATTTCAAAAACGCGATGTCAATTATCTGCGAGTGGATCAGCGCCCTTTTATTGAAAAGGCGGATATCTCCGATGATGATATCAAGGGCTATTATGAACAGCATAAACAAGAGTTTGTCACACCTGAAATGGTGCAGTTGAGCTATGTATTGCTGTCTCAGCAAGCCTTGGCGGATCAATTAACGGTGGACGATGCGACGGTTGAGCAGTTTTATGAAGCGAATAAGGATCAGTTTACCGATCCGGAAAAACGCCAGGCCAGCCATATTCTGGTGAAAATAGATGAACAAACTGATGACGCCGCGGCCTTGGCAGAAATTGAAGAGATCCAAGGCAAACTGGCGGAAGGTGCCGATTTTGCAGAATTGGCGCGGGAATACTCTGACGATCCTGGCTCGGCCGCATTGGGTGGGGATCTCGGTCTGTTTCAGCAGGGTATGATGGTGCCGGAGTTTGACGAGGCTGTGTTCACTATGTCGGTTGGGGAGACCAGTCAGCCGGTGAAAACCGACTTTGGTTATCATTTGATTCAGTTAACGGAAATTCAGCCGAAAAAAGTCTTGTCGTTTGAAGAAGTCAAACCTGATGTGGCGGAAATGGTATTGGATCAGCAGGCGGAAAAACAGTATTTTGAGTTGCTGGAACAGTTGAATACCGTTGCCTATGAACAGCCCGATTCTTTAGTGCCAGCAGCCGAAGTGGTTGGGTTGGAGATTCAGACGACGGATAAGATTCCGGAAAGCGGCGGGGTCGATACGGTGACATCCAATCCAAAGGTACTGGCGGCGGCCTTTTCCGAAGATGTTAAGAAATCGGGGCTGAACAGTTCGGTTATCGAGTTGTCTCCAACCGAGTCCATTGTGATTCGAGTGGATAAGGTGGCGCCAGAAACGCAGCTGTCTTTGGCGGATGTCAAGGCGGAAATCGTGACTCGCTTGAAGCGTGAAGCGGCCATTAATGTGTCAGCGGTTTTGGCGGACGAGTTGTTACAAACCCTGAACAAAGGGGGCGTGGATATGCAGTCTCTGGCGAAAGAGGGCGTCGAATTTACCCCAGTCGGTTGGTTGGAGCGTGAAAACCAGCGAGTGTTGCCACAGTTAACACAAGCGATTTTCAAAGCGCCGAAGCCGCAGACGGATCAACCCACTTATTCAATCTACCAATTGCCAACCGGTGATTCGGTGATTATTGAGCTTATCGAAGTGGAAGCGGGTAAATTGTCTGACAAAAACGAAGAATTCGCGCAATTGAAGGATGTGTTGTTGGAGATTTATGCCACCAGTGAAATTGAAGGACGCATTGAAACCATGATTTCCAAGGCTAAGATTGAGAAAAAATCGAACTACAAGACGCTTCGGTTAAGCGGCCTGTAAAAGACGGTTAAAGGTCTTTGCGGTTATTTTGCCAGGCCTGGCAGGTCTGGTGAAAGGCGGAACAGCCATTAAGCAAGCTTAGTGGCTGTTTTTTTATACATTTTGCACCTTGCACTTCACCCCTCTGTCGCGAAGGGTCTCAGCCAAATCGATAATGTTTTTTAACCGGTTCTTCATCGACCAGTAACAGCTCAGTCCTTTACGAAAGGTGACCAGATCGCCCGCTTGACAATGGTATTGACTGCCGTTTTCTGTGGTGACCGTCACTTCACCTTCCAGCAGGTAACAGATTTCCTGCTCATCATAATGCCAAGGAAAATTGGACACTTCTTTTTCCCAAATCGGCCATTCCATAACATTCAAGGCGTCCAAGGTTTCTGGGCTCGGTTGGGATTCAATGCTCACGTCGTTCATAGCCTGCTCCAATGAAAACTTTCGGTTGGTGTTCGAAGTGCCGCTGTCACTGCATCTTATGAATCGGAGGGATCCGGTGCATTTTTTGTTCGTTGTTTATTGTTCGTTATTCGGTTGGATGTCTGTTCGGTCATGTTCTGGCGGCGGCACACGATAGAGCGCCTGGGCGTTGCGTAAATACTTTTTGCGGCTCCACAGCAACCCCCAGCGGCTGCCGCCCACCTGACGCCATAATACAGCGGAGCGAATGCCCGCCAATAAAAGGGCACGGATTTTATTGGCCGTTTTCGGATTTTGCAAATGCCCGTGCTGTCCATTGACCATGATTCTCGGGTTAATCGGGCTGATGTTCTCCGAATAGGCTCTGGCCAGTGTGGCGATGACGTTTTCGTGGAAGTCGCCGAAGTGCGTTCTCTGCGTGAGCGCCGATTCAATAATTCTGGACACTTTATTAAAAACGCCATCGGTCTTGGATACATTCTTTTCCAAAATAATCAAGCTGAGAACGTATTTGGTGATTTCAATGTTTCGACTGGAAACCGATTCCGTATTGCTCATTTGCGATAACAGGGTTTGAGTGCCCAGCTGAATGTTTTCGACTTGGCCACCATAAACATCAAGTGTCTCACTCGGGTTTTCGACAAACAAGGAGTTGATGGAAGCCTGATAGGCGGTATCGTCGGTTTTGCCAGTGGTGGCCAGTTGATACACCAATTGCGCCACTTGATAGAGACCTATCAGCGCAATGGTTCTGTCTTGATCGGTATAGCTTTGCGTCATAACGTTGATTGTTCCCGCTTTGATCTCGCTTCAATTTCACTTAAATGATGATAACGTCCGGTGATGACGGCACCACCGAGACATTCATCGCCTTGATAGAATACCACGGACTGCCCCGGAGTGATGGCGGTTTGGTCTTGGTCGAATTTTACGACGATTTCGCCATGGTTTTCCGACAGTATTCTGCAGTCAGTTTCCGGTTGGCGATAACGCACCTTGGCTTTGAGTGGGTGATTCAGATTAGGGCATTCGCCGGACGTCCAGTCGCAGGTGTCGGCGGTCAAATAGGCGTGGTTTAATAATGGGTGATCCGCGCCTTGAACGGCAATCAGTTGATTTTTTTCTAAATCCTTTTCCGCCGAAAACCAAGGAAGGCCGGAATCTCCATGTCCACCGCCAATGCCTAGGCCTTTGCGTTGCCCTAAGGTGTGGTACATCAAGCCGTCATGCTGCCCGATGACTTTGCCGTCGGTATTGACGATGTCGCCTGGCTGTGCGGGCAGAAAACGCTGTAGAAAGTCCTTGAATTTACGTTCGCCGATAAAGCAGATGCCGGTGCTGTCCTTTTTGTCGTGGGTGATCAAGCCCGCGTCTTCCGCCAGTTGGCGTACATAAGGCTTTTCCAATTCGCCGATGGGGAACAACGATTTCGCCAATTGATGTTGTTGCAAGGTATAGAGAAAATAACTTTGATCTTTATTGGCGTCCAAGCCTTTCATCAGGTGGCATTGACCGTTTTCGTCGCGGTGGATGCGTGCGTAATGTCCGGTGGCGATAAAATCCGCGCCCAAAGTCATGGCATGTTGTAAGAAGGCTTTGAATTTGACTTCTTTGTTGCACAGAATGTCCGGGTTGGGCGTGCGACCGGATTGGTATTCCGCGAGGAAGTGCTCGAAAACCCGGTTCCAGTAATCGCCGGAAAAGTTTTTGATATGTAATGGAATCTGCAAAGTGTCGCAAATCGCCTGAACGTCTTTGAAATCTTCGGCGGCGGGGCAGTAGTCTTCGGTGTCGTCGCCTTCCCAGTTCTTCATGAACAGGCCTTCGACGTCATAGCCTTGCTGTTTCAATAATAACGCGGTAACGGATGAATCCACACCACCGGAAAGACCGACGATGACTTTAATTTGAGAGTTGTCTCCGGTTGGAGTTTGAGTGGTGGTTTGAGTGGTATTTTGCATGGACTTATTTTATCACGATTTTTCCAGCAGAATGGATTCGCCGGGTTGTAAGTTGTTGAGTTGGTAATCGCCGATTCGCGTGCGGATCAAGCGTAAGGTCGGAAAACCGACGGCGGCCGTCATGCGTCGAACTTGGCGGTTTTTGCCTTCGGTAATCGTCAGCTCCAGCCAGGAGGTTGGAATGTTTTTGCGTTCACGGATCGGCGGATTACGTGACCATAGCCATTTGGGTTCCCGGATTTTTTTGGCTGTGGCCGGCTGAGTGAGGCCATCTTTGAGTTCAACGCCTTGTTGCAATTGCTGAATCGCCTGTTTTGTGAGCTCGCCTTCTACTTGCACCAGATAGGTTTTCGGCTGTTTATGGCTTGGATCGGCCATTTGATGTTGCAGTTTTCCGTCGTCGGTCAACAGCAATAAACCTTCGGAATCTCGATCCAAGCGTCCGGCGGCATAGAAGCCGGGGCGTTGAATGTAATCTGCCAGGGTTTCGCGTTGCCCTTTGTACTGGGGTTCATCGGTAAATTGACACAGCACATTAAAAGGCTTATTGAATAACAGTAGGTGGCGCATTTGCAAGAACTCATCGGTTTGATCGTCGGCTTATATTTTTTCAGCCGGTGGGGTAAAATACCGCTATTCTATCATTCTTTAATCTTTTAACGCCTGACCTTGAGGGGCGCTTACTTCAGAAAATATTTAGGAATTTCCAATGACCGAATCCGCTCAGACGACCGCCAAGATTATTTATACCCTAACCGACGAAGCGCCCGCTTTGGCCACTTATTCGTTATTGCCGATTATCGAAGCCTTTACCAAAGCCGCGGGTGTGGCGGTTGAAACGCGCGATATTTCGCTAGCCGGGCGTATTCTGGCCAACTTTCCGGAAAAACTGACCGACACCCAGCGCGTTGGCGATGCTTTGAACGAGTTGGGTGAACTGGCGAAAACGCCGGATGCCAACATCATCAAGTTGCCGAATATCAGTGCTTCCATCCCGCAATTGAATGCGGCTATTAAGGAATTGCAATCCCAGGGCTATGATGTCCCGGATTATCCGGCCAACCCCAAAAATGCCGAAGAAGAGAGCATCAAAGCCACTTACGCCAAAGTGTTGGGCAGTGCCGTTAACCCCGTTTTGCGTGAAGGGAATTCCGACCGTCGCGCGCCGACGTCGGTGAAAAATTTTGCTAAGAAACATCCGCATTCGATGGGCGCCTGGTCGGCGGATTCCAAGTCGAAAGTGGCGCATATGTCTGAGGGTGACTTCTACGGTTCTGAAAAATCCACGACCTTGTCGGAGGCCACCGAGTTTAAAATCGAATTTGTATCTGAATCAGGCGAAACGAAAGAATTAAAAGCCTATGCGCCTTTACAGGCGGGGGAAATTATTGATGCGGCGGTCATGCGTCAGAAAGCCTTGCGTGATTTCCTGGCAAAGGCGGTTCGGGAAGCCAAAGAGCAAGGTATTTTATTCTCGTTGCACCTGAAAGCGACCATGATGAAAGTGTCCGACCCGATTATCTTCGGCCAGGCGGTATCGGTCTTCTTTGCCGAGGTGTTTGAAAAATACGCCGCGGAATTCGAGCAAGTGGGCGTGAACGCAAACAACGGTTTGGGGGACGTTTACAGTAAAATCCAAAATTTAGACGACGACAAACATGCCGAAATCGAGCAAGCGATTGCCGATACCGTGTCCGCTAAAGCCGATATCGCTATGGTCGATTCCGATAAAGGCATCACCAACTTGCATGTACCGTCCGACGTGATTGTCGATGCGTCCATGCCAGCGATGATTCGCACTTCTGGGCAAATGTGGAATAAAGACGGTCAGCAGCAAGATACCTTGGCGGTGATTCCGGATCGTTGTTATGCCGGTGTCTATCAAGAAACCATTAATTTCTGTAAGCATCATGGTGCGTTTGATCCGACCACCATGGGAACGGTGCCGAACGTTGGTTTGATGGCGCAGAAAGCGGAAGAATACGGCTCGCACGACAAGACTTTCCAAATGACCGAGGCCGGAACCGTCAAAGTGCTGGATAAAGACGGGCAGGTTTTGCTGGAACAAAATGTCGAAGCCGGGGATATTTTCCGTATGTGTCAGGTCAAGGACGCGCCGATTCGCGACTGGGTCAAGTTGGCCGTCAGTCGTGCGCGCGCAACCGGTTGGCCGACGGTGTTCTGGTTGGACACCCATCGTGCGCACGATCACCAGTTGATTGAAAAGGTCAATCACTATTTATTGGAGCATGATACGGCCGGATTGGAAATTCATATTATGTCGCCGGAAGAAGCCACACGCTTTACGTTGCGTCATGTCAAAGAAGGTCAAAACGTCATTTCCGTGACCGGAAATGTGTTGCGTGATTATTTGACCGACCTGTTCCCGATTTTGGAGTTGGGCACGTCCGCTAAAATGCTCTCCATTGTGCCGTTGATGAACGGCGGTGGTTTGTTTGAAACCGGTGCCGGTGGGTCTGCGCCGAAGCACGTTCAGCAATTTATGAGTGAAAACCATTTGCGCTGGGATTCACTGGGCGAATTCCTAGCCTTGGCGGTGTCGTTGGAGCATTTGTCCAGCCATTTCAACAATCCGAAAGCGCAGGTCTTGGCGAATGCCTTGGACAAAGCCACCGGGCGTTTCCTGGAAAACAACAAGTCGCCATCGCGTAAAGTGGGAGAAATCGATAACCGTGGCAGTCATTTTTATCTGGCGATCTAATGGGCGCAGGAACTGGCGGCGCAGGATGCGGAGGCCGAGTTGAAAGCACGCTTTGCCGATTTGGCCGAGGCCATGAAGAAAAACGAAGCGCAAATCATGGACGAACTGAACGGTGCGCAAGGCCAGGCCGTGGACATCGGCGGTTATTACAAGCCAAATGCCGAGCTGGCCAGCCAAGCCATGCGCCCGAGCGCGACTTTAAATACGCTGATTGATGCCGTATAAGTGAAACGGATAAGCCGTTTTTAAAGACGGTTGCCATTCACGTATTCAATGTATAAAAACCGCCAGGCCTGGCGGTTTTTTGTTTTTTTATTCCGGCTAAAAATTCAGCATAATCGGTATGGTTA